>JAAYOC010000066.1 GCA_012520505.1 Oscillospiraceae bacterium
ATCGGCATCGCATCGGTTATTTTCGTGGAATGGTTTCCACCCATCAGGAAGTTCAGTGAATTATATATAAAAACCATGAAGCTGGAAGTTCCGGAGGCTGTTATTAAGGATTTGGAGGGGAAGTAGGCGTGTGCTATTACTTAGACAATAGAATAGAACCGAATTTCAGGTGTCGTTTGATTGACGGCACCTTTTTTGTAATACCCCCTATCTATTTGTTAGAATGACTTATAAGAAGAACGGAATATATATCTAGAAGGTTTAAGAATAATAACAGGCATGTCTTCAGCTACACTTGCAAAATCAGGAAAAAACGAAGCAGTTAGCATGGAAGTTTCAGGTCGTACCTGTAGGGCTTTAAATTGTGATATCGGAGATATTGTAAGTTGTATACAAGAAGATATGTATTAATTAGAAAGATAAAAAAGGAGTGGGGACATGGCAAATAAAGTAAATAGCGCTGACTTGGGTTTTGAAAAAGAAATATTTAAAGCAGCTGATAAATTGAGAGGGAATATTGATGCTGCAGAATATAAAAATGTTGTTTTAGGATTGATCTTCTTAAAATATATTTCAGATTCATTTGAAGAAAAGTATAAAGAATTACTAGAAGAAGGCGATGGATTTGAAGAGGATAGAGACGAGTATTTAGCAGAAAATATATTCTTCGTTCCTGAAGAGGCACGTTGGGATTTTATTGCTAAGCAAGCTACAACTCCAGAAATTGGTCAAGTAATCGATAAGGCTATGATCGCCATTGAAGAAGAAAATGATCGCTTGAAAGGAATCTTGCCTAAGAACTTTGCTAGACCGGAACTTGATAAAAGAAGGTTAGGTGAAGTAGTCGATTTATTCAACAATTTAAAATTAAAAGAGCATGGTGACTCAAAAGATATTTTAGGAAGAACCTATGAGTATGCTTTAGCCCAATTTGCTGAACAGGAAGGAAAACGAGCCGGTGAGTTCTATACTCCGTCAAGTATTGTTAGAACGCTTGTTGAAATTCTAGAGCCTTATGAGGGCAGAGTATATGATCCTTGTTGTGGTGCGGGTGGAATGTTTGTTCAATCGGCAAAATTTGTTGAGCGTCATCAAGGTAGGATAGATGGTCTATCTATTTATGGACAAGAATCTAATCCTAATACATGGAAGTTGGCACAGATGAACTTAGCGATTCATGGATTAGAAGGGAATCTAGGGCAAGGAGCAGCAGACACCTTCTTCAATGACCAACATAAGAGTTTAAGAGCCGATTTTATCTTAGCTAATCCGCCATTTAACATGAGTGACTGGGGTGGGGATAAATTAGAAGAAGATGTGCGTTGGAAATACGGGACACCTCCTCCAGGAAATGCTAACTATGCTTGGATGCAACACATGATTTATCATCTTTCTCCTACTGGTAGGCTTGGTCTTGTTTTAGCTAATGGTTCTTTATCTGCTAGTGGCCAAGAAGGGAAAATAAGAGAAGAAATTCTCCGTGATGATTTGGTAGAAGCGGTTATTTCTATGCCAGATAAACTCTTTTATTCAACAGGAATTCCAGTATCTTTATGGATTATTAATCGTAAGAAAAAGCAAGAAGGCAAAACAGTTTTTATTGACGCAAGATCCCTTGGAACCATGGTAACTAGGGCTCATAGAGAGTTAAGCCTTGAAGACATAGATAAGGTTGCTGGAGTTTATCATGATTTTGTAGAGGGCAAGGATGTTGAAAAACAAGGTTTTGTTCATGTAGCTGATATCAAAGAAATTGAAGAAAATAATTTTGTGTTAACTCCTGGCCGTTATGTAGGTTTAGAAGAGTTAGAAGATGATGGAGAACCGTTTGAAGAAAAGATGGAAAGATTGACGTCTGAACTAAGTGAACTCCTAAGTGAATCTCATAGACTAGAAGAAGAGATTCGAAAACAGTTGGGAGGTATTGGCTTTGACTTATAAAGTAAAACTGTCAGATGTCTGTACCATCAAATATGGTAAGGACCATAAAGTTTTAAAAGATGGGCTATATCCTGTATATGGAACAGGTGGAATAATGCGATATGTTAATGAATTTATATATGACGAAGCATCAGTGCTTATTCCAAGGAAGGGAACTTTAAGTAATATATTTTATGTAGATGAGCCTTTTTGGACAATAGATACTCTTTTTTATACGCAAATAGACAAATCGAAAATATGGCCAAAGTATTTATATTATTATTTAAAAAGATTTAATTTTGATGAGATGAATGTTGGAACCGCGGTACCGAGCTTGACCACTGCCTTACTGAATGAATTGGAATTAAAAATCCCTTCACTTAATAAGCAAAAGAAAATTTTAGATTTCTTATTACCTTTCGACCAAAAAATCGAAACTAACAACGCCATTATTGCCAATCTTGAAGCCCAAGCCCAAGCCATTTTTAAGTCTTGGTTTGTTGACTTTGAGCCTTTCCAAGATGGAGGGTTTGTAGAAAGTGAATTAGGGATGATTCCTGAAGGGTGGGAGGTTAAAACCATCAGTGAGTTTTCACACGTTACAAGTGGAAAACGACCAATGAAAAGGTTGGAAGATGGAGATGTTCCTATATACGGAGCCAATGGTCAAACCGGTTGGACGGATGAAGTTTTAATTGATAAATCTTGTATCCTGATTGGTAGAGTAGGTACTTTAGGAAGTGTTCAAAGGCTAAATGACAAAATATGGGCATCGGATAATACATTAGTTTTTACATCAGCTGATTATGAGTTTTTATATTTTCAGTTAAAGAGAATCGACTATGCTGCTTATAATCGAGGTAGTACACAACCCTTAATTACTCAAGGTGATATAAAAAACATAAAAGTTATTTATCCCAACAATGTGGTAATGGAAAAGTTTTCAAATGTTGTTGGTTTATATTTTGATTTAATATGGCAATTAGAAAAACAAAATAAAAACCTCGCCCAAATCCGTGACACCCTCCTCCCAAAACTCATGTCTGGAGAAATAAGAGTAGTACAAGATGAAGTAGAAGAAATAGAGAACCCATTGTAGGTGGTGATGATATGTCAAACATTATATTTACAGAAGATATGCTTGAACGAGTATTCATCAATAAAATAGAAGGCTTAGGCTATCAATATGTACCAGGTCATGAGATCGTGAGGTCTTCTTTGAAATCTCCTCTAGCTGAGGAAGTTTTTGAGGAATCTTTAATTCGTATTAACTCAGGTCTGCCTTTTGAAGTGATAGAAAAGGCAGTTCAAAAGATAAAACATATTGATGCAGGTTTATTAGAAGCACGTAATGAAACCTTCTTTGATTATCTTCAAAATGGAATTTCTACTTCTTATTATGATCAAAACGAAGAAAAGACGTATATGGTCTATTTGATAGATTATGACAATACAGAAAATAATAGCTTTATTGTTTCCAATCAGTTTAGGATAGTGGGGAAAGACAGCAAAAGGCCTGATATCGTTCTTTTTATCAATGGCTTACCTTTGGTGGTAATAGAGCTTAAATCCGCTTCGTCAGACCAAGCTGATATTTGGTCAGCATATAGGCAAATTAAAAATTATCAGTACGATATTGAAGAACTATTTGTCTATAATGCCTTCAATATTATTTCAGATATGACGCAGACAAAAGTAGGCACCATTACTTCTAATGAATCTTGGTATAAGGATTGGAAGACAACGGATGGTAATTATGAAAGCACCAAATTTGCCGACTACCATACCTTATTAGAAGGCGTCTTAGAAAAGAATAGACTCCTTGATATCATCAAGAACTTTATTGTGTTTGAACACAAAGACAAATCTATTATTAAAATTATGACCCAGTACCACCAATACTTTGCTGTACATAAGGCAGTAAATTCTACTTTAGAAGCTATGAAAAAGGGAGATGGCAGAGGTGGTGTTTTTTGGCATACGCAAGGTTCTGGAAAATCCCTATCCATGGTCTTCTATACAGGCTTAATGTCTAAGCGATTAGAACAACCGACCTTTGTGGTGATTACGGATAGAAATGACTTAGATGACCAGCTATATGGCCAGTTCTCTAGAGTTGAAGAATTCTTACGACAAAGGCCAGTCCAGGCTAATTCACGTGAGCATTTAAAAGACTTGTTAAATGACAGGGTATCTAATGGTATCTTTTTTACAACCATGCAGAAATTTGCTGAGTCAGAAGAAGCATTAACAGATAGAAAAGATGTCATTGTCATTGCTGATGAGGCCCACCGTTCACATTATGGATTAAGGGCTAAGCTTACTGCTGATGGTAAAGTGCAAATCGGTATGGCAAGACTGGTTAGACTGTCTCTTCCGAATGCTACCTATATTGGATTTACAGGAACTCCTTTAACCGCCAATGATAAAGATACCCAGGAAGTGTTTGGTAATTATATTGATATATACGATATGTCTCAATCTGTAGAAGATGGGGCTACTAAGCCTATTTTCTATGAAAATAGAGTCATCAATTTGAATTTGAATGACCAAATGCTAAAAGAAATTGATGCTAAGTATGATGAATTGGCTCAATTTGCCAATGAAATCGATATCGAAAAATCTAAGCAAGAACTTTCTCGTATGGAAGCTTTGTTAGGTTCAGAACAAGCTATTGATACTTTGGTTAGAGATATTATTGATCACTATGAAGAGAATAGAGAACACCTATTAACCGGTAAGGCGATGCTGGTTGCCTATAACCGAGAGATAGGAATTAAGATTTATAAAAAAATACTAGAGCTAAGACCTACATGGGATGAAAAAGTCAAGGTCGTGATGACTGGTTCAAATAACGACCCTGAAGAATGGAAAGAGATTATTGGATCTAAATCTGATCGTGATGAGTTAGCCAGAAAGTTTAAAGACAATGATGACCCTATGAAGATAGCCATTGTTGTCGATATGTGGCTGACAGGTTTTGATGTTCCTTCTTTGGCAACCATGTATATCTATAAGCCAATGAAAGGCCATAACTTGATGCAAGCTATTGCCAGGGTAAACCGAGTCTTTGAAGATAAAGAAGGTGGCTTAATTGTAGACTATATTGGTATTGGTAGAGCATTGAAAGAGGCAATGAGTGATTACACAAAGGCAGACCAAAAAACTTTGGATAATGCCAATATTAGGGATTCTGCCTATCCTAAATTTCAAGAAAAATTGGAAGTGTGCCGAAATGTATTTTTCTATCATTTCAATTATTCACCAATCTTCTCTGATCATATTACAGCTGTTGATAGAGCAGATTTAATTCAAGGTGGAATTAATCACATCCTTAGCTTTAGTGAAGATATGCAAAAAGAGTTTAAGGATGAGTCTTATGCATTAAAACAAGCTCATACCTTGTGCTCATCCATTACGACAGAATCCGAGCAAAGAGAAGCTGCTTTTATTGAAGCTGTCAGAATTAGTATTAATCGTTTAGATTCCTCAACGAGGCCTATTTCTAAGGCTGAGATTAATGAACAAATTAATGAACTGCTTCATCAGTCTATTCATAGCGAAGGCGTTGTGAATCTCTTCCAGGACTTCGAAAATGGTTTTAGCTTATTCGATGCAAATTTCCTAGACAAGATTTCTAAGATGGAACAAAAGAACTTATCTATTGAGTTGTTAAGCAAGGTTTTGATGGATGAAATCCGTTCAATTTCAAGAACTAACCTGGTTAAAGGTGAAGAGTTCTCTGAAAGATTGAAGAGAATAATGAAAAAGTATAAAGAAGGCCTTGTAGATAACGCTGAAACCTTGGATAGATTTACTGGATTAGCTGAGGTTCTGAGAGAAGACGGTGCTGAATACGGCTCTGACCATTTATCTAAAATTAGAAAGCTTTTAATTGAACTTGCTAAAGAAACGATAGAGTCTAAAAAAGAGCATGAGAAACTTGGCTTAACTCGAGCTGAGATGGCATTTTACAATGCAGTAGCTAACTCTAAAAATGTTCAAGACTTCTACACTGATGAGCAATTAATAAAGCTTACGAAAGAGCTTACAGAGACTATAAGTTCTGAAATGACACAGGATTGGGCTGTTAAAGAATCAGGAAGGGCAAATGTTAGAAGAGTGATTAAGAGGCTCTTGAGGAAATATAAATATCCTGGAAATTATAACGATACGATTCAGTTGGTTGTTAAACAAGCTGAGTATTGGGATGCGACGAGGAATATAGAAGAGGAAAGAGGGGCTTAGCAGAAGAATGAAAACAAACAATCTAATACAGGAGCAATCTAAGATTTCTAAAGATAATACTTTTATAAGTGTACTTGAAATGACAAAAAAACAAGCTAGAGAGTTTTTTTTAAAAGAAACAAGCTATTGTAATCTGCAATTTCCTGACTACATTACATTTCAGCCAACTCTTAATATATTTAAAAAAGCACTAATGACAAAACAGGGAAAATGTAAGGATATAGATACAATTATAAAAGAGGAGGTATTTTTAGGGGATTTAGAAGGTTTAAATTATACAATTTATATAAATAAAGATGGAAAATATTCTTGGAGACCTATAACCCTCGTACATCCACTTCCATATATTGATTTAGTAAATTATTTAACTGGGCACACAGATGATAAAGAGGATCATTGGAATTTATTAAAACAAAGATTTAATGATTTTAGAAGAAATAAAAAAATTCAATGTTTTTCGATACCTGGTGAATCAAAATTGAAGGGGAAAACGGATGAAGGAGTTACAATTTTAAATTGGTGGAAGCAGATAGAGCAACAATCAATTTCAAAAAGTTTAGAGTACACGTACTGTTTTTTTACAGATATTGCTGATTTCTATCCCTCGATTTATACTCATTCGCTGTGTTGGGCGATTCATGGAAAAAAGAATACAAAAAAGAATTTAGAAAAATCTAAAAACTGGTATGGCGGTCAAGTTGATAAGAAACTTCAACGATTACAAAACAATCAGACCAATGGAATACCACAAGGATCAGCGTTAATGGATTTTATAGCAGAGATTATCTTAGGTTATTTGGATTTGAAATTAATGGAAAGGTTAGAGGAAAAAAATATTGTTGAGTATTCGATACTTCGTTATAGAGATGATTATAGGATTTTTTCAAATGATAAAAATGAACTTGAGGAAATAGCAAAAAGTCTCCAAGAAGTCTTACAAATTTTGAACCTAAAACTAAATTCAAGTAAAACAAAATTTTCTGAAAATATAATTTTGGATTCAATTAAAGCTGATAAATTATATTGGGAGCCAAAAAGATTCGCTTTACGAAACTCATATTTAAACAAGGATAAAGATAAACGAGCTACCATTACAATACAAAAGCATCTGTGGCAAATCAAGGAATTAGCAGATCAATTTCCTAACTCAGGAATGCTCAAAAAATCGCTTACAGAATTATATGAAGAAAGAATTAGGTTTCTTGATGTTGTTCAAGAAGATTTAGAAGTCTTAGTAAGTATATTAGTCAATATTATGCTTGAAAATCCTAATGTTATTCCTCACTGTACAACAATAATTTCGAAACTGTATGAAAATGTAGATAATGAAATACGTTTGAATACTATAAATAAAGTATTAAGTAAATTTAAAGACAAACCTAATACTGAGCATGTAGAAATATGGTTACAACGATTGTTAGTATTAACATCTGATTCTGATGAAATAACATCAAACACTTGTCGTTTATTTGAATCTAGATTTACCAAACATGTAGCTAATCCAGGTGCGTTTCCCATCAATACTATTTTCCCTATAGATTGGATAGAAGAAACCAAGATTCATTTTGTTTCTACACAAGATTTGAATTCTCTTGAACTGGTAGATAAAGATAAATTAGAAGAAATGATGAATCAAGTTTTAGATGATGAAATAAATATATTTGAAGCGCATTATGAGGATAGAGTACAATGAAGTTCGCAACTTGAAAAAAAGCTAAGGAAAAGCCATTGGGACTCCTATAGAATGTTAATTGCGAAAAAAGACATTTAGGAGGGAAACCAATGGCTTACCAAAACAATAGCACGAGTCTGACAGAAATACTATGGGAATGTTTGGGTTCAGCGGATCCCATGCTACACATGCTGGAATGGTTATGCGCGCAGCTTATGGAGGCAGAGGTCAGTTCGCAAATCGGAGCTGGCAAGCACGAGCAACAGAATGAGCGTAAAACCCACCGAAGCGGCTACCGTCCTCGTAGACTGGACACGCGGATGGGCACCATCTATCTCTTGGTCCCGAAGGTTCGAAACGGCGGCTACATTCCGTTTTTCCTAACGGAGCGGAAACGCAGTGAAGCCGCACTGATCCAAGTCATTCAGGAGACGTACGTCCAAGGCGTGTCCACCCGGAAGATTGAGAAACTGGCGAAGAAGCTGGGCATTGAAAACCTATCTCGCAGTCAGGTGAGTGAGATGACCAAAGGTCTGAATGAGCAAGCCGAGGCCTTCCGGAATCGTTCTCTAGAGGGCGAAAATTACCCCGTGATATGGGTGGATGCCTTGTATGAGAAAGTTCGTTATGGCGGTCACGTGGTCAACATGGCGATTCTCTTGGTCTGTGGTGTGCGAGCGGATGGTCACCGAGACGTTCTGGCTATTGAACCGATGCTCGAAGAATCCGCAGCGACCTACGGCGAGCTGTTTACCAAGCTGAAAGAGCGTGGCCTGAGCGGCGTTCGTCTCGTGGTCTCCGATGCCCACAAAGGCCTGATGAAGGCGGTTGAGCGTGCTTTCCCCGGTGCTAGCTGGCAACGCTGTAAGGTCCATTTTATGCGCAACATCCTCATTCATGTCCCCAAGCGAGCAAAGAAAACTTTTGCCGGGCTCCTGAAATTAATCTGGCAAGCCCCCACCAACGATGTTGCTCGGAAGCAGGCAAAGGAGCTGGCGGAACGATACGGCGAGATGTATCCCAAGGAGATTAACGTGCTGGAGGAAGGCCTTGAGGACAGTCTGATCTTCTTTGATTTCCCGAGTCTGGACTCAAGAAAGATCAGCTCCAACAACATGATTGAACGCTTGAACAAGGAAATAAGGCGGCGCACGAAAGTCATTGGGATTTTTCCCAATCCTGAATCGTATGTTCGTCTTGTCAGCATCTATCTGATGGAATACGCGGAAGATTGGTCCGTTTCTCGATCTACCTCAGCGAAACATCGATTGCGGAGATTCCTCCACTCGCTGCCTAGCAGCACAGAACAAGCTGTACTTTTTCCTTCATGGGCTAGCCCATGAAGGAAAAACCACACCAACACTTCGACACAGGAGTCCGAAGTTGCGAACTTAATTTGACAGTACCAAAATTAAATAACTGGAACCGAGACTGGAACGGGTAAAATAATCAGAAAACAATCCGAAAAAAGGCGAGCAGAACGGACATGAACTATCAAAAAGGCTGAAAATATCAAGCTTTATCACCCTTTGAATTTTTACCAAGGATGAATGGGATTAGTAGTGTGTGGTTTATTTACAATATTTCTCTTTAAGTTCTAGCCAAAAGATTAGAGCTTTTTTCGTTATATTGATACGCAAAAGTGATACGTAATAATTTTCGTTGCAGATTTTTTTAATTGGTACAAAATCTTGATAATGAAATTCATCCCGAACTCTAGTCTCCCTAAAAGTTGGACCAAAGATAAGGGGTGTTTTTTACATAGCATAAAATATCTTCTGTAAGTACAGCCCCCTAAGAAGATGCAAAAGAGAATCAACTTTTGTCATTTCCAAGTAGAAAATTAGAGCGTATTATGTATTTTGTTCTGTTGATTGAATCCTTTAGAATATGCCCCATATACTGGATTTACTGATATTATAAGATCATAGCTTGAAAGGTCACTTTTGAAGTAAAATATAACCAAAGCCGGCACGTCCTTCTAA
>JAAYOC010000022.1 GCA_012520505.1 Oscillospiraceae bacterium
ACAAAATGCAACTGCTTGCTCAACTACTGAGAAAACGGGAAATGTTGAATAATTTATACAAAGCCCCCCGTTATGCGGAAATACAAGATCAAATAGTCCGTATAGAAGAACAAATTGAAAAAATGATAAAGGAGGTAACATTATGATCTTTTTTAAAAGGTGTTTAGCAAGAAATCCCACTCATCACGAAGTGTGTGTGGGATGAATTGCGTTACAGTTATATAATATTCTTTGATTATTATTGCTGTTCAGTTAAAATTCATTATATTTGTATATATGTACAAGGCAAGAAAATACAGGATATATCCAACCAGCTCTCAAAAAGAATTGATACACAAGCATTGTGGTAGCGTTAGGTTTTTGTATAACCTTGCTTTGGAAACTAAAACGATGGCATATCTTGGTTCTAAAGTCAATCTTTCAAGATATGATTTGCAAAAGCAAGTTGTTGACCTTAAAAAAGAACTTCCTTGGCTTAAAGAAACTAACTCCCAATCCTTACAAGTGGCGCTGCTTGATTTAGATACTGCGTACTCTAACTTCTTCAAAGGACGTGCTGATTTTCCTAAGTTCAAAAAGAAGTCAAATATAGGTAGCTTCAATGTACCGCAGAATGTAATAATAGAGAATGACCTTTTGATAATTCCGAAATTCAAAGAAGGTATAAAAATTAAATTACACCGTAATTTGATAGGTGCTGTAAAACAAGCCACAATATCATTCACACCAACTGGTAAATATTTTGTTTCAATACTTTGCGACACAGGAGAAGAATCACCAGTTAAAAAACCAATCGAAGAAAAAAACACAATAGGAGTGGATTTAGGAATCAAGGACTTTTTAGTAACAAGTGAAGGTGAGGTTATTGAGAATCCAAAGTTTTTACGTAATTCAATACAAAGATTAAAAGTATTGCAGCGTAGAGCATCTAAAAAACAAAAAGGGAGTTCCAATAGAAAAAAAGCAAATAAACGTGTAGCTATATTGCACGAAAAGATAGCAAACCAAAGACAAGATTTTTTACATAAAACATCCACCAAGTTAATTCGTGAGAACCAAACAATTTGCTTGGAGAATTTGGGTGTATCAAATATGATAAAAAATCATAAACTTGCACAAGCAATATCAGATGTTAGTTGGGGAGAGTTTAATCGAATGATTGAATACAAGGCTGAATGGTATGGGGTAAACATACTTCGTATTGGACGTTTTGCACCGAGTTCAAAGACCTGTGAATGTGGGTCAATAAACAATGAATTAAAACTATCTGATAGGTTTTGGAAATGTAAAAGCTGTGGGTTAGTTAACGAGCGAGACTTATTAGCAGCTAATAATATAAAAAAGTTTGCTCTTAAAGATTATTCAGGTGTGGAATGCACCGTAGAGCCTGTGGAGATGTCGGCATTAGTCGAATCTATGAAGCAGGAAGCCCATCTCATCGGCTTTGCCGTGGATGGGTAGTTCACAATAATTAGTATTACAAACTAATTTCTTTGATGTGG
>JAAYOC010000058.1 GCA_012520505.1 Oscillospiraceae bacterium
AGATTGGTTAGGTGAATGGTGGGAAAATAGTGTAAAACCCTGGTTTACAAAAGAAAGATGGCTCGAGCTGTTCGATAACATGAGAAAAGGAATAAAAGAAAAATGGGACGAGATTAAAAACTGGTGGGCAAACACAGCATTAGTCAAATGGTGGAACGAACATGTATCCCCCTGGTTTACAAAAGAAAAATGGCTCGAACTCTATCAAAGCATGAAAGATGGCATTCAAGAAAAGTGGAGAGAGATTAAGGATTGGTGGGAGAACAATGCCTTCTCTAAATGGTGGCGTGAAGATGTTTCCCCCTGGTTCACAAAGGAGAAATGGTTGGGTCTCTATCAGAATATGAAAGACAGCATCCAGGAAAAATGGGCCGAAATCAGAGATTGGTGGAATAGCACAGCTTTAGTTAAGTGGTGGAACGAGGATGTAAAGCCCTGGTTTACCAAGGAGAAATGGGTGAATCTATATGATAATATGAAGACAAGTCTGCAAGAAACATGGCAGGGTATAAAGGATTGGTGGAATAGCACAGCTTTAGTTAAGTGGTGGAATGAAGATGTAGCGCCCTGGTTTACCAAAGAGAAATGGAAAGGTTTATATGATAACATCAAAACATCAATTCAAGAAAAATGGAAAGAGGTTAAGGATTGGTGGAATAGCACAGCTTTAGTTAAGTGGTGGAATGAAGACGTAGCACCCTGGTTTACCAAGGAGAAGTGGAAAGAAGTTTATTCTACTATCAAGGATACTTTAATAGAAACCTGGGAGGAAATAAAAAATAGCCCGATAGAATGGGGTAAAAATTTAATTGAGAATTTTACCAAAGGTATAAAAGAGAAGGTAAATTCGTTGAAAGATTCCCTTAAAAATGTGGGGAAACAGATTAAAAATTTCCTCGGTTTCTCGTCACCAACAAAAGAAGGGCCCGGCCGTGATGCCGACAAATGGGCTCCAGCGTTCATGGATATGTACCGCGAAGGCTTGACGCAGGGCATTCCTGGACTCCGTTCATCGGTCAGTACAATAGCTGACGAAATGGCGGGATTGGCCTCCATGACCGTTCAGCCTGCTGTTCGGGCAACGGCATCGGTTGGGTATATGGCTGACAGTGGCATGATGTCCGACGGAATTGCCCAAGCGGTATACCGGGCAATCATAGATGCTTTCAGAATTATTCAGGCATCGTCAACCGGCACGAGTAGCGGAGAGAGCAAGGAACTAGTGCTCAAGATAGATAATACCGTACTTGCAAGGATGCAGCTACCCGCTATAATCCGAGAGGGCCAGCGCCAGGGCCTGAATCTTGTAGTTCAACCACAGGGGGTGTAGGATATGGCAGAAACATTGAAAATAGCCGGCGTTACAGTGAAAACACCTTCTGAGTTAAAAGTTGGGCGGTTCGACATAACAAAAAGCAACCGCACCGCCTCTGGTAAAATGACAATGGAGTTAATAGCAACCAAGCGGCGGGTGGACGTTGTCTGGAAGATGATACCCGACAGTGACCTGCAGACTATCATTGATACCATAACGGCTTATAAGCCGTTTTTTAATCTGGAGTACCCGGACGCCGGAGGCAGTAAAACATTGACCTGCTATGCAGGGGATATTGTGACCAGTCTCTGGCATACGAAGAATGGTGTCAGGTATTGGGAAGAGGTAAGTATCGGATTTATTGAACAGTGAGGCGGTGACATAGGTGTAC
>JAAYOC010000059.1 GCA_012520505.1 Oscillospiraceae bacterium
GATGAGAAGGACGAGAATGGTGAGCTGCTTCCAAATCATATACGTTTGACTAAGTTTGGAAGGATACTTCGTGCAACGTCACTTGATGAGCTACCAGAACTATTTAATATTCTAAAGGGTGATATGTCGATCATAGGACCTAGACCATTGTTAATTGAGTATTTACCACTTTATAACGAGACGCAAAAACACCGTCACGATGTAAGACCAGGTTTATCTGGACTCGCTCAAGTTAACGGTAGAAATGCTATTAGTTGGGAAGAAAAGTTTGATTATGATGTCGAATATGTGGAGAGCATTTCGTTTTTACTAGACTTGAAGCTCATAGTTGAAACCTTCTTAAAAGTATTTAAGCGGGAAGGTGTTAATAAGAGTGAAAGTGTAACAATGGAAAAGTTTAAGGGAACTTCAAATTAATTAATGAGGATTTGATATAAATGAAAACACTTTGTATATATGGCTGTGGTGGAATGGGAAGAGAAATCGCTGATCTTACATCAAGAATGGATAAGTGGGAAAAGATTATCTTTGTAGATGATAACATAAATAATCGAGTCGTTGATGAGGTTAGAGTATACACACTTGAAGAAACTTTGAATGGGTTTGAAAAGGTAGAACTAGAGTTTATTGTTGCAGTAGGAGAACCAACTTCAAGAGAGTTTCTTTATAAGAAGCTTGAAAGTCATGAATTAGACTTGATTAGTGTTATTGATACAGGTTTTCACCTATCTAGATTCTCTTCCATTGATTTAGGGACAATTATTCATACCGGAGCTACTCTTACAGTCAATGTACACATTGGAAAGGGCTGTTTAATAAACAAGCATGTTGTTATTGGACATGATGTAACAGTTGGAGACTATACTGTGATTTCTCCTAATGTTTCAGTAGGTGGAGATGTAGAGATAGGTTCTAATTGCTATATAGGTAGTGGAGCAATAGTTAGAAATGGCATCAATATTGGAGATAATTCGATTATTGGTATGGGTTCTGTTGTACTTAAAGATGTCGAAGCAAATTCAGTTGTAGCAGGTAATCCTGCTAAGTTTTTGAGGGCTAATGAAGATAAAAAGGTTTTTAGAAAATAAAATTGTAAAAATGGAGTAGATAAGATGGGTACGATAGCAATACTAACAAATTCTATAAATGGTTTATATAGTTTTAGAAGAGAGCTAGTAGAAGAACTTCTAAAAAAGAATTCTAAGATCATTATTTCAGCTCCAGTTGACACGAAGACAAATTATTTTAAGGGTATTGGATGCAATATGGTTGAAACAAATATTAGTAGAAGAGGAACTAATCCTATTTCAGACTTTAAATTATTAATTAACTATATTCGAATTATTAATAAAACTAAGCCGGATGTTGTACTTACATACACTATCAAACCTAATGTATATGGTGGTATAGCGTGTAGACTAACTAGAACACCACAAATAGCTAATATTACTGGTTTGGGTACGGCTGTTGAAAATAAAGGGTTACTTCAAAAGATAACCTTAATATTATATAAGATTGGATTA
>JAAYOC010000111.1 GCA_012520505.1 Oscillospiraceae bacterium
ATGTTGTCCGGAGGGCTGCCGGGGAAATTTTTATGCCCCTAGTTGTGGGCGGCGGTATCCGTTCTCTGGAGCAGATGCACAAAATATTCCATACCGGGGCCAAGAAGGTTTCGATTAACACACCCGCTGTAGAGAACCCGGATCTTATTGCCGAGGCCGCCCGGGTTTTTGGCCGCGAGAGGATTGTTGTGGCCATAGATGCCCGCTGGGATGAAGAAAAGCAGGACTGGGAAGTTTATACTCATGGTGGCCGCAGGGCTACGGGGAAACGTGCTCTTGATTGGGCCGCGCAAGTGGAGAAGTTAGGCGCAGGGGAGATCCTGTTGACTAGCATGGATGCCGATGGAGGCCGGGATGGCTTTGATCTTCCCCTGACCAGGGCTGTGAGCGAAAGGGTACAGATACCGGTGATTGCTTCCGGAGGTGCAGGGAAGGTGGAGCATTTTGCCGAAGTTTTAACTACCGGAAAAGCCAGTGCAGCGCTAGCCGCTTCTGTTTTTCATTACCGCCGTTTTTCAGTGGAGGATGTAAAAAAATATCTTAGAGAACAGGGTCTGGAGGTGCGTCTTGCCGATGAGTTCAGAAGATAAACTAAATAAACTTGAAAAACTTGACGAGTTGGCCTTTGCTCAATATGAACTTTTGCCGGCGATCGTCCAGGATTATGCCAGTGGTGAAGTGCTCATGCTGGCCTATATGAACCGGGATTCCCTGCAGAAAACTTTGGAAACAGGTCTGACCTGTTTCTGGAGCCGCAGCCGGAAAACACTTTGGCAGAAGGGTGAAACATCTGGAAACACCCAGGTTGTGAAAGAAATATTTTATGACTGTGATGCCGATACTCTCTTGATTAAGGTTCAGCCGAACGGTCCGGCATGCCATACCGGGCACAGAAGCTGTTTTTTCCGCTCATTGCCTTTTGATGCTCCGGAACTCTAGATAAGGATGTGAAAGGTGTTGCGTGAGCAAGACAGGCAAAAGGTTTTAACAGGAAAGAATGAATTCCAGTGGAAAAATTTTTCTGGAAAAATGTTAAAATTTTAAGCAGGAGAAAAAAACTGAAGAGCGAAGTACCTCAAGATCATCTTGATTTTTTGCAGGTGTAAATGAAATGGAAAAAACCAAACATTCAAACTTGATCACCTTGCAGGATGTTCGGTGTAATCCTACTGTGATCACTTATATACGCAAGGCCAATGAAAATCTGGCGGCCATTGGCTTTACAGAACATGGCCGGCGCCATGCCGATCTGGTGGCTACGACGGCACGCCGTATTTTACTTGATCTTGGTTACAGTTTTCGGGAGGCCGAGCTGGCGGCTATTGCCGGTTACCTGCATGATATTGGTAATGTGGTGGGGCGGACCCACCATTACGCTACCGGGGCTTTAATGGCTATGAATATCTTACAGGGAATGTCCATGGATGAGGAAGAAATTGCCGATGTTGCTTCCGCAATTGGCAACCATGATGAGGAATATGGCCAGGTTGTGAGCAATATCTCTGCAGCTGTAATCCTGGCCGATAAGGCTGACGTACACCGGTCCA
>JAAYOC010000112.1 GCA_012520505.1 Oscillospiraceae bacterium
AGCGCGGATACGCTTGCCGAAGCGTTCATATTCACGTTTTTGAAGCCGCTCAATGCGAACATCGGTCGGCGTATCCACAAACACAACCAAGTCAAACAGAGAAATGAAAACATCGCCCCAGCCGCATAAGGAACCGGAAATCACGCATTTCGGATGTTCCTCAATAGCTGCACTCAGCCGCTTGACACGTTCCTCATGCGGCAGCGACCGCGCAAAAGGTGGATCGGTCTGCTCCCAAAAGTATCCGTCTGTATTCAGCCATATGTAACCATATTCCTTCTCTAATGCCTGACCCAATGTGGTCGTTCCCGCGCCGGACGCGCCAACTATATGGATGATGTTATGCTTCACTGTCCGAACCCTCCGTTTTGCCAAAGAGTGCGATATTTATCCAAGATTTTATTACTCCAAACGTGCGCCTCAATATATTTCAAGTGGTCGTTAATGTGTTTATCAGTTGGATAAATTCCCCGTTTGAAGTCGTATTCTATATGTGGTGGGTACCCGTTTCGTTCAATAACCTCAAGTATCTCATCCGCGAAATAAACCTTGCCCCAGTATTCTTCACTGCCATAAAGCGCAGAATTAAGCACCGCAAAAGAGTCTCCATATGTAAAAGATACTGTTTCGGGATCAAATTCGTCCAATGGAATTTTTATGACCGCCGGGTTTTCAAACGCGGATGCCCACTGGCGATGTTCACCTAAAAAGAAGTAAACAGGCGACGACCTTTCAGGTTTGCCACCATGCCGGATAAAAGCGTCCCAAAGCATTGTATCCCGGTCATAGCGCTTTTTAAGAAAGCCTTCAATATTCGGGTTGCCGAACTTGCCTGCTTTTTGCAAGGCAATGAGCATCTCCCGCGCCTTATCCATCGGCAACTCAGTCATGGACAAAAACGGGGATTCCGATTGCTCATAATAGCGGTATAGAAATTGATTTTGATTACTGCTCATCTCATAATTCCTTCCGCATTCTGATGCAATCCATAACTTTCCCCATGTCATATGTCTTTGTTTTTCCGTCAGGTGCAAATCCAAGCTTTTTGTAAAATTTAATAGAGTTTGCGTTTTCGGAAAACACCCACAGAGTCATAAAAGACTTATTCCACCCGTGTGCTATGTCGAACGCAAATTCCATCGCTTTGGTTCCGATTCCTTGGTGGTAACTATCGGGATGCAGATAAATACCCTCCAGTTCACAAACAGTATCATCCGCATCCTCGTCCTGTGGACGAGGAACAACACACATGATGCCGACAGTTTTACCGTCTTTTTGTATAACATATTGGGTGGTGTTGTCATCAGTAATTATCCGCTGCCACATTGCAGGTCTTTTCTCGTTTTGTTTTTGGATATATTCTTCCGGTACAATATCCTTATACGCCACTTCCCACGAACGCATATGAACCTCTGCCATATCCGGCGCATCGGAAGGGGTGGCAAGACGGATATGAATGATGTTGGTTTTTGTTTTCCAAACATAAAACGCTGTATGATATTTTTCATACAAACATCTTTCACCAACACATATAAAACCCTCGCGTTCATAAATTGCGCGGACTTTATCTCTAAACTGGTGAGTGTCAAGACGAACTTCATTGATGCCGAGTTTTACCGCTTGCGTCTTTGCGAAATCTATTAGAGCCTTTGAAACTCCCTGTTTCGAGCCACAGCGTTTAACTGCTAATTTATGTATAAACAATGATGTGCCTTTTGCTACGTCAGGCCAAAAAGTCGGGTCATAGTCAATCAGAGCAAAACATCCGACAGGGTTATTGTTAATAGAAGCGATATAAAAGTCATCGACTTTGAAATAGCGTGACAAGCCTTGCCAAGATA
>JAAYOC010000064.1 GCA_012520505.1 Oscillospiraceae bacterium
TAGAAAATAAGCAAAATACTTAAATAAAAAATAAACCACACTAAAGATTTTATTCTCCAGTGTGGTTTTCCTTTGCTCCGCTTGAAGCTGTCACTAAGTTTTTATTCAATCCCTATGTGAAAGCTCCTAAGGAGAGTTTTATATGACAGGTTCATAAATTGAGTATAGATCATTTACTTAATGAACCTGATGTTGAAAATCCTATCTCAAAGCAAATACTGGCAGTGAATCTAATTTTGAAATAGAGTTTCAGAATATTTTATCTGAAATTAGTGCCTTGAAAAAGCAGATTAAAACTGAAAAGTCTGAGCAGAAGTCAGGCAAAGATAATTCTACTAAAGTGAATAAAATTATGGGAATTCTTAATTCACAAAATGGTACGTTGACACAATTTGATGATGTGGTGATCTGGAGGGGTTGTTGAGTATGTTAAAGTGATTTCCTCTCAGAAGATTCATATTGTGTTTAAAGGTGGGGTTGAGGTTGTGGGGCGATGGAATGATTATTTATTGAGCGGATATAATAATTTTGGGGTGAGAAAATGGCGAAGTAAGGAATGAAAAGGATTGATTCTCGTAATCCTAAGAAAACACAGGAGAATCATAAAATGAATTCACCTAAAAATGATGTTAGACCTGTTCCTGAAATTCAAGGGAAAGAGAAGCACGGTAAGTAAGACAAGGGAAAATATGAAAAGAGCACCACTGGTTTTTGAAAAATCAGTGGTGCTCTTTTGCTTTAGGATTAGGTATACATATTTAAATCTAAAATTAATATGAATTATATTGGTAGATTTAACAATAATGTGTTGAAGTGTGGGTTTGCTTGTGGTATAATATTGATATTAACTTTTATAGCTAATTGGGATATGGTTTTAATGGGGATTTTAAGAAGTGTTGTGCGAAT
This sequence comes from Oscillospiraceae bacterium, assembly GCA_012520505.1. Classification (GTDB taxonomy): domain Bacteria; phylum Bacillota; class Clostridia; order Oscillospirales; family Acutalibacteraceae; genus UBA1227. The sequence continues at coordinate 907 of JAAYOC010000064.1, forward strand.
GGTAGATCATTCGGGAAGTTAAGCTCGAATGATTCATGTAATAGCAATAATGGGAAGTTGAATGAGGGTGACGGTGCAAACAAAATATATGTAATTTGTTGCTGAAAGATCATAAATGTTTTAAAGTGCATCGGCTATAATTCACTAGACAGAAAAATAAAGGGTATGTAAAATAAGATCAATTGAGAAGAACAGGCTTAGAATAGGAGAGTAATTATATGAAGGTTATTTTGAAAAACTGTAATAGTATTGATTATGGGGAAGTTAAACTTTTAGAAAATCATTTAAATATGAAATATGCTATCAACGGTACAGGCAAGTCAAACACTTGAACAACACTGTGAGATTGCTTTTAATCAAATTAGACCAGCGGGGTTTCAAAATGCTTACTTTGAAAAGGACAATGATGCTCGAACAGGTAGCAAAGGAGATTTCATTTTTAGAGAAGAAACAGATAGTGGTGTAGAATTCATTTCGATAATGTTTGAAATCAAAAACGAAATGGAAACAACTGCCGCTAAGAAAAAGAATGAAGATTTTTTAAAAGAATTGGATAAAGATAGAAACGAAAAAGGCTGTGAATATGCCGTTTTAGTATCTTTGCTTGAAGCCGATAGCGATTATTATAACAGCGGTATAGTTGATGTTTCTCACAAGTATCCTAAAATGTATGTTATTCGCCCACAATTTTTCATCCCAATGATTACACTATTAAGAAATGCAGCTAAAAATTCAGCACAATATCGAGAACAGCTTGTAGAAGTTCAAAATCAAAATATAGATATTTCTAATTTCGAAGAACAAATCATAGCGTTTAAGGATAGTTTTGGTAAAAAATTATATGGGCAAGCGAACGATTCTCCGATGCTATTAAAAATATTGATGATACAATTAAATTGCTTACAAAAATGCGTGAAAACCTTACACTGTCCGAAAAGCACTTAAACACTGCTAATAGTAAGGCTCAAGATTTAACTATCAAAAAACTTACAAAAGGCAATCCAACAATGATTGCTAAATTTGCAGAGCTAAATGGCAAGGAGGAATATTAATGTCACAATATCCAAGAGGATCCGAATGGCATAGATGGGATTTACATATACACTCTAATGCTTCAGATGGAAAGGCGACACCACAACAAATAATAGCTAAAGCTAAAGAGCAAGGTCTTTCAGTGATCGCTATAACAGACCATCATACTGTTAGAAATGTTGATGAAATAAAAAGACTTGGACTTGAAAATGGAATTCACGTTATAAGTGGTGTTGAGTTCAGAACAGAGTATGGCGAGAAATCTGTTCATATTATCGGACTATTCCCTGATACAGTCGGTAAAATTACACTTGATCAAAAAGCCTTACATGACCTTGTTTTGTCACCACTCAATCTGTCAGAAACCCTAATTATCGCTAAAGGTAAAGAACAAGATGCTTCACTAACAGATGAAAAGGCTTTCAAGAAAGGAATGTTTGAAGTTCAGGTAGACTTCAAACAAGCTGCTCAACTTATTCGCAAATATGGTGGAATCGTGACTGTTCATGCTGGTGGAAAGACCAGTGGAATTGACGAAGAAATTAAGCATCAAGGAAATGGTGTGCGAAACGTAAAAAACCTTGCCGATTCATTAGGTCCGCTAAAAACAGAATTGCTCAGTAGTCATGTAGATATTTGCGAAGTAAAAAGTTTAGATTCAAAAAATATTGATTTCTACTGGAACACCTTTAAGCGTGTATCTATCATCGCTTCTGATGCACATAAATTGGACGAGATAGGAAGCGAATACGTCTGGATTAAAGCTGACCCTAATTTCAAAGGTTTAAAACAAGCAGTTATAGAGCCAGATAGAATTTTTGTTGGCGAGATTCCTCCATCATTAAACAGAATTCATAATAATAAAACAAAGACAATAGAATCTGTTAACATTGATTGGTCAGATTCTTATACAGGTAATCGTGGTGAATGGTTTAAAGACATTAAAATACCATTAAATCCTGAGATGACTGTAATTATCGGTAATAAAGGTAGTGGAAAAACTGCCATTGCTGAAATAATTGGTTTGCTTAGCAATTCTAAAAATGAAAGTGATTTTGCTTTTCTTGAAAAAAGAAAGTTTAGAGAAAAAAGTTTATCTAAAAATTTCGACGCTACTATAAATTGGTACGACAGCGTACATACAGTTAGCAAAAACTTAGGTGAACATATTGATACAAATGCTGTTGAGCTTGTTCATTGCGTTCCTCAAAATAGTTTTGAAAAATTTTGCAATGATAATAGCGATGATAGTTTTAAAAAAGAAATCAATAGTGTTGTATTCTCTCGTATGAAAAAAGAAGACAAGCTTAGTTTCCGAACGTTTGAGGACTTAATTCACAATGAAAAAAGCTCTACATCATCAAGAAGAAAAGATATTGAAATTACCATTGACACATTAAATGATAAAATCAAACACTTAGAAGAAAAAAGAGATTTTGACTACAAAAAATCATTAGAAAGTACACTGAGTACTTTAAAAAGAGAATTAGAGGAACACAACAAGAACAAACCTTCAGAGGTTAAACCTCCTGAGGGGTTGGTTACAGAAGAATACGTTAAAAACGTATCTGACTTGAAAACTATTCAAAATGAAATTGATAAAACTCAAGGATCTCTCGAAATTGCAACAAAGCATAAAAGCAATATCACTATCATTAGAAAAGATTTTGAAAATTTAAAAACCAGTTTAGATGATAAACTGAATTTATTCAAAGGCAGCTTACTTGATTATCAATTAGACTTAGAAAAGATATTTAAGTATAATTTTGATTTATCATCTATTGATGTCGAATATGATAAATACAATAAACAAGTACAAGATTTACAAGGTTTATTATCTGAAACAGAAAGTATAGAATCTCAAGTAGATTCAACTGATACAACTAAATCTCTAACTTTGATTGATAAAAAGAAATTGCTTGAAACTACTATTGAACAGTTTAATACCGAAAACCAAGGTAAACTAACCCAATATCAAAAATATTTAACCGACTCTAAATCTTGGGAAGATAAAAACAAAGAGTTGTCACAACAAGCTGAAGATTTGAAAACACAAATAGAATATATTGGGGATTGCAAGACTTCACAATTAGTTATCGATATTAAAGAGTTAAAAGGTGAACGATTAGAAAAAGTTAAGCAAATATATAAATGTTTGACTGATGAGCAAGCCCTTTATAACAAATTCAAAGAGCCTATTGTTGAATTTTTAGAAGAATATCAAGTCGATTTACAAGATTTTAAAGCAGAAATCAATACTGGTATATATCCTTTAGAAGATTTCATTAACACATTTGTGGATAAATATATAAGTAATAATGTTAGTGGTCCTTTCAAGGGAGCAGATGGAGAGAAAAAAATAAAAGAATATTTTGCACAGTATGATTTTTCCACGGAAGAAGGTCTTGTTTGTTTTATAAATTGCATTGATGAAGAATTTGGAAAATTTTGTGAAACAAAATGTTATCATTCAATGTTCAAAAAAAATATGTATGATACTTTTGTTAGCGATTTTTACAAACTGACTTATTTAGATGCAAGATACTCTTTGCAATTATTTGGTAAAGAACTGTCTTCACTTTCTCCTGGTGAGCGTGGTAGCCTACTTCTTGTTTTCTATCTACTGTTAGATGCAAGAGATATTCCTCTGATTTTAGACCAACCAGAAGATAATTTAGATAATGAAAGTGTTGCAAAGATATTAGTTCCTTTTATAAGAGAAGCGAAAAAAAGACGTCAAATTATTATTGTTACGCATAATTCTAACTTAGCGGTCGTTTCAGATGCCGAGCAAGTAATTCGTGTTAAAATTGATAAACTTAACAATTATAAATTTTCATATGAAAGCGGTTCGCTTGAAAGTGAAATAATCAACGATGTTGTTGATGTTCTTGAAGGAACGATAAATTCATTTAATATTAGAAAAGATAAGTATCTTAACTAAATGGACAAGCTGTAATAAGTGAGTGCGACAATTTCCCATTATGTTTATATTATGTGGCTGAAGTTAATAGCAATAATCAGAAGCTAAAAAGTATTACATTAGAAATGAATTGTGTAAAATTGCTTGTTAGCACAAAAAATCCTTCTATAAAGTTATCATTCTATGTAAAACGAATTTGTATAAGAGTAATTGTAATCAGTAATCAATAAAAATAACAAATTTTATTTTATAAGAGTAATTTAAAATTTTTAAAGTAAAATGATAAAATTTTATGCTATTATTTATAATATAAAAACGGTGTATTATTATATCAAGAGAAGAAAGGTGTTTTATATGAAATTAAAAAAATTTTTGTGCATGGCGACAGCAATATCTATGGTGGTAACTTTTTCATGTTTAGTAAGTAAGGATAAAAATAATACTTTTATTGGAGCTACAGCTGAAGATAGTGTTAGTTATGGGGATTTTAAGTATACTGTGGTAAATAATGAAGTTACTATATCCGGACTAAATACTACTTTATCAGAAGTTATAATTCCTGAATCAATAAATGGAATGCCAGTAACAAAAATTGGACGGTTGGCTTTTGCTGGAGATAGTTTTATAACAAAAGTTCAGCTTCCGAAAAGTCTTTATAGAATTGAAGCAAAGGCATTTCAAGATTGTACTGGTATTACAAGTATAGAAATACCTGATAGCGTATATTATGTTGAGGAATCTGTATTTAAGAATTGTACAAACCTTTCAAATGTTAAATGGTCTATTAATGCAAAATTTTTTTCAAATTTCACCTTTTATGGAACTAAAATTCAATCGATAAATATTCCGGAAGGCACTAATTATATATGCTCAGATTGTTTTGCCTATACACCATTAAAAGAAGTGGTTTTACCTTCATCGGTACATACAATAGGGATTGAAGCATTTAAAGGTTGTTCACAACTTAAAAAAATAAACCTTGATAATGTTTCGGTAATTGATAATGGTGCATTTAATAATTGTATTAGTTTGCAATCAGTAACACTTTCACCAAAGATGACTAAATTGTCAAATGCTTTTATAAATTGTAAGTCTATTAAACAATTAATTATTCCGGAGGGAGTAAAAGAGATTTCTTCACTTCAGGGATGCTCTTCTTTAGAATATATATATGTACCAAGTACAGTAATTCGCATTTATAGCTTTGCTTTCGCAAGTCTAACAAATCTTAAA
>JAAYOC010000023.1 GCA_012520505.1 Oscillospiraceae bacterium
AGCACATCAGTAGTTTGTCCATATTTTTCTGCTGTACGAGTCACATAATCTACTATTTCTTCGTTATATCGTGCCTCTAATTGTAATTCAGAAAGCCCCTCTACTCTTAACTGATTTATTTCTCCCTGAATGATTGCTATATCTCTTGGTGCTTGAACAGAGAACACCTCCATAAAAGCCTCATCACTACTTTTCATATAAGCATCTGTTTTAATATCTTTGATTACTTTTAATGCGGCAAGAATAGGTGCTAATGTAGCAAGAATAACCGGTCCCGCCATTACAAAACCTTCTGCAAACAAACCACCAGCGGCTCCAAGATTAGCAAGGAAACCACCTGCCCCACCAATAGCAGATATTTTCATTAGAGTACCACCGATATTAAGAAGAATTTCAGAGAAATTTTTCATGATATTTGCTACACCACCAACAGCTTTATATGCAATAAATACCTTGAGTGCTTTTATAAGTAAAGGAGTAATCTTAATAAGAGCTTTTGCAACCTCAAAAAGCAAATCAGCAAGTGTTTTTATATCTATATTAAGTTCGGTAAAATATGCTTGCATTTCATCTGATTCCAATAACTCAGTCATCTCATCTATAAAATTTTTATATGAATCAGTAGCTCCACGCATCATCTTACCTGTAGATTTTTCAAATATATCTTCAAACATAGCCAATTTACCGGTAAGTGTATCCATGTATTGCTCAATCATCCCAGCAAAACGACCACCACCAGAAGTCATATTTTGAAATGCTCTTTCTACTTCTTTGAATCCAACTTTGCCTTGACTCGTAAGTTTTTGTATTTGTTGTACATTGACACCCATTACCTTAGCTAATTCTTCATAAATAGGAATACCACGCATACCAAACTGCATAAGGTCGCGGCTATACGCTCTACCTTGAGAACGCAGGGTACCGTATACATAAGCAATGTCACCAAGACTATGCCCTGTAGCCAAAGCTACGGTACCAAGAGTATCCATAGTTGGAACAAGTTCTTTAGCCGCAAAACCGTATGCCATAAGTTGTTTTGCGGCAGAGGCTGTGTCTTTGAATGTAAGTGGAGATTTAACAGCAAAATCATATAACTCTTCTATCTGAGCTTTGGCTTTTTCGGCGGATTTCATCATAACAGAAAATGCCATAGTTTGAGTCTCTACAAATTTATTAAACTCTGTACCGGAAGACATTAACTTCATAGCTTTATTGATACCAACAGCCACAGACATATACTGAGCGGCTACACGTGCTAAAGACTTCCCTATGGAAGCCTCAGCACGAGTCATGGAACCAGTTGCGGTTCTTTCAAATGTTGTGAATTGTCTTGATGCTTTTTCTGTACCTACGGCACGGACTTCAAATAAAGCACTGGTTTTACTGTCTGCCATGATGTCCCCTATTTATTGCGACGTGAAGAAATTCCACTAGGGTTATTTGTTACGTTTACATTATTTGAACTGTGAGCTTCCATAGCTTCACTTTCCATAGATTTCGATTCAAGCTCTAAAGCAGTAATACCTTCGAGAACGTCTATAGGCATATCAGCCCATCCGTCTCCATCAGGCATTCCCCACAATTTAATTAAATTATAATACTCAAGGATAATAAGAAAGGTGGGATCATTTACATATTTTGTTATTTCATCTCGTCGAACTTTAACTGGCTCATCACCAATCTTAAAAATCAGGGGAATATGCCCCCGACTTTTAAGAAAGTTGACCTTATGCTCACCCTTCGCCAGTAAGTGGTAAGCAATTCTTAGTTTTTTTCGTTGATCCTGCTAGTAACAAGTTCACTGAAAAAAGCATATATTTCGTCGATAAGAGCATCAAACTCTACCGGCCCCTCAAATAGCTGTGCTACAGAGGTTACTTTAATTTCAATACCATCCTCAGAGATGTATCCGAGGTTTTCAATTTTTGTAACAAGCTCATCAAGATACTTTTTGCGATCAATCTTGATTGCCATTGATGGTGTCATTTCACCATCTGCACCCTTACCAAATGTAAACTCACGAGGAAAAATTCTCTCTTTGATTTTTACGGTAACAGGGCGGTAATGAATACGAATCTGGTCATCAGTATTCGCATCTTTGTTCTCCATCCACTCGGGGATGAAAATACGGCTTTTAG
>JAAYOC010000081.1 GCA_012520505.1 Oscillospiraceae bacterium
TCTCATTATCACCAATTGGTGAAACTCTCTTGTTAATTAGATCAACTTTCTCTTTTACCACATCTAATGCAATAACTTCATTATTTTGGCTTAGTAAAACTGCATTAGATAAACCTACATAACCTGTACCTACAACTGTAATTTTCATTTTATTTATCCTTTCATATCAATAGTTCAATCTTGATTTTATTCTAATTCCAAACTATAGATATATCATTTTTTATTATATTTGTTAAGTTCAATTGCCTATAAACACCATTTAAGGACTTCATTAATCCTTAATAATTAAAAAAAGAGTTTTATCTGAATAAAGCATTTATAGTTTTTGAATAAATGTTCTAAGCTTATTGTTTTTTGAACGTATAAATTGTTTATATGAAATATCTACTTTCAAATCTTTGTTAAAATATTTTTCAACCTCTTTTATTAAGTAATGTTTTTCAGTTTCTGTTATATTTTTAGATAATCTCAATTCAATTTCACCTATTTTACATTGTATTGCTTGATAATTTAAAAGCAAATCGTATTTAGAACTTAAATTTTTAAAAATATAGTATAGCGTAAGTGAAGGATATTTATTAATATTTCCCTGTATTACTTCGCCAACCCTTCCTTGAATCTCTTTTATTACATAATGTTTCATGCCGCAAACACAATTATGATCCTCTTCTATCATCACGAAATCTCCTAGTTTATATCTTATAATTGGAAAAGAATTTGAAACAAGATTTGTAACCAATATTTCATTATTAATTTCTTCTACAATAACGTTTTCCATATTTATATGCATGTTCCCATGAGGGCATTCAAAAGCAATGATACCTGCTTCAGCAGCTCCATATTCACTTATTATTTTTTTCCCAAAAGCTTTATTAGCGCTTTTTTGATATGATTCAAATATTTGTTCAGATGTTCCTTTCACCATTTTTAAATTTGATAAATCAATATTGTTTTTATTTGCTATTTTAGATACTTCATGAATCATTGATGAATAACCTTCTAAATATTTGGCTTTTTTACATTTTTTTACAAAATTCATGGTTTTTTTTTCATTATATTCAAACAACCTAAACCTATTAACTAAAAAATCTAATATCTTGGTTTTTAATTTCTTTAAAAAGGAAAAATCATATCCCCATAAATAGCCGTTTTTTTCCCAAGGTTTTACTCCATACCATGAATACCCTCTTAATTGAGCTGCTCTATTAACAGAATCCCAATACTCATTACGATAAAACTTCAAAGATTCTCCTGTACTTCCAGATGTTTCTGATTTCATTAATCGTTTATTATACTTTTTGTTTTGAATCGAATCATTTTCTTTTATTAATATTGATTTTGTTATTATAGGAATTTTTTTTAAGTCATCTAAGCTATTAATGTCTAAAATGTTTATTTTTTCATTTTTAAATACTTTTTTATAATATGGCGTGTGATTAGCATCTTCTAATAGTCTTTTCAATTTTTGTAACTGAATTAGTTTAAGTTCTTCTATAGTAGATTTTTCTGTTTCTTTTAATTTGTAGTATTCTTTTAACATGTTAGGATTTCTTAGTTTTTGACCTAACAAAAATATAGTTTTTCTCAAATTTAACAATACTCCTTTATTATTTTATTTTACATATATTCATTTTATTCTAAATATTTTTATCAATCCCCAAACCACAATATGGTAGATAGATCTAAAGATAGATAAGTTTTCTATTTTTCTATAAATATGCCAATGATATTTTACTAAATCAAACTTATTACTTGAAATAGACTTATCATGAACTCTATATTGAGCCAACA
>JAAYOC010000098.1 GCA_012520505.1 Oscillospiraceae bacterium
ACATCATTTTCATTGAAACATACTATTGAAATTATTGAAAAAACAAATTTTGATTTGTTGTTAGCAAACTGACACTTTTCTCCCAGTGTCGAAGATATAATAAAAGAATGAAAAAATACATATAAAGAATATGTGGGAATTGAACCAATAATTGAATATATGTATGACAAAAGAAATACTTATCAGGATTTGGTTGTCTATTTTCAGTTTTATTCTATTATTGTAGTTAAAAATTCATATCGAAAAGAATCATTGTCTCATTTTGATAAAGACTTTATTTATGATAATATTTTTCCTCAAGATATTATTATTTATAGTCATTTAAAAAATAAAAAAACAATAATACCTGATGGAATATTTGTTCTTTGAAGAACTATGAATGAATCATATAAAGCAAATAAAAAATTTATAACAGATTTTGAGATTACAATGGATATTATAGAAGAAAAAAATAATTTGAAAGATAATAAAAAATGGAAAGTATTAAAGAAAAGAGTTATTTCCTGACGATCTAAAACATTAAGGCTTTGAATGATTTTGAGATTCTTTCGTATTGATTATAAAAACAATAAATTTTTTAAAAAATTATATTTTTTCTACAAAAAATACATACAAAATCAAGTTGCATAGCTTTATCATAATGATTTTTTTACTGCTGAAATTACTTCTTCTGTTGTAATATCCGATATTTTTTCTTTACGAATGGGACAATATATGTATTTATCTATTACATGTGTGATTGGCCCCAGAATAGCTATAACTCTTTTGTTTAATCATACTGCAATATGCATAGGTCAAGAATCAGTACATAAAAATAATGAACATTTACTTATCAGATAAGTTGATTGTGATAATGATAACTTTTTAGTAAAATCTATTATTTGTCTATTATTTCATAATGCATGGCTGATGGCTTTGACTTCTGCACTATTGTCTTCTCATCCTATGAAACATATCTTTGCATTGTAATTTTTTATGATAAATTCAAATACTTGTATTCGCTTTTCCCTTTCTCGACACCTTTTTCTATTTTCTTTCATTCACCCAAGATGTACGCAAATAACTTTTTCTTCTGTGGCTATTTTTTCTTTTCTTAATAATGTATCCATATAGTCTTGTTCTTTTTTATAATCCATAAATAATTCAAGGTTTTCAATAAACCTCCTATCCTTTCTAAAAGGATTTAATATCTCTTGTATAAATTTTACACAATCATATTCGTTATTTCTTTTATCTGACAAGAATCTACTGTATTTATATTTAACTCTGATATTAGACGCTAGTTTACCAAACGGAATAGTTTTATTAAAGCTATATCGATTTTCTACAAATCATACTCTGTATCTAGCTCCGCTGAAAATACTTACCAAAAATCCCAAATTGAATCCTCGAGGAGTTAATGTGACATCAAATCTCTCTCTGAATATTCTAAAAATGAATTTTATTTTATTCCATAAGTTTGCAGAAGGTGATTCTGTAATAATACCGTCAATATATGGACATTTTTCTATGAGCTTTAGTCCTACATATGTTCATGATATGAAATATATTTTTGCATTAGGAAAAGTCTGTCTAGCAAGTTTGAATAGAGGTATGTTTATAACCATATCTCCTATCGTAGATACTCCAATGATTCATACTTTTTTGATTTTTTTAGGATTTATCATTGTTATATAACTATTTAAAATACTTTTTTCATATGTTTTTCTGGTATATATGCGAAAAGTTTTTTGTGCATATGAATTATTTTGTATTTGTGATCAATACTTTTTATTATTTTTTCTAAAACTTCAGGATCGTTAGGTAAATGATATGTTGATAGGGATAGTTTAGGTGTATATTTTTTTATTGTGTTTTTTGCTCATTTTAATAATTGTCTCTCATATCATTCTATGTCGGA
>JAAYOC010000085.1 GCA_012520505.1 Oscillospiraceae bacterium
CCTGGACCAAGGACGGAAGCAAGGCCGACCTCACCCTGAACATCCACGCCCGGAAGCTGGCGCTGGACTTCATGAGGGCGAACCGCCTGCGCGGCGTCCACACCGCCGTCTCCTGCTCCATCGGCTCGCCCGAGATCGAGGTCTCCTACCAGGACGGCCACGGCCACGAGCTGAAGACCGAGAAGATGGAGGCGCGCCCCTCCGAGCTTATCCGAAAGTACGGTCTGGACAAGCCGGTCTTCACGCGGCTGTGCAGGGAGGGGCTGTTCCATGCCGTCCGCTGACGTTATCTGCTGGCTGGTCACGGCGACCTGCCTGGCGGGGACTGTGCTGAACGTCCGCAAGGTGCGGTGGTGCTTCCACCTGTGGACGCTCGGCAACATCGCCTGGCTGGCAATCGACCTGAACAACAGGCTCTATTCAAGGGCGTCCCTCGACCTCGTGCAGCTCGCGCTGGCCGTCTGGGGCATCTTCGCCTGGCGAAAAAACGGGGATTCTGCCTAGTTGAAAATGCAATCTGCCTGTTCCGCGCGTCGGAACAGGCAGATTGCCCGCGTTTCGGTGGGATTGTCAGCCGATCAGCTCGAAGCGGCCCTTCTCCGCCGACCTCTTGACGCGCGGGTGCGCGGAGTTCTTCATCTCAAGGTAGAGGCCGCCGTAGAGGCTCTGCTCGGGCGTCTTCGCCTTGGTCGGAATCCAGAGGCCGCGCTCCGTGGCGAGCTTCACGAGCTCCTTCACGCCCATCGGTCGCTTCTCGGCCCTGAGCACCTCGACCGCCGCGTCCACCAGCGAGAGGTTCTTGCGCGGGGCGGCAACCGCCTCGCCCTCGGCGGGAGCGGCCTCGCCGTCCTTCGCCCCGTCGGCCTTTGGCGGCTCATCCGCCCTGGGTTCCTCGGCCTTGGGCGGCTCATCTGTTTTTGTCTCGTCGGCCTTGGGCGGCTCGGCTTTCTCTTCCCCGTCCTTTGGCGATTCCGTCTTCGGCTCGTCCATTGGCGCTTCCGCCTTGGTTTCATCGTCCTTTGGCGCTTCCGCCTTCGGCTCGTCCGCTTCCGTCTTCTCGGCCTGGGGCGCTTCGGCGTCATCCTCCGCCTCGCCTTCATCGGCGTTCTCGCCGTTCTCCTCGCGGCTGCGGAGTCCGGCGGTCGCCGCCTCCTCGTCCGCGATGTCGGCGGCTGCCTGGGCGATTTCCTCTTCATCGGCCTTGGGCGAGTCGAGGATGTCCACCACTCGCGTGGTCCTGAACTCGCGCCCCGTGCTGTCGCTGCGGACGAGGAACCAGCTTTCGCCGACCTCCACCACCGTGGCGGGGATCTCCCGCGACGCGACCTTGACCATGACCCTCATCCCGACCTCGATTTCCATTCTCTGCTGTTCCGTCATTTCAGTTACTCCTGTGCTTGCCAGTTACGTGCATCCGCCGCCGGCATCCCCGACGACGCCATTACATAAAGCCCGCATTCCAGGTTAATCCAGTCGGCAGCCGCAGATAAAACGATTGTTTCCAACTTATTCCGAAAAAAGGAGGCAAAAACCGATGCCCGACAGGATAAACCCGGCGGCCCTGCCGCCGGAGACGCTTCTCGACCTGCTCCGCAAGGGCGGATGCCGCGCCCTGACCGAGGGCGACGTACAGGACATGATCGCCGCGGGCCTGCCCGCCAACGCGGACGGGACAGTCAACCTCATCCAGCTGACGGCGTGGCTTCTCAAGGAGGTGAACAGGAATGGCAGTGAACCCGAACAGGCTTAAGCCC
>JAAYOC010000108.1 GCA_012520505.1 Oscillospiraceae bacterium
ATGCACATAGGTTGTAAAAATTAAAGATTAAGTTTTTGGTTGAAAAAGTTTTATTGATTTACAAAACTTTTTCAACCATTTTTATTAATGATTGTATCATTCATGTGCTGGTATGTTTGACGCTTACGAAGAAGTAAAGAAAAGATTAAACATATAATTTAAATTATAGTAGGATGCCAAGGTGGATATTCATCTTGGTATTTTTTGGCTTGAAATATAGATAATGTCTGATGATTTTGATATACTAAGGTTATTATTTGATAATCGGAACATGTTCAAAAAAGTTATAAAAATGTATACTTTTTTAACATATACGCTGAAAAAGTATATTTTAAGTATACACTTTTAAATCATATAATTAATGTGAACTTTGAAAAATCAATAATATCAATGTTTTTGGTCTTGGAAATTAATGAGGGAGTTACAGTTTTTATATTAAGGGTATCAATATGACCCAGAAACAGGACTTTATTAACTGAATGCAAGAATGTATGACCCAAAAGTAGCAAGATTCTTGCAAGAGGATACATATATAGGTATACTTGATGATCCATTGTCACTCAATCTTTATGTTTACTGTGCAAACAACCCATTAATCTACTACGACCCAACAGGACACTTTAAGATTTTTGGAATTGAGTTTGGAAATCCAATTGATGGAGTAAAGACACGTATTGACTCAAAAAAACGTGAAGAAGCATTTGATATAATTAATGAATATGGTTCAGAATCAGACAAGAAAATAGCAGTAATCAGTGCATCTATTGGTGTTGCTGCTACAGGAACAGCAGTAATAGTGACAGGTGCATATGTTGCACCTACTGTAGTGCCAGCAGTAACAGAAGCAGTTTCGTCAGCAGTTGCTGGTACCTATACATAGATATCTACAACAGCAACTGGTGTAGTTACAGCAGTAAAAAATGGCCAAAGTGTTATGCCAGCTCTAAATAACGCAGTAAATACTATAGCTATGAATTCAGATAAGATATTAGCTCAGGGTGATGTTATATATAATTCAGGAACTACAATTAAAGATGTAGCTACTGGAAACTGGGGACAAGTACCTGAAGATATATTGTACACATTAGATTCAATTTTTACTGAAAGATATATAACTGCTTCATCAAGAAATAAGAATGTAAATTATGATATAGATGTTGATAATATTACATCGAAATATGACGATAAGCTTACATCAAAATATAGTGGCAATATTACATCGAAATACGAAGACCCAGAAATTGGGGAATCTTTGAATAACCCTAATACGAAAGTTGTCAATAATGAAGCTCAGATACCACGCTTTGGTTCAGAATGGAATGAATACTTTAAAGCGACCTACGGAGAGAAAAATGTAAGTTGGGTGAGTAATAAACTTCAATTATCTAAAGAAGTAAAATCATATATGAGTCAAGGGCAATATTCACGAGCAATGGATTTTCATTATGAAGACTTGGTTAGAAGAAAAACAGGAGGAATAAGTGTAGATGTAAATGGACGGCAAATTGATAGCGTTACTGAAAATGCCGTAATTCAAGCAAAGCGTTCTATTTCTGCAATTGAAAAGCCTGATAATTTCTTAGACAAAAAACTAGAAGCCAAATAAAAGCAACTATTGAATATGCCAATAGTGTTGGCAAAAAAGTTGAGTATTGGTTTAAATATGGAGTAAGTCCAAAGGTTAGGTCATATTTAGAACGAAAAGGTATAACTGTAAGAATAGGAATGGGGGAATAATAGTGGGTCATTTTGTTTCAATTAGAGGCTGGATTGAATGTGAGGAAGGAGATATTATATTTATTAAAGAAATAATGGACAACTTCTGCAGGAATTACACGAAACATTTTATAAAAGAAGAAACTAAGAAATTGTACCAAAAAGGTTGGCAAATACCTAATGAGTTTATTAACTGGAGTGCATATATTTTTTATGGTGCAGATATAAGGGAGTATCATACAGATTTTATAAAAGACCAAATTATTGCAATTGCTGCATCTAATAAGGAAATAGAAGGTTATTTCCATGTGGATGATGATGAAGGTAATATAAAAGTAAGCTGGAAGTTATATAAAGGAGAGCTTATTGTTTCTGAACGTAAATAGTGATTATTTAGATATTTTGGGCAAATTTGAAAATTAGTTAACTCAATATAAAAATAATATTCTGTTTAATTAGGACATATTGGGAGTGAAAGAACGCTTTTTGAAGAGTTTGGGGTAACACCTGCAAAAAATTTAAATCTAGATGTTCCTTCTGCTCCAGATGGAAGAAGCTATACTACTTATGTGTTTAAAAAAGATAATTTTATTTTTGACAGTTGAACCGAATAAAAATCCTGCAAAGTCTGAACTAAGAGGTTTTGCAGGATTGATTCTTGTTTATAAAAGTGCGTAATACAACTTCCGCACAGACACATAAGCTAATAGCTAATCTATTGTGAAACCGATGTCATTGAGCCAATAACCCCTTATGCATACTAAAGGAGAAACACCGGCAGAGGTTTTAGGGAGTATAAATATTTCTGTGTATCAGAATTTATGTAATCCTTCTTTGGCAAGTAATTTTTGGTTGACAAATTTTACAGAATATAACTTTGCATTATCTTTACATTATATATTATGTAAGCGGTAGAACAAATACCGTAGTGCAAACCCCTCCCATACTTGATAGTATTATTAGGAATAAATACAAGTTGGGAGGGTATTTAGTGCCAGTTAGAGACCTGCAATTAGAAAAAGAATGGAGGGCTAGGTTTGAGGATTACAAAAAAAGTGGATTAAGCGTTAATGCTTGGTGTAAAGAGGTCGGATTAAAAAGCACCACATTTAGTTACTGGATAAAAAGGATTAGTACTCCAGAAGGAAATCCTTCGACAAAAACCTAATTTGCTGAGGTTACACTACAAGCTATTAGTACTAATGATTAAGTTTAACGGACATCCTGTGGAGCAAAAGAG
>JAAYOC010000024.1 GCA_012520505.1 Oscillospiraceae bacterium
ATATTTAAAAAACGGCCCGTTGGTCAAGTGGCCTAAGACTCCGGCCTCTCACGCCGGCGACACGGGTTCGAATCCCGTACGGGTCACCACCACTAAAACATTAATTGAGAAACTTAAAATGCCTTAATAGCTCAGTCGGTAGAGCACTCGGCTGTTAACCGAGTTGTCGTAGGTTCGAGTCCTACTTGAGGCGCCAAAATAGAGGACACTCACCAGAGTGCCCTCTATTTTATTGTCTTTAAGCCTCTCCTTACAACTCGGTGTAAAACAGCCGGGCTGTTAACTGGGTCAAGTACTTCCGCTCCCGGTGGGAGATGAAGGAAGTGCTTGAGCAGGAAGAAACAAGGAGTATCACGAAGTGGTAGCGAGTGAGACGACTATGTTTTCTGACCGTATGTTGTTGTAGGTTCGAGTCCTACTTGAGGCGCCAAAACAAGGAACCATCCAAGAGGATGGTTCTTTTGTTTTGTTTTTGGGAGAAAAATTTGTGTAAAGAAATGGTGAAAATTTTAATAAACCTTTAAATATTCCTTGATAAAAAAATCAGGTATTGTATAATTTACCTACCATAAGACGAAGAGGAGAAAAAATATGACTAATTTCTTGATGCGTATACTCGGTCTGTTTATGAGTATTGTAATCGTATTTTCAATGACACTAAGTCCTTTGACTGCGGCAATTATTAAATCTAATTATGATTATGCAAGGTCCTTTGACAGAGTTGTTTATGAAGATGAAAAGCTTGTGCCGGTAGAGGATGAAGATGGTTGGACTTTTACAACTAACGGGGATTTTAAAATTGTTCAGTTAACCGATATTCACATTGGTGGTGGCTCTTTTTCAAAAACCAAAGATCAAAAAGCAATGAATGCGGTTGCAGCAATGATTACTGCTGAAAAACCTGACCTTGTGGTTATTACGGGTGATATGGCTTATCCTGTACCTTTCCAAGCAGGAACCTTTAATAATAGTTTTTCAAGTTTAATGCTCATTGAGCTTCTTGAAACACTCGGTGTTTATTATGCTGTTGTTTTTGGTAACCATGATTCAGAATATTACAGCACACATGATAGAGAAGCCGTTGCTGCTATGTGGGGAGCAGACCACCTTCAGTATTCTCTGTTTAAAAAAGGCCCTGAAAATGTTGACGGAGTCGGAAACTACATCATTAAGGTCAAGAATACAGATGGTATTACTAAGAATGCTTTCTTCCTCCTTGACTCGCATGCTTATACTGATGGCGATGTTTTAGGCATTCAGTGGAAATATGACAACATAAAAGAAAGTCAGATTGAATGGTACAGACAGAACGTTCTTGCGATTGATGCAGCAAACAAAGCTATAAAACCGGAGTATCCTTTGTTTACATCGCTTGCATTCTTCCACATTCCACTTGAAGAGTATGGAATGGCTTGGAACGAGTTTAAAAACAATGGTTATAATGATACAGAAAATGTGCAGCACATAGATGGTCGTTTTAATGAAAAAGATGAAAAATCTTACTGTGGTATTTATCCTGA
Organism: Oscillospiraceae bacterium; assembly: GCA_012520505.1. Lineage (GTDB taxonomy): Bacteria > Bacillota > Clostridia > Oscillospirales > Acutalibacteraceae > UBA1227. Next base: position 1,521 of record JAAYOC010000024.1, read on the forward strand.
ACAATTTTTTGAAACAATGCTTGAACTCGGTTCAACAAAAGCTACTTTTTGCGGTCATGATCATCTTAATAATGCAATTCTTAGGTATAAGGGAATCTATTTGGTTTATGGAATGAGCATTGATTATCTTGCGTATCCGGGAATTGACAAACAGGGAGCACAGCGCGGTTGTACGGTTATAAAGCTTAATGCTGATGGTGACCTTGAAAAGATAACTCTTGAAAATTACTATCAAGATAAGTATGTAAGTAAATATCCTAAAGAAACTGTTACAATGCAGTGGGATCAATAAATCATAACTGTAACATTACGATAGTTAATATTGGACACAAGAATTAAAATAGTCTAAGTTATAAAAAGATAAAGCCACCCGCTTGGGTGGCTTTGTTTTGTATTGTTTGTTGTTTTATGACCAAATAAGCCAGATTACAACATATGCTGAAAGAACCGCAGTTAAGGTGAATGGAATACCAATTTTCATAAATTCTGAGGTCTTAACCGAGTGACCTTCTTTTTTAAGAATACCGATTGCAGTGATGTTTGCAGATGCACCGATTGGAGTGATGTTACCGCCGAGTGTCGCACCTGAAAGAAGTCCAAAGTAGAGGATGAGAGGATCTACACCCATAGTTGTCGCAACACCTTGAACAACCGGAAGCATTGTTGCTACGTATGGAATATTATCAATGAATGCAGAAAGAATAACACTGAAGAAAGTGATGATTGTATATATGAGGAAAAGATTATTTCCACCGATATTTGCAAAGAATTTTGCAATAGCATCAATTACACCGGCCTCAGTGATACCGCCGATTACAATGAAAATGCCTGTAAGAAGACCGAGAGTCTGATAATCAATTTCTTTTAAGTGTAGTTTGAATACTGAAAGGTCTTTTTTCTTTATAGCTTCAATGATAAGACCGACTATAAAGAGACCTGTGCAGATGAGACCATTTGTAATGGAAGGTTTATTTGGAATGAATGAAACTCCTATCAAGAGGGCAAGCATAATGAGAAGGAGTATGGAAGGAACATAATTTGTTACCTTTGTGCGTTCGGTTGGTTCAATTGGTTGCTTGAGTTTCCTAAATAAATAGAGAAGTACAAATATTGTAAGGAAAGCACCAAATTCAACAATGAAGAACATGCCTGGCTTTCCTTGTAACACAAAGAAATCAAGAAAATCAAGGTTTGCATATCCACCAAGAAGAATCGAAGTAGTGTCACCAACGAGAGTTGCGGCTCCCTGTAGGTTTGAGGAAAGGGCAATAGCGATTACCATTGGTACAGGATTTATTTCAAAGCGTTTTGAAATTGAAAGCGCAACTGGAACGACCATTAAAACAGTTGCAACATTGTCTACAAAAGCGGAAATAAATCCTGCAAAAAGTGCGAGTGATACCACTGCCCATTTGACATTTGGAACTTTTGAAACGAGTATATCTGCAAGCAAGTTTGGCATTTTAGATTCGATAAATAAGGATATAAGTCCCATTGTACCTGCAATCATAAGAAGCACATTAAAATCAATTGCTTCAAAAATTTTAGATACCGGCAGAATGCCGAGAATTACAAAAAGCAAAGCAGAACCTAGGGCAATATAATGTCTTATGTTTTGAAAAATTAAAAGTAACACATATGTAATGATAAATAGTGCAATTGCTAACTTCATGAAAACCTCCCTGGCAAGCAAAAATAGTAAAAGGGTAATAAAAAAGACCATTACCGCACAGCAGTAATAGTCTTGCCATTAACTATAGCCGGGCATATTGCCGTATTGACGAACTATAGACACTTTTTGCGTGTGGCTACTCCCTAAACACTTTATTAATTTTAACATTTTATATTTTAAAGTCAATCTAAAATATACAGGGAACTACACAAAACCAAAAGTTTATGATATAATTTAAAAAACTTTTTGGGGGTGGAAATATGGCAGCAGTTTTTGAGTCCGGTGAAATGTATCTTGAGACCATTTATGTTTTGTCAAAGAATAAAGACCTTGTCCGTGCGATTGATGTAAGTGAACATTTAGGATATTCAAAACCATCCGTAAGTAGAGCCCTTGGAATTCTCAAAAAAAAGAAACTCGTCGTTGTTGCAGATAGCGGAGCAATAACTCTTACAAAAGCAGGCTTAAATATTGCATCAAAAATATATGAACGTCATATAGTACTCACAGAAGTTCTTGAAAAAATTGGTGTTTCTAAAAAAACTGCAACCAACGATGCGTGTAGGATAGAACATGTAATTTCAGATGAAACTTTTGAAAAGATAAAAGAATATATAAAATGAGCGAACACTTTTGATGTTCGCTTATTTTATTACAGTTTTATAAGAATTGAATTGTTGTCAGGTTATGGTATAATTTAAGAGAATTCTAAGACTGTAAAGGCAAACTGCTTTACATGAAAAGTTTTTAGATAAAAAGGGATATGTTTTTAAGTGTGTTGAGACTTTTATTTACTGATGGATGAAAAAATTTTATTTTTTAAAGTGAATACAAATTAATGTTGAAGGTGGCATGATTATAGGCTTATGCAACCATCAGTTGCATAAGTTCAAGGCGTGCTTGGTAGTATGCAACTACTATTTCAGTCAAAATGAAATTGCAAAAGGCCAAATAATAGTAGGCTGAAAAAAAGGAGGAAATAGTATGATTTTAGCAGATAAAATTATTGAGTTACGTAAGAAAAATAATTGGTCGCAGGAAGAATTGGCTGAAAAGCTTGGAGTGAGTAGACAGGCTGTTTCTAAATGGGAAAGTGCACAGAGTACGCCTGATTTGGAACGAATACTTGCAATGAGCGAACTTTTTGGGGTAAGCACAGATGTACTTATAAAAGATGAAATTGAGATTGATACCAAATTTGACAAAATAGAAGAGTCAGGTAGTCCGCTTAGAAAATTAAGTATGGAAGAAGCAAATGAATATTTAAGTGTAAAATTTAAAACCGCAAGACCGTTTGCATTTGGGGTAGCACTATGCATTATGTCGTCTATTCCACCTATATTATCAGAACTTTGGAAAGACGAAGATTTAGGAGGAGCAGTTGGTGCTATTATCGCTGTATTCATCATAGCTATTGCTGTCACTCTTTTTATACTGAATGCATTCAAACTAAAGCCTTTTGAATGGATGGAGAAAGAAGCATTTGAGACAGCGTATGGTGTAGATAGTATGGTTAAAGAGCGCTTACAAAGCTTTATGCCGAAATTCATAACTTATATTGTTGTAGGTATAGCTCTATGTGTAACGGCGGTGGCTACATTTGTAGCAACTGATTTTTTACCAGAGCTTATCGGTGTAAAAGAAAACGTTACAATAGCTATTGGTATGTTTATTATAGCTATTGCTGTCTATTTTTTTGTAAACGCAGGAATTCTTCGAGACGGGTATAGTAAGCTGTTACAGGAAGATGACTATCATCCTGACAAGAAGGCAATAGAAAAAAAGATTGAACCGTTTATAGGTCTCTATTGGCTTGTTATAGTTGCCGTCTATCTAGGATACAGTTTTTATACAATGAGATGGGATCAAAGCTGGATTATTTGGCCAGTAGCAGGAGTTGCATTTGCTGCTTTCTATATTGTACTTGAGATGATTTATGGAAGAAATATAAATAAGTAACAGTATAAAAAACAAACAAGCAGTCCTCTTAAATGAGGGCTGCTTTGCTTATAAATCTACAATAGTAGAAATTAAAGGGATTATTATTTTAGCTATGATAAGCGACAGCAGACAGTGATCTACAGTTGACTTTTTTTTGCTTGTGTATTACAATGTAATACACAAAGGAGATATTACTATGGCTATTTCAGTGAGATTGAGTGCACAAGATGAACAACTTTTTAAATCTTATGCTAAAACAAACAATATTTCTCTATCTGAACTTTTTAGAAGTGCCGTTCTTGAAAAAATAGAAGATGAGTATGACCTTGCGGTATATAGAGAGTCTTTGGAGGAGTATAATAAAAATCCAATTAGCTACTCACATGATGAAGTATGCAGAATGTTGGGTATCGATTGATGTATACTTTAAGGTATAGTGATAGGGCAATAAAGCAATTAAGCAAGCTTGATAAAGGAACACAAAAGTTAATTTTAACTTGGATGAAAAAAAACTTAGAAAATTGCGAAAATCCGAGAATAAAAGGTAAAGAACTTACAGCAAACAAAAGCGGCGAGTGGCGGTATAGAGTGGGCGACTATCGAATTATTTGTGATATACAGGATGAGAAGTTGCTTGTTCTTGCCTTGTCTGTTGGACACAGAAAGGATGTGTATAAAAAATAAAATTACAGTTAATTTTATTTTTTAACTTAAACAGGCACTCATAGCGGTTTATTTTAGTGTTGTTAAAATAAAGAAACCCACAACTGTAGTAGTTGTGGGTTTTTGGCGGAGAAGGAGGGATTTGAACCCTCGCGACGGTCATTCCCGCCCTACTCCCTTAGCAGGGGAGCCCCTTCGGCCTCTTGGGTACTTCTCCAAAAAGTCAATTTATATGTTGAGATAGGCTCGGGCTTTTGCCCGAGCCCATTTCAATGGCGGAGAGGAAGGGATTCGAACCCTTGTGACGCGCGAACGTCTAACGGTTTTCAAGACCGCCCCGTTATGACCACTTCGGTACCTCTCCATATTCGTTTTTTATGCCAATTGACGCGTCAATAATGTTAACATATTTGAATTGTAGTGTCAATAAGTTTTCAGCCTATTTTAAGTAAATTTCCCTATACTGAAAAAGCATAAAATGTCAAGATTTATACAGATATAAATCTTGTTGATAGTACACTTATAAATGTTATAATATCTAATGAAATGTTACAGTTTGTTTGAGGTGTTTTTATGAGAATCTTAATTGTTGAAGACGAAATTCGCCTTGCAGAAGCGCTTTCAGAAATTATGAAAAGTCAAAGGTATACAGTTGACATGGTTCACGACGGTGAAGATGGTTTTGATTATGCTATGAGTAATATCTATGATTGCATAGTAATGGATGTAATGCTTCCGAAGATGAATGGATTTGACATCGTACGTAAAATGCGTGAGGAGGAAAACCAGACACCTGTAATAATGCTTACGGCAAAAGATGATACGGTAGACAAAATTAAAGGTCTTGATTGCGGTGCGGATGACTATTTGACTAAACCTTTTGAACCAGGCGAACTTCTTGCTAGAGTAAGAGCAATTTCAAGACGCCAGGGTGAAGTTGTAATGAATGAAATAAAATATGAAGATATCTCTTTGAATCTTACAAACTATACTCTTTCTCGTGGTGAACATGAGATAAACCTTGGTCCAAAAGAATTTGATATTTTAAAGATACTTATTTCAAATCCGAAAATTATAATTTCAAAGGAAGATATTTTAATTAAGGTATGGGGTATGGAGTCCGATGCGGAGGATAACAACGTGGAGGTTTATATCTCATTTCTTAGAAAAAAACTAAGCCACCTTAAATCGAAGGTTCAAATTAAAACGGTTCGTAAAATTGGATATAAGCTGGAGGTGGGCTCAGATTGATAAAAAAGCTTAAAAGGAGATTTATACTTAGTAACATGTTGATGGTTATACTGGTGCTTTTTGCATTGTTTTTTTCTTTGACATATGTTACTTATTCTTTCCAAGTACAACTTTCTGAAGAAGCTTTAAAAACAGCTTTGACATGTAATCCAGGTGATGCTCTTTTCACAAATGGGAAAGTAGTTGTGTGTGATGAGCAGAATTTTGATAAAAATAATGATAAGCTTCATACGGTCTTTTTAATTGTAGTAACCGATAAGGAAGGCAAAATAACAGCTTCAGATACTTCTGCAAATATGTTTGTAAGTCCTGAAAATGTTAGAAAAGTTACAGAGCTTGCATTAAGGGATGAGGAAGATATTGGAATTATTTCATCGTACACTGTTCGTTTTATGAAAATACCGCATGAATCCGGTGGATATAAGATTGCATTTGCAGATAGAACATCGGAAGTTGCTATTATGGCATTTCTCATACGGCTTTATTTTGCAGCAACATTATTTATGTGTGCAATTATGTATTTAATTAGTAGACATATGGCAAAGAAAGCGGTAGAGCCGGTTGAAAAATCATGGGAAGATCAAAGCAGATTTATTGCAGATGCAAGTCATGAACTGAAAACTCCACTTACTGTTATTCTCGCAAATATGGATATTATGGATCTTAATCCGGACTCTACTGTGGCAGAACAGAAAAAGTGGATTGATAACACTAAATCGGAAGCTAAAAGAATGACAGAGCTTGTGAATGATATGTTATTTTTAGCAAGATCTGATGCTGCTGTTGATCAAAGATATAATTTTATGGATGTTGAACTTGCATCAGTTGTTAAAGAATGTATACTTGCATTTGAATCTGTAGCTTTTGAAAAAGGTATTCAATTTTCAGTTGTCAGTATTTTAGATAATATCATTGTTAACGGAGATGAAGCGAAATTAAAGCAAGCCATAATGATTCTTTTAGATAATGCTTTAAAATATGTAGACAAAAAAGGAAGCATTATGGTTTCAATGGCGAGAACTCAAAGATATGTTAAGATACTTATTTTAAATACGGGAAAACCTATTCCCATTGAAAAACAAAAAAACCTCTTTGAACGGTTTTATCGCACGGACGATTCACGTTCAAGAGAGGTTGGGGGTTATGGTTTAGGTCTTGCTATTGCAAGTAATATTTTGGAATATCATAATGGTAGGGCAGCTCTTGAATACTCGGATGAGAATGGCACATGTTTTTCATATACCCTTCCAATTAAAATGTTGGCTAGAACTAGATTTGCTAAAAAGTAATTGTATTAAGATTAAGTATATACACAGTCAAAAGTAATTTAAGATCTTAATTACGACTATCAAGAAGAGAGAGATTAAGGTTTTTAAAAAATGGACCCACTGGAAAACCAGTGGGCGTCATTTAATTATTTGATTTTGTTCATGAGTTCTCTGAGTGCTGTAAATTCTTCTTCTGAAAGAGTTATGCCTTTACCCATTTTTTCGTGTTCCGGATCCCAGTCACGAACGTCGTACTTTGGTTTGCCACCATTCCATGAAATGAGATTAAGCTCTCTAGTCCAACCTTTTGCGTTTTCAGAGAATACACCAAACTGATCAACAATTTCATACTTAAATTCTGCCATTGCCACATACTCCTTTATATATTTATATTATAAAGACGAGTAAATTATATACAATCCGGAGGAGAAATGCAACTTTTAATAGGTGACATTATTGTTAACGTTAATAAAAAGAGAATTAAAAATATGCATATATATGTAAAACCTCCTTATGGAGAGGTTCTTGTTACCGCACCTATTTCGGCTAGAGATAAGGAAATTGAAAACTTTATCCGCTTAAAAAGTGATTGGATAATAAAGAATGTTGCAAAGTTTAAAACACAAAAACAAATCGAGTTCGAAACCGGAGATGAAATTTTTATCTGGGGCGATTTATATACTTTAATTTTGAAAACAGGCACAAGATATTCATTGGAACTTGTTGGCAACAATGCAATATTTACAGTAAGAAAAGGATGTACTAAAGAACAAAAGGAAAATTTTATTAACAAATGGTATAAAGAAGAAATAATTGAACGCATAGATATTTTACTCCCTAAATGGGAAAACTATACCGGATTTAAATCTTCCGGATATAGAACTCGTAATATGAAATCTCGCTGGGGTTCTTGTAATACAAAAAACAAAGAACTTTGTTTTAACATAAATTTGGCAAAATATCCGATTGAATGTCTTGATTATATAATTCTTCATGAATTAATCCATACGGTTGTTCCAAATCATGGAGAAGAATTTAAGAAGCTTTTAAATTCATATATGCCGGAATGGAAAGAATATAAAAAGATATTAAATGAATAACTCTTGGACAGGCTATCCAAGAGTTTTTTTATTTACTTATTAAATTTCATTTATGCTTTTTGTTTTGTATCTTATATTTTTAAAAACACTACTAAACCTGAATGATGTTTATTTTATAAGTGATTTTCCTGTCATTTCTTTTGGTTGAGGAAGATTCAGAAGTTTTAGAATTGTAGGAGAAAGATCGCAGAGTTTTCCACCTTCACGAAGTTTTAAATCGCCACAGCCGATAACAGCAAATGGTACAGGGTTAGTTGTATGTGCCGTGAAAGGTGAACCATCGGGCTCATACATTTTTTCAGCATTACCGTGGTCAGCTGTAAGTAAGATAGCTCCATCCATTTGGTTAACCGCTTTTATGAGTCTGCCTAGGCAGGTATCTACAGTTTCAACAGCTTTTACAGTAGCATCAAAGATTCCTGTATGTCCAACCATATCACAATTTGCGTAGTTAATGATGATTACATCGTATTTATTTGAAAGAATAGCTTTAACAAGCTCGTCAGTAACTTCAATTGCACTCATCTCAGGTTTTAAGTTGTAGGTTGTAACTTTAGGGCTTGGGATGAGAATTCTATCTTCACCCTCGTATTGAACTTCTGTTCCGCCGTTAAAGAAAAATGTTACATGAGCATATTTTTCTGTTTCTGCAATTCTAAGTTGAGTTAAATTGTTATTTGCAAGATATTCACCTAAAGTATTCTCAAGCAGTTCAGGTTTAAATGCAATTTCAACATTAGGCATTGTTGCATCGTATTGAGTCATACATACGAAAAATACCGGGAAGTATTCGTGTGAAAAAGTAGAAAGAGATGGATCAACGAATGCTCGAGTAATTTCACGAGCACGGTCCGGTCGGAAGTTGAAGAAAATTATGCTGTCTTTTTCTTTAATACGACCACCGTGAGCACCGATACAATCAATTACTGCAGGAAGCATAAACTCGTCTGTTAAGTACTTTCCGTCGGCATCTATAGTTTCATAAGATGCTCGTATAGCGTCTAAAGGATTAGATACGTGCTCGCCCTCGCCTTTTACAAAAGCATTGTATGCTCGCTTGATTCTTTCCCATCTGTTATCTCTGTCCATCGCATAGAAACGACCTGTTATAGTTGCAATTTCACCTATGCCAATTTCAGCTATTTTTTGTTCAAGTTCAGCAACATAATCTATTCCAGCGGTAGGAGGTACATCTCTGCCGTCAAGAATACAGTGGACGAATACATTAGAAGGACCATGTTTTTTAGCAAGTTCTAAAAGACCATATAGATGTGTATTATGACTGTGAACACCTCCATCTGAAAGAAGTCCCATTAGATGAAGTGCACTATTATTTTTTTTACAGTTTTCTATTGCAAGAAGGAGAGCTTCATTTTCAAAGAAAGTGCCATCTACAATTGAATTTGAGATTCTAGTGAGATCTTGATAAACGATTCGACCGGCACCTATATTTGTATGCCCTACTTCTGAGTTACCCATTTGCCCATCAGGCAAACCAACATCAAGCCCTGACGTACTAATAGTGGTGTTAGGGCAAGAAGTCATTATTTTATCGAGATTTGGTGTGTTTGCACTAACGATAGCATTGCCATAGGTTTCTTTTGGAGCCCAGCCAAAGCCATCCATAATGCAAAGTACTACTGGTTTTTTCATAAAGTTTTCCTATCTAGAAGCAGCCTCAACAATTTTAGCAAAATCAGGTGCTTTGAGAGAAGCACCGCCAATGAGACCACCGTCAATATCTTCTTGATCAAGTAGTTCAGCAGCATTTTCTGCATTCATTGAACCGCCGTATTGAATTACAAAAGCATTGGCAGCTTTAGTATTATAAAGATCAGCTATAAGTTCTCGAATAAAGCTGTTTACCTCATTTGCTTGTTTGGCAGTTGCTGTTTTGCCGGTGCCGATAGCCCAGACCGGTTCGTATGCAATGATAACATTTTTCAAATCCTCTTCAGAAACATTCTGAAGAGCGATTTTTGTTTGCATTGAAACAATTTCAAAAGTGATATTTTTTTCTCTTTGCTCAAGTGATTCACCTACACAAAGAATTACTTGAAGACCGGCTTTTAAAGCTGCGTTAACACGCATTGAAACAGTTTCGTCTGTTTCGCCAAAATACTGGCGACGTTCAGAGTGCCCGATTATAACATATTCAACACCTATGGAGGTGAGCATTTGTGGAGAGATTTCACCTGTAAATGCACCGCTTTCTGCCCAATGGCAGTTTTCAGCACCAACCTTGATGTTTGTGCCTTCTGTGCATTGGATTGCTGTTTGCAAATTCACATAAGGTACACAAACAACTACATCGCAATCAGCATTTTTTACAAGTGGTTTGATGTTACCAATAAGTTCTGCTGTTTCGACCGGAGTTTTGTTCATCTTCCAGTTACCGGCTATTACCGCTTTTCTGAGTTTTTTGTTCATTTTTTAATCTTCCTTCTTGTTTTTTGTTTAATCTTCGTGTCTGGTATTTCGTATAGTATTTTACAGCGATTTAGTAATTTTACGGTTTTAGAGTGTTTAGAAATTTTTAAAAATAAAACTATTTATCGTCCATAGCAGCGATGCCCGGAAGCTCTATTCCTTTTAAGAATTCGAGAGATGCACCGCCACCGGTTGAAATGTGAGTCATTTTATCGCCAAGTCCGAGTTGATTTACAGCAGCAGCTGAATCGCCACCACCAATAACCGTAATTGCATCTGATTCTGCCATTGCTTTCGCTATTTTAAATGTGCCTTTTGCGAGCAATGGATTTTCAAATACGCCCATAGGACCGTTCCAAACAACCGTTTTTGCCGAGCGAATAGCATCGGCAAAGAGTTCAGCTGTTTTTGGACCAATATCAAGCCCCATATAATCATTTGGTATTTTATCGGCATCAACTATTTGAATTTCTATTGGAGCATCAATTGGTTCAGGGAAGTTTTTAGCAATAGTTATATCTATTGGAAGAAGAAGTTTTACATTTCTTTCTTCTGCTAATTTGAGCATTTCTTTGCAGTAATCAATTTTAGTTTCGTCAAGCAGAGATGTGCCTACAGAATATCCTTTTGCTACAAGGAAAGTATATGCCATACCACCGCCAATGATGATTGTATCCGTTTTATCTAAAAGATTTTTGATTACCGGAAGTTTATCTTCGACTTTTGCCCCACCGAGTATGGTGACGAAAGGTCGCTCTGGTTCTTCGACCGCATTGCCAAGGTATTTGAGTTCTTTTTCAATGAGGTAGCCTGATACGGCTTCCTTCACAAAAGAAGCAACTCCAACAGTAGAGCAATGCGCCCTATGAGCTGTGCCGAAGGCATCGTTTACGAAGATATCCGCAAGTGAACCAAGTTCACTTGAAAAAGTCTCTTCATTTTTTGTTTCTTCGGCTCTAAAGCGAGTGTTCTCCAGGAGAATAACGTCACCATTCTTCATTGCTGCAACCGCCTCTTTTGCATTGTCACCGACAACTGTGTCGTCCGCAGCAAATAGAACATCAGTACCAAGAAGTTTTGAAAGTCTCTTTGCAACCGGTGCTAAAGAAAGTTCAGGTTTTGCTTCTCCCTTTGGCTTGCCTAAATGAGAGCAAAGGATTACTTTGCCACCGTCGGTAATGAGTTTTTTTATTGTAGGAAGAGCGGCAACAAGACGACTTTCATCTGTAATTTTACCTTCTTTTAGTGGTACGTTAAAGTCACATCTGACGAGAACTTTTTTGCCTTTTACATTTATATCATCAATTGTTTTTTTGTTGAGTATCATACTTTAAATCGACCTTTCAATTTTCAGTCATGTACTAAGATACATCGAAATATGTTAAGAAACATTAAGATATACTAAGATGTACTAAGTTAGTTTATAAGAAATGAATTAGTTCGCAAAGTAAACAAATTAAGGTTATTGGACATCCTTAAATGCAACAGCTAGGGCTGCTTTGCTTGCACCAAATACTGAAAGTGCACCTAATTTATACATAGTCATTGGAGGATAACCGAGTTCCTGTTCAAGGAGTAGCGCCATAGCCAGTGCCTCTTTTTCACGAGACGCATAACCGATAGCATAGTCAGGTTTTTCAGCTCTTGTTAAAGCCTCAATACAGTATGCATAAAATTGGTCAAATGCAGAGTGATCTCCTTTTTTGATTATAAGCTCATGAGCTTCACCATCTCTTAAAGCGAGTGCAGGGAACGGATGATAATCTGTTTTGTATTTAATCAATTCCACCCAACTCATTCCGGCTTCTTTATATGAGAATGGAACATGGAAGGCATCCACAAAAAGTGTCATTTTACTGGCACTTTCATGAAGTGTTTCGAGCAATTTTTCAAAGTCCATTTTTTCAGCTGCAAGTTTTGCTGCTTCAAGAACTAAAAAGCCTGATGCCATAGAAAAGTTGTTTGCATAAAAAGCTTCAATTTTAATGTTAGCTTCCGGGTATTGTTTAAAGAATAAATCTATAGCTTCTTTTGCAGCTTTGTGCATAGGAAATTGTTCGTTTCCGGCCATAATAACAAGAACGTTGTTAAAGCCGGATTGGAAAGCTTTTTTATACCTATCAACATATACAGCTGCAGGAATGTAGAAGTTTGAAATTTTATCTTTTGGTGCAGGAAGAATTTCGTAGAAATTTTCAATTGAGAAGTCTACACCTTCTGAGAAGAATTTATCATCAATGTTGAATGTGGTAGCAATTATTTCGATATCATAGTTATCTGTGAGTTCTAATGGTAGGTCACTGCATGTATCGGTGATTATCATTGTTTTGTTCATAATAAACCTCCTTTTGTTTGCTTTTAAATTTCATCGTTTTTAAATTTCTTATTTTTGCTTTTTTAGTAATGTTTATTTCTGCTTTTCCTTAGTAATATCTAAAAGATTATCAACCGTTTGAGTCAAGTAATCTGACTCAGTTTCAATTGATTCGATTTTTTCTGTAATTTCTTTATCTTCCATCAAATTAAATCTTTCTTTAATCTCTTTTGCATTTTTATGGATAGAAGTAATTTTAGTGTACATATCGTGTGAAATTTCTTTCATAACCATTGCTTTAATTTGTTCACGTTCATGTTGTGCAGCTTCTTGCCTTTTTTCAGCTTCAAGAGTTTCACGTTCAAAAGCAATAGTAATTTGTGAAAGCAGGGCAGTTAAACATTCTTCAGCTTCAGTAGAGAGTTCATTTTTTGTACAGTCAATTGAAACAACCCCAACTGTTTTATTTGCACTTCTAATTGGAACGTATTTATATCCTGCCTCTTGAAATTCAACTTCGCCATATCCACAGGCTGCGGAGTTTTTAAAGCACCATTTTAAAGCTTCATTTGTCTCGTCTTTATCTATGTCAAAGAAGAACTCAGTTTCACAACCGGTAAGTTCTGAAAGCTTTTTGTTTGAATATTCAATCACTCTGTCTTTACCACGAATTCCAAGGAGGTCTTGACTTGCTTTGTAAAGTTTTTTATGAAGATTTGCGTTATATTTGGATTTGTTTATTTGCGATTGAAGCCTTGACACCAAGGTGTTCACAATAAAGGCAACAATTAGGAAAATAATTGCAGATGTTACAAAACTTTTTGACCGAACTGTCCAACTATATCTAGGTTCAAGAAACAGGTAATCCATTGAAAAGATTAGTATAAAAGATGCAATAAATGTTGGAATAAAATGGGTGGTTTGAATAGTGATTATGAGAACAGCAAGTAAAAAGAGAAGGAGAAGTCCGGATGATTTAATTCCATATGCGTCCATTGCAAAAGCTAAAAGTGTTGCAAGGCCGCAAATTATAATTACCTGCAACATATCTTTTGCAATAGTCTTTAAATGTTTCATTTTACTGCACTCCTTCTTTTCTTGGTTAGTTCTTTAAAATCAAGTAGTATACGAGCTGTTGCATTAAAGAAAATATAAATTTCAAGACGGGCAACAAGCATACCGGCAGTTATAATCCACATTGTGGCATTACTCATTTCTGATGTAGGTGTTGCAATTCCTATTGACATACCGACTGTACCAAGTGCAGAGAAAAATTCAATAATTGAATCGCGGAAACTATATCCACAAAGCATTAATCCAATGGAACCCAAAAGACCGGTTAAAAGGAAAAGAATAACATATGTATAGTTTTTGCTTTGTTCAATTTGAGTGATTTTTTCGTCTTTGCCGAAACGGTTAATTTTTCGTGAACGCACAATACGATTTGATTCAAGTTGTTCCCTTAAGTCGTAAAATATGCTTCTTACAAGAAGTGAGGTGCGAAACGCTTTAATGCCACCGGCGGTTGAATTACTATGTCCGCCTACAATCATTAAAAGTAAAAGTGGAAGAAGAGCATATTCTGCTCGCGGAAGAAAATCGTTAATTGTTGAAAGTCCTGTTGTTGTAAGGATTGAAGTTACTTGAAAAAGAGCATTATCAATTGCAGATAAAACATTAGGACAAATTTTTGTTGTGAGAAGCATTACAGTAGTAATAGGAGTTACAGTAGCTAGAAGAAATATTGTAACTCTTGTCTCACAGTGTAAGAAAAATTTCTTAAATTGTCCTTTAATGAAAAGTAGACTTGCCATAAAGTTGAAACTGCCAAGACACATCAAAATAATAGTCGTAATATCGATTGGAACACTGTGCCAATATCCGATACTATCTGATTTTGTTGAAAAGCCGCCGGTTGCAACAGCAGAAATTGAATGATTAATTGCATCAAAGAGTGGCATTCCAAAAATTGTATAAAGAGTGGTACCACCAACAATAAAACCAAGATAAATCGCAAAAATTGTTTTTGCAGAATTTTGAACACTTGGTGCTAATCTATCGTTATGTCCTTCCGCTGAGAAAAGTTGCATCCCATAAATGTTAGAAAGTACTAGTGAAAGAAAAAGAACGAGTCCGACACCACCAAAGAGATGGAGGACTGATCTGTAAAAGAGGATGCTTTTTGGAGCTTCTTCTGGAATCGTTACTGTAAATCCGGTTGTTGTGAAACCTGAAGTTGTTTCAAAAACCGCTTCGGTAAAGGTATAGTCACCTTGCATTATAAAAGGGATACTTCCAATGAGAATAGAAACAATCCAGATTAAAAGGACAACAACAGCTCCACCATTTCTTTTAAGTCTTGAAATGGAGTATCCTGCCGTTAGGAGTTTAAGGAGATATCCTGAAAAGATGGATAATACACCCGGATATATAAAGCATGGTGCCAATGCAGCTTCTTCCTTATGAAAAGTAATGACTGCAAGGGGCAACATCATTATTATGCCAAGCAATATTAAAACGTATGTGAGAGAGCCTAAAATGGCTACATAATCAGAAAAAACACTGTTTTCCTTTTTCATGACACACCAACTTAAATTTAAGATAATGCACTTTCTATTTTAGGTGCACTTTCAGGGTCGGAAAGAATGAGAAGCTTGTCACCAGCAAGAATTTTAGTTTTACCTGTAGGAATTATCATATCTTGTGAATTTCTAATGATGCATCCTATGATGGTGTTTTTTGGAAGTGTAATATCAATGAGTGTTTTATTTATACAGTCAAAGTTTTCCTCAATAATGATTTCTGTGAGTATAACTTTATCTGAATCAAGTGAAATACCTTGGAGAATATTTTCGACTGAAGCCGCTTGAGTAATATATTCGGCAATTTTATGAGTTGAAGAAATAACTGTATTAACACCTAGTTCTTTGAATAATTCTGCGTTATTTGGGTTAGAAACTGTGCAGATTGTCTTTTTTACGTTAAAACAATTTTTAGCATATTGGCAGATTGCCAAATTATCTGCGTCCTGGTGAGTTAATGCGACAAGCACATCAAAATTATCGATTTTAGCATCCCTTAAAACGAAAAATTTTGAAGGGTCTCCAAAAAATACAGGAATTTCATGAGTAGAAGAAAGGTATTCGCAATGATCTCTATCTTCGTTGATTACATAAACCTTATGCTTTTTTTTAAGAAGACTTCTGATGAGGAAGTCGGCTTGTGTACGGCCACCAGCTACTGCTATTCTCATTTTTCATTCTCCTTATTTTCACCGAAGATTATCTCGTTAAACACATCGAGAGTAAGATTAAAAGGGAAGATGCCTTGGATATTGAAACCTTTAATGAGTTTTTCTTTATCCACATCTTCAAAACGTACATACACATTTGGAACATTAAAGATACGGCTTGCGATTTGTGCAAGAAGGCTATTCATATTATCGCTTTCTGTACAAGCAATAAATATAGCTGTTTCTTCAATATCAACATATTTGAGTGTGTCCAAATCGGTGCCATCAGCCTTAACATAAAATCCTCCAAAGGATTCCGGGAGTTTTGTGAAAGCAGATTCTTTCTTATCAATGACAACGACTTGGTAATTCTTTTCTGAAAGCATGGCTGCGAGTTTTGAGCCGAGACGACCACAACCTATAATTATAACTCGCTCTTTTTTTCCTAGTTTCATAGAGACACCTCTAACAAATCCTTTTCAAAAATTTGATTACAAAGATTACAAATTTACAAATTTGGGGCAAGTGGTAAACAAACTAGCAAAAAACTGGTGACTTATTTTTTTAACAGGCAGTTATGAGTATAATTTCATCAAATATCTGCACCTTTTTTAGATTTTTGCGTATCTTTTAGTATATCACTTTTTTATATTCCTGAAAAGTCTAACGAGCTTCATTTTTATCTTTTTTGCGATTGGCATAAGTTCTTTATAAAGCCAATATCTAAAGGCATTGCCAATAAGGATATATTCGCCTATGAATTCATAATATTTTGCACCAAAACTCATTTTAAAATCTGAAATTCCAACGAAATTTTCGCGTGGCTCTATTTTGCCTAAGGTACCATTTTTAGATAAAGGAGGATTTGGATTATCACTTAAAACATAGCCTAAATCGTGAAAATCCATGCCACTATCTACACTTTCACAAATACGAGTAAAATTTAAGAAATGTGATGAGCGAGTGTTATTTCTAAGAAGATTTCTTGAGCCACCAAAAATACAAGAAGCCACGCCACCATAGCGAATAGTGAGCCCGGCGGCAACGGCGATTTTGTCCTCCGGACCAAAGTCAGCTGTTTCTTCCATTCGAGCATTGTAGCTTTCGGTGTTTTTATCTATTGTTGTGATTTCATTTTCAAGTCCGCGGATTTTTTTCTGCGGAGCATCCTTGAGAGCACTTAAAAGTTCTGCCTTTTTTGCTTGTCGTTCTAATTCAAGTGCTGTATCAACAGCCTTATCATAGTAAACAATAGTTATATCTGTATATTCACGCAGTTCGTTTATGAGAGTTTTAATGTAACCTGCTTCACGATTTACAAAACTATTTCTATTGGAAACGTCCTCTATCGCTGACATAAATTCTTCTATTATTTCGTCAGTGATTTTATCAGCAATATAACGTTTACCGGTAAGTCCTCTGTTTGCACCTACTCGAACTGAGTATCGAACACCCTTTTCGCAACTTTTTAAAATTTCTTCTGCAGTTTTGTTTTCAATAGGAATCATTATCTGTACAGGATGTTTATATGTGTAAGAATCAAGATCTGTGTTCAGTTTATATCTGAGCGATGTAAGTAGTTTATGAGCAGCAAGGCCTTTCTCTTGCGATTCATTGTCTATGCGAAGTGGAATGAGTGGATCAATAACAACACAGAATGCACCATGTTTTTTCATTTCACTCTCTATAAAAGCAGTAAAAGCGGAGACAAGTTCTGCATTTTCATAGTCGCAGACTGCTCCGCAAGGTATATACCAAAGTTTTCCGGCAAGAGGGAGTTTTCTCTCAAGTACTAAAGCTGTAAGCACAATTTCATCATCGCAAAAACCCGTATAGTAATGCGGTTTCCAAGCAGTTTTTATATTGGGCCATACACTACATTGTTGGTATGCGCCTTTGTTTTTTTCGACAAACTTATCAAAAGATACAAAGTCCGTCGTGGCTTCAAATTTATACATGGGTTGTCACTCCCTAATTCCAGTAGTAATATTGCGCCGTTTTAACCCTTCACGTACGTAGTCAATTTCCTTAAAAGGCATATGGACACCGTTTCGTAACATGGTGGTTTCATGACCTTTTCCACAGAGTAAAAGCATGTCTCCGGGTTCTAACATTTCGATACCAAAAAGAATTGCATTACCTCTATCTGCAATTTTCACATATTTTGCATTAGGATTTTCAAGAAGAAGAAAAGACTCAATTTCGTCACAAATTTGCATAGCAGGTTCAAAGTTCGGTTCGTCCTCGGTTATAATTGTAAAATCGGAAATACGAGCTGAAAGTCTACCGAGTTCCTCACGCCGATTTTGTGCTCTTCCACCAACTGTACCGAAGAGAGAAATAATTCTTTTTGGGTTATAGCCTTTCATAGTCTTAACTAGATTTTCAAAACTTGTTCCGTTGTGTGCATAGTCAATTATAATACTAAAATTTTCATCCATATAAACTATTTCAGCACGTCCTTTTACGGATATAGTTTTGAATCCTGAGCGGGCAGTTTCAATATCTATACCAAGAAGGTGTAAAACAGAAATGGAAGCTAAGGCATTTAAAACGGAGTATTTGCCGGGAAGGCTTATTTCATAGTTTTTGTAAGACTTGTTTTCAATTGAAAAATCAAAAATTACACCCAAAAAGTCGGCAGATTTGGTTTGCGTAAAGCTGCTAGCCTTTACAGTCGCCGATTTTGAGAGTCCATAATAGAGTTTTTCACCCTTTACAGCTGAGACCATATTAATGGCAGAAGGGTCATCAATACAAGCAATAGCAGTGTTACATCTATTGAAAAATTCTTTTTTCCAGAAGTAATATTCTTCAAAGTTTTCATGTTCTAATCCACCAATATGGTCTTTTGAAATGTTAGTGAAAATTCCACAGTAAAATTCAAGAGCATCTATGCGATTATGTTTTACTCCAAGACTGGAAACTTCAACAGCTACAATTTCAATATCGTCACATACCATTTCAGCTAAAATTTTCTGAATTTCATACGATTCCGGAGTAGTGTTAATCGTTTCAATATTTTTGTTTCCCCAAGTTGCACCAACTGTGCCAATAAGACCGGTTTTGATACCAACAGAATCAAGCACGTGTTTTATGATATGAGTAGTTGTTGTTTTTCCTTTTGTACCGGTCACACCAATAAGTTTTAATTTTTTTGAAGGATGTTCGAAGAAATTAGCAGAGATATGTGCTAATGCGGCACGAGTATTTGCAACTTTTATAACGGTGGCGTCTGTACCAACGTCAATAGGCTTTTCTACCATAAAAAGACGACAGCCGGACTCATACGCATTTTTTGCGTATTTATGTCCGTCTGTAGTAAACCCTACAAGGCAAACAAACAAGGTGTCTTTTGTTGCCTTGCGGGAATCATATACAATGTCTAAAACATTGACGTCATTGCCGACGCCACTTTTAAGTATTTCAAATTTTAGGTTTTCAAGAATTCTTGAAAGTTTCATTTTTTTCTCCTCAATGAATTCAGGCATAAGTTCAATGAATTCAATTCAAGTATAGATAAATTATAGAATTTGACATCATTAATGTCAATAATATAAGACACTTGCAAATATTCTACTATAAATGTATACTAACTTAAGTCAAATCTAGTGCAGGAGGCAAATAAAATGCAAAAAGATCTTGCCACAAAGTATAATCCGGCGGAAGTTGAAGACAGAATATATGCGTCTTGGATTGCCGGAAATTATTTTCATGCAAAATGTGATGAGAGTATGACTCCTTATACGATAGTTATTCCGCCACCAAATATTACGGGACAACTTCATATGGGACATGCTCTTGACAATACTCTACAGGATATCCTCATTCGTTATCATAGAATGAAGGGTTTTGACACCTTGTGGCTTCCGGGAACTGACCATGCATCAATCGCTACAGAGGCTAGGATTGTTGAAACTTTAAAAGCCGAAGGTATTACAAAAGCAGACCTTGGTCGTGAAAAATTTCTAGAACGGGCTTGGGAGTGGAAAGAACAATACGGTGGGCGTATTGTTGAACAGCTTAAAAAATTGGGCTCATCTTGTGACTGGGAACGGGAACGTTTCACACTTGATGAAGGTTGTTCCAGAGCAGTAAAAGAGGTGTTTGTACGTCTTTATGAAAAGGATTTAATCTACAGAGGCGAGCGAATTATAAACTGGTGTCCACATTGTCTTACATCTATTTCAGATGCTGAGGTTGAATATGAAGAGAAGGAAGGCAATTTTTGGCATCTTCGTTATCCGCTTGCGGATGGAAGCGGTGAACTTCATCTCGCAACAACTCGCCCGGAAACAATGTTCGGTGATACAGCTGTTGCTGTCCATCCGGATGATGAGCGATATAAAAAGTACATTGGTAAGACAGTAATTCTACCAATCGTTAATAAAGAAATTCCGGTTATTGCTGATTCATATGTTGAAATGGATTTTGGTACAGGTGTTGTAAAAATTACACCTGCACATGACCCTAATGATTTTGAAGTTGGTCTTCGTCATGACTTGCCCATTGTAAATGTTATGACTGAAGACGGTTATATGAATGAAAACGCAGGTGAAAAATATTGCGGAATGGATAGAAATGAATGTTGCAAAGAACTTGTAAAGCAACTTGAAGCAGAAGGATATATTGTAAAGGTTGAACCTATGAAACATAATGTAGGAGCTTGTTATCGTTGCGGTACTTCTGTTGAACCTCGTGTTTCGATGCAATGGTTTGTTAAAATGAAACCACTTGCTAAACCTGCAATTGAAGTAGTTAAAAATGGAGAATGCAGGTTCGTTCCTGAACGGTTTGAAAAAGTATATTTTCATTGGATGGAGAATATTAAAGATTGGTGTATTTCACGTCAACTTTGGTGGGGTCATAGAATTCCGGCATGGTATTGTGATGACTGTAGTGAAATAACGGTATCTCGTGATGAAGTTGTGAAATGCGCACATTGCGGCAGCACAAATATAAATCAGGATCCGGATACTTTGGATACATGGTTTTCATCAGCACTTTGGCCTTTTTCGACTCTTGGTTGGCCGGATGAAACTCCGGATTTAAAGCATTTCTTCCCAACAAACACACTTGTTACGGGATATGATATTATCTTTTTCTGGGTTGCTCGTATGATTTTTTCTTCTTGTGAACAAATGGGAACTGTACCTTTTGATACGGTGTTTATTCACGGTATTGTTAGAGATGCTCAGGGCCGAAAAATGTCTAAATCGCTCGGTAACGGTATAGATCCGCTTGAAATAATTGAAGAGTATGGTGCAGACGCACTTCGATTTACTCTTGCAACAGGTAACAGTCCAGGAAATGATATGCGTTTTTCTGATGAAAAGGTTGAAGCATCAAGAAACTTTGCAAACAAAATTTGGAATGCAGCTCGTTTTATCTTAATGAATATGGATGGAACAGAAGGTGTACCACACATTCCAAATATGCTTGCAATAGAAGATAAATGGATTATTTCAAAACTTAATACTCTCATAAAGGAAGTGTCTACTAATATTGAAAATTTTGAACTCGGTATTGCGGTTCAAAAGCTTTATGATTTTATTTGGGATTACTTCTGTGATTGGTATATTGAAATTTCAAAAATTAGACTTCAACAGGGTGGCGATGTAGCAGAGAATGCAAAAGCAGTACTAATTTATGTGTTGTCAAATGCTCTAAAACTTCTTCATCCTTTTATGCCTTTTATTACTGAGGAAATTTGGCTCACGCTTCCTCATGAAGGCGAAACTATTATGACATCCAGCTATCCTGAGCATACGGAAGAGCATGAGTTTGCGTCAGACGAAATAGAGTTTGAGCGTATTATGACAGCAGTTAGAGCAATTCGTAATCGTCGTGCAGAAATGAATGTTCCTCCTTCAAAGAAGGCGGAGGTATTTATTGATACCCCGTTTGAATCGACTTTTATGTCAGGCACAGTTTATATGGAGCGTCTTGCATATGCTTCTTCAGTTACTGTATGCTCAGATATTGATATAGATGGTTCAGTTCAAATTGTTACTGCGGATGCAAAAATTTATATTCCAATGAATGAACTTATAAATTTTGAAGCAGAAAGAGAACGTCTTACGAAAGAACTTAAAGATGCTCAAAAGGACCTTGAATTTTTCTCGAAAAAGTTAAATAATCCCGGATTTATGGCAAAGGCTCCAGAAACGGAAGTTGAAAAGACAAAACTTTCAGCAATAAAAGCTGAAGAGAAGATAAAAATGCTTAAGGAGAGCATTGAGAAACTTGATTAAATATAAATTTGAAAATTGTTGAAATTTTAAGTGAACTTGAAAAGTTTTTAAGAAATTTTTTAAGAAATTTAGATTAAGTTGTATGAAATATGAGAACGCTTGAATATAAAATTCCAAGTGAATATAACGAAAAAAGGGTCCTGCACTTTCTTAAAGCAAGTGCCGGACTCTCCGCACGTTTAATTAGGACTCTTAAAATGAGACCGGATGGAATTCTTCTAAATGGTGAACATATAAGAACTGTCGATTTTCTCCATACAGGGGATATTCTCACTATAAATATCCCAAAAGATAATTCTAACAGTCCAATTGAAAAATTTAATAGCACTAAAGGTGAAAAGCTGGAAATTCTTTACGAAGATGAGGATGTTATTGTAGTAAACAAACCCGCCACTTTGGCGATTCATCAATCGCACAATCATCAGGGTGATACACTTGCTAATCTGTTGTCAGAATATTTAGGACCGCAAATTATATTTCGTGCAGTTGGACGTCTTGATAAGGGAACTTCCGGTATTGTTGTTTGTGCAAAAAATGCTTTTGCAGCAAACAAACTACAAGGGAAAATAGAAAAGATTTATTTTGCAATGCCAGAGGGAATATTCACCGGAAAAGGGAAAATAGAGGCGCCGATTTTTAGACCGGATCCAATAAAAACTTATCGTATTGTTGATGATAGAGGAGATGTGGCAATAACGTGCTGGGAAGAACTCAAAACAGGTAAACTTTCCGATGGAACAGAAGTTTCTTTTCTTAGAGTAAATTTAGAAACAGGCAGAACGCACCAAATTCGCGTACACTTTTCTCATTTAGGAGCACCGCTTCTTGGTGATACGATGTATGGGCGGGGTAGAGAAGATATTTCACATCAGGCTCTTCATTGTGGCATTGCTACTTTTAAGCAGCCTTTTACTGAGAAGACAATTACTGTTAAAGCTTCTCTTCCAAAAGATATGCAAAACATTTTGGATAACTTAGAAAAAAATACAAAAGGACTTTAAATTTCGGTCACTATATGTTACTATAATGTGTAGTTTAAAATTGATAATCATTCTGTAAAATGATTTATATAGATTGATTTTTTTGGGAGTGTAATTCTTTGGAAAAGTTTGTTATCAATGGGGGAAACAAACTTAATGGTGAAGTAAGTATTAGTGGTGCAAAGAATTCAGTTGTTGCAATTCTTCCTGCTACCTTGCTTGCTGATGGAGTTTGTGTTATTGGAAACGTCCCAAATATTAGCGATGTTACAGCAATGCTTGAAATACTTAAAACAATGGGAGCTCAGGTTAAACTTGTTAACCAGAACACCTATAAAATAGATACTCGTACTGTCTCTTCCGATACTGTACCGTACGACTTAACTCGTCATCTTCGTGCTTCGTATTACTTAATTGGAGCACTTCTCGGCCGTTCCAGCTCAGCAAAAGTTGCGATGCCGGGCGGTTGTAATTTTGGCGGAGTTCGTCCGATTGATCAGCATCTTAAAGGTTTTGAAAAGCTTGGTGCTACAGTAACAATGGAAGAGAATGCTATTGTTAACGCAAATGCAAAACAACTTACGGGCAACTCTATTTATATGGATATTGTATCGGTTGGTGCGACTGTAAACATTATGCTCGCGGCTGTTAAAGCTCGAGGACTTACAGTAATTGAGAATGCAGCAAAAGAGCCTCATATAGTTGACCTTGCAAACTTTTTAAACTCCATGGGCGCTGATATTCGTGGTGCAGGTACAGATGTAATAAAAATTCGTGGAGTATCTTATCTTCATGGTTGTGATTATTCAATTATTCCTGATCAAATTGAGGCAGGAACATATATGGTAGCAGTAGCTGCAACAGGTGGAAATGTTCTTATAAAAAATGTTGTACCTAAGCACCTTGAATCTATTTCTACAAAGATTGTTGAAACCGGTGCAGAAGTAATAGAATACGACGATTCTATCAGAGTAATTTCAAATGGACGTCTTCAAAAATGTAATATAAAGACTATGCCGCATCCGGGTTTTCCAACAGATATGCAACCTCAATTTGCGGCAGCACTTTCAATGGCAGATGGGACAAGTATTATTTCTGAAGGCGTTTGGGATAACCGTTTTAAATATGTTGATCATTTAGTTCGCATGGGTGCTCAAATTGAAGTAAACGGTAAAGTTGCGGTAATTACTGGAATCGAAGAATTAAAAGGTGCGCCAGTAAAAGCAGACGACCTACGTGCAGGTGCTGCAATGATTATTGCAGGACTTATTGCAACAGGTCGTACTGAAATTGAAAATGTTATCTACATCGATCGTGGATACGAAAATGTTGTAGAAAAATTTGCAGCGCTTGGTGCTGATATTAGGAGAGTTATATTTGAAGACGATCCTATTATTAAAGGAATTAGGTCAGCAGGTTAAAGTAGAAACTAATAGGGGTGCGAACGCGCACCCTTAATTTTTTAAGGTGAAATATGTATAAGTTTTGTGTACTTTATTCCGGAAGTACAGGCAATGCCACGTATATTGGAACAAAAAAAGAAGGTATATTGATAGATGCCGGGAAAAATGCCAAGCAACTTTGTTTGGCTCTTTCAAACTGTGGTATAAAACCTGAAGCTGTTAAAGCAGTTTTTTTAACACACGAACACATAGATCATATTGGAGCAATTAGAGTTTTTTGCAATCGATTTAATATTCCTGTGTATGCAAGTTTAAATACATTAGAGGTTCTTGATTTTAACGGTCATTTAAATGGCGATTTTGATGTTTTTCAAATGCAAGGTCTCGCAGACATAGGTGATTTTCATATTGAAAGTTTTCATACAATGCATGATGTTACTGAGAGTTTTGGTTTTAATGTTTTTCTTCCAAACGGAATAAAAACTTCCGTAATAACAGACCTCGGTGTTGTTACAGAAGAAGTTGAAGAGGCAATTCTTGAAAGCAAGGTTATTCTTCTTGAATCAAATCACGATGAAAGCATGCTTTTAACAGGTCCTTATCCATATAGCTTAAAACGTCGTATTATGTCAGAGCGAGGACATCTTTCAAATGATGCTGCAGCAGAAATTGCGGTAAAACTTATAAAAAGTGGAACAGAGCATATAATTTTAGGACATCTTTCTGCAGAAAATAATTTCCCATCACTTGCATATGCGACGACAAAAGAAAAATTAACTCTGTTTGATGCAGTTGAAAATGAAGATTATACACTAACTATTGCTTCAAGACATGAACAAAGGGAGATAGAAATAAGCTAAATATTAACATTATTTGTATAAATAAATAGTACAGATTGGTGGTGAGAAAATGAACAGTCAAGAAATAAAGTTTAGGTGGTGGATCTTTGCCGCTTATCTTACTATTGCTCTTGCAATTTCATTTAGACTCATCGACATTAAACAGAATTTAGATTATGAAAGAAGAAAGCCTACCATTACAGTAGAAGAAACAATTAAATCTCCTCAGCAAAGCACGCATTCTGCAACATCAGCAAAGACTGAAGAAAAAACGAGTAGAAGATATACTAAAGCAAGGATGCCTGAAACAGAGGAACCGGGAACGGTAGCAGAAACGTCAACAATTACAACGATAGAAACGTCAACTGAAATAACAAATACAACTGAGATAGAAGAATCAACTGTCATAACAACTACTACCTCGACTACCGAAGCATCGACAACTACAACAACTACGACAACTACTACCACGACCACCGAAGCACCAACAACTACAACCGAAGCACCAACTGCGACAACAACTGGCTCTTCGGCAGATCAATTATAGTTAAAGGCATTGCAAACCTTTAAAAGAGATTCAATGTGAATATTTGGTATGAACACATAAATAAAAAGCCCAGCTTTGAAGCTGGGCTTTTATTTTATTTTATTGTATTCATTACTGTGTAGGCTAATATTTTAAAAACAATTATTTATAAGAGATTTCCCACCATTGTTCAATAGCTGCACCGAAACTTTCGTCGCCCTTTGTAAAATAAGCAGGCATATAGGTGTTAAGGTGAACAAGTCTGCCATTTCCGTCAATTGTTGCTGTTACACGAACATTTTTACAGGACATTGAAACACCGGACATAAATATTTTTGCAATATCATAAACTGCTGTTGCAGATACAGCTTTGTTTGAGTAGTTTTGTCCGCTGGTGTCATCTTTTACATAAATTGTAACAATTGTATTGCTGCCACTTGTTTTTACTGTAGCAGATTTAACATCATTTGCAGTAAGGTTGCAAACATAGTTTTGCTTTTCAACTACAAATTTTTTAATAAGATCTGATTGTCCATTTACTACAACTTCTTTTCTGTCGTCCTTTGGACCGAAAGCTTTTTTTACGATTCCTGCGGAAGGTCCGGAAAGATTGTTTTCACCAACCTCAGTGTAGGTTTCACGTACTCGTGTAGCTGTAATGCTTTTTCCTGTTGTAGTTTTAATTGGATTGGCAGCTGCTTTGTAAAGATCAATTGCCTCCGCTGTTGTGTATGTTTTGCCGGCAGGAGGAGCTGTTGGTTTGGTACCACTAGAAGGAGTTCCTGTTGAAGTACCGCCACCGGTTTTCTTTGCCGGATCAGTCTTTTTTTGAGCATCTGTTTTTGTAGCACCGGTATCTTTTCCATTTTCGGTAGAAGCATCTTCTCCATCGCCTGCTTCTGCATCTGTTTTGCCGGCTTCACCTGTTTCTCCGGAAGCTGCACCTGTTTCTTCGGAAGCTTCTCCATCTACGTTTTCATTTTCTCTTGCTTTTTCTAGAGCCTGACGTTTTTCATTTATCCAAACGATTTCACCGTCAACCTCCCCATCCCAGCCATATGCTAAAAAGTCCATATCAAGCGAACATGCTGAAAGTGAAAACATCATAACAGTTGCCAGTAGTATAGCTGTGATTTTTGAGTGTCTTTTTTTCATTTTTTTCCCCCCATATTTTATACTAACAAATTAGTAACTACCCTATTATATTAGAGTTCTAGCTTGTTTGCAAGTCTCTAGTGTGCTAATATACATATGTATTTTTTGTGAATATTGGTGAAAAGATATGACTTTTTATTTTTTTACAGTGGCACAGCAAGTTATGGTTTTATTTTTGCTGATGCTACTTGGTATAATTGCAAATCGTTTCAAATGGCTTAATGAAAATTCAGTA
This sequence comes from Oscillospiraceae bacterium, assembly GCA_012520505.1. Classification (GTDB taxonomy): domain Bacteria; phylum Bacillota; class Clostridia; order Oscillospirales; family Acutalibacteraceae; genus UBA1227. The sequence continues at coordinate 28,784 of JAAYOC010000024.1, forward strand.
GCAGGCATGACCAAGATTGCACTTTATTTGGTTACTCCCTGTGTCATTATTAATTCATTTTGTCGAGAAATGGAAGAAGAACTTTTAGAGGGACTTGTGGTGACTGCAATTATTTCAGTTGCAATTTATACTGGAGCAATTCTTTTGGCTCATCTTTTTATAAAAGATAAGGATGAAGGAAAGGAAAGAATATTTAGATTTGCTGCAGTTTTTGGAAATTGTGGATTTATGGGTCTTCCGTTACAACAAGCAATTTTGGGAGATGAAGGTGTTTTTTATGGTGCGGTATATGTTGCTGTATTTAATATTATTGTTTGGACTTATGGTGTATTTGAAATAAGTGGTAAAAAGGAAGAATTTTCTGTAAAAAAGTTAATTCTTAATCCTGGTGTTTTGGGCACATTAATTGGTTTTACAATCTTTTTATTTCAGATAAAATTGCCTTTTATAGTAGACACTTCAATCGCACATATGGCAGCACTTAATGCACCGCTTCCAATGATTATTATTGGATACTATATAGGAAATCTTACTATAAGATCTTTTACTACAAACAAAAAACAGTATATTCCAGCTTTTTTAAGACTTGTAGCAATTCCTCTCATATCGATTTTTGTAATGAATTTGTTTAATGTTGATCCACTTATTATGGTTGCTTGTACAATCGCTACGGCAACCCCTGTTGCGGCCAATACTGCAATGTTCGCAACGTTTTATAAAAGAGATGCTGAACTTTCGGCGGGTTTGGTATCAATTACGACTTTAATCTCGATTGTAACTATTCCAATTTTAGTTTCACTTGCACAAGCTATGGCAAATTAATAAGATACATTAATGATAGAAATAGTAAAAAGCCTCCCGAAAAGGAGGCTCTAACTGTTGTGTTAAACTATTTTACGACTCTAACTCTAACTATACCGTCAATGTTTCTAATTGTATTAACAATATCGGGAGTGACTTCTTCGTCTACGTCCACCATTGTATAAGCAATGTCTCCTCTTGATCTGTTGAGCATGTCATTGATGTTTACATTAGCAGAAGTAAATGTACCTGTAATTTGACTAATCATGCTTGGGATATTTTTATGGTATACGCAAACACGATGTGCTACGGTCCTTTGCATATTTGCGTTTGGCATATTCACAGAATTATTTATATTACCGTTTTCTAAATAATCTACAAGCTCAAACACAGCCATTCGTGCACAGTTTTCTTCGGATTCCGGAGTCGAAGCACCGAGATGAGGAATAGCAATTACTCCGGGAACACCAAGGATGTCTTCACTTATGAAATCGGTTACATAGGCTGCAACCTTACCTGTGCCAAGAGCTTCAATAATATCAGTAGTATTTACAAGTTCACCTCTTGAGAAGTTTAAAATGCGAACACCATCTTTCATCCCTGCGATTGATGATTCACAAATTAAATCTCTAGTTTCATTTGTGAGAGGTACATGGACTGAAATATAGTCACAAGTTGCAAAAATATCTTTCATACTTTTCGCATGGAAAATTGTTGAAGAAACATTCCAAGCAGCATCGACAGATAAGTAAGGATCGTATCCGTAAACTTCCATACCAAGACCTTTAGCTGCATTTGCAACAAGGACTCCAATTGCACCAAGACCGATTACACCAAGCTTTTTATTTTTAATCTCAGGGCCTGTAAAAGCAGACTTTCCTTTTTCAGCTTGCTTTGCAACATTAGCCTCTGGTGTGTCTTTGAGTGTTTTAGCAAACTCGATTCCGGGAATAATTTTACGACTGGCAAGAAGAAGTCCACAAATAACAAGTTCTTTTACAGCATTTGCGTTACCACCCGGGGTGTTAAATACGCAAATACCTTTTTCGGTACATCTGTCAACAGGAATGTTGTTTACACCGGTGCCTGCCCTTGCAATTGCAACAGTTTTTTCACCAAATTCCATATCGTGCATTATGGCAGAACGAACAATTATAGCATCAGGATTCTCCATTTCTGTGCCATATGTATAAGATTTTCTGTCAAAATGGTCAAGACCGCTTGGTGAAATTTTATTTAAGGTTAAAATTTTATACATTTTTCTTATGTTCCTCTTCAAATTTTTTCATAAACTCTACGAGTGCTTCAACACCTTCAATAGGCATACCGTTGTAAAGTGATGCACGCATACCACCGGTGCTGCTATGACCTTTAAGATTGACAAAACCAGCTTCTCTAGCAGCCTTAACAAATTCAGCGTCAAGCTCTGGGCTTGTTGAGAAGAATGGAACATTCATGAGTGAACGGTCTTCTTTTGGAACTGGAGCAGTAAAAATTTCAGAGTTATCAAGAAAATTGTAAAGAATCTTTGCTTTTGTTTCGCTACGAATCTTCATAGCTTCAAGTCCACCTGCCTTCTTAACCCACTCAAGAACGAGTTTGCACATGTAAATTGTGTAACAAGGAGGTGTGTTAAGCATTGAACCGGCTGCTGCCTGCTTGTCATAGTCAAGCATAGTTGGAATGAGGTCCATTGGTTTTTTAATTAGACCTTTTTTGTAAATTATGAAAGTAACACCGGCTGGAGCCATGTTCTTTTGAGCGCCACCGTAAACCATGTCGAATTTTGTAACATCGATAGGCTCTGAGAGCACGCAAGAAGATATATCGCAAACGATTGGAACATTGCCAGTGTCAGGAATTTCACGAATTATGTTGCCGTGAACTGTTTCGTTCATGCAGTAGTAAAAATAGTCAGCATCCGGACGGAATTGGCTCTTATCAAATTTTGGAGCATAGTAGAAGTTTTTATCTTCTGAAGTTGCAACTATTTTAATGTCGCCGTATCGTTGAGCTTCTTTTGTAGCTTTTTTTGACCAAAGTCCTGAAACTACATAGTCAGCTTTGCCGGAACCGGTCATAAGGTTCATTGGAATTGCTGAGAACTGAGTTGTAGCACCACCTTGAAGGAAGAGAACGTTGTAATTGTCCGGGACGTTCATAATTTCACGAAGTAAAGCTTCTGTATCGTTAAGAATTTTTTTGAATTCCTCACTTCTGTGAGACATCTCCATGACTGATTGACCAGTACCCTCGTAATCAAGCATCTGTGCTGCTGCTTTGTTTAAAACGGATTCCGGGAGTGTTGAAGGTCCCGCTGAAAAATTATAAGGTCTTGTCATTTGTATAATCCTCCAATATAAAATTAATAATATTTTTAATGTAAAACATGGCATAATTATAGGACCTCAAAACAAGTTTGTCAATAAAAATAACAAACTTTAGCAAAAAAAGAAGTGGCTGGCTAAAATATATTGATATAAAAATAACAATCTTTATGCAAGATGAAGGATTCTTTCTCTCAAAAAGCATAAATTAAAAAAGTTAACTGTGGTAATTTATAGATTAACTATAGTGGTTATAACTGCAAGGATTTTTAATAGAGCTTGAGTAATGTTTGAAGTAAAAAAAGACCATACCCGAGGATATGGTCTTTTTAAATGTAAATAATTAGCATGAGCTTTAAGCGGTTTTTTCAGTTTTTGTAGCTTCTTCAGTTTCTTCAACTTCTTCTACTTTTTCCTTAAGGAGTACAAATTTTTCAAGTGGGAAAAGTACAATTAATTGAATCATACCAGCAGCAAGACTTGCAATTGTTCTTGCAAGGTTCTGTAGAATTCCTATTCCGGCAGTTGAGAGCAGGGAATAGATAAATGCTTGGAACCATGTTGAGAAGAGAATAAGTGCTGTAAGAACAAAAATGTAGATTACAAAACAGTAAGTAGGCGCATCAGATTTGAAGGTTGTCTTCTTGTTTTGAATGTAGCCATATACGTTTGCAAGTGCATTTGAGAGGAAGAATGGAAGCACATAACCCCATGTAACTACTCCATTTATAACGTATTTTGTAAAGTCTCTAGCACCTACTTCAGTACTTACATCAAAGAGAGATTCTGGTACAAAAATCTTTTGTAAGAATTCCGGAAGTGTAGTTGTCATATGGTCAAAGATGAGTGGGAGTGTATTCGCTAATATCAGCTGAATAATTGTAACTCCAAGACTAACTACAAGAAATTTTACGAATTGCCAAAGGGCTTTAATGCCTTCGCCTTTTGCAGCTGCAGCATCGTCAATTTTTTCAAGAAAACTCTTTTTTTCTGCCATAAGATTATCCTCCATATATTAAATAATCAACGCGTCTAGAATACCATAAAATAAACATTAATGCAATTGAATAAGCATTTGTTTTAGTGTACAATGTTAGCGACAATTTTTTGTAGGAAATGTGAGGAGAATACAAATGTATGATTATTTAGTTGTTGGAGCAGGCCTTTTTGGTGCAACATTTGCAAGACAGGCGATGGATGCTGGAAAATCTGTGCTTGTAATTGATAAGAGATCACATGTTGGTGGTAATGTTTACACAGAAAAACAAGAAGGAATAAATGTGCATGTATATGGCGCACATATATTCCATACAAATAATACTAAGGTTTGGGAGTATGTAAATAAGTTTGCAAGTTTTAACAGATTTACTAATTCTCCGGTGGCAAATTATGAAGGAGAACTTTATTCACTTCCGTTTAATATGTATACCTTTAATAAGATGTGGGGTGTTGTAACTCCGGAAGAGGCAGAGGCAAAAATTGCAGAACAAAAAGCAGCTGCAGGTATAACCGAACCTCGAAACCTAGAAGAACAGGCAATCAGTCTTGTGGGTGTTGATATTTATGAAAAACTCATTAAGGGTTATACTGAGAAGCAGTGGGGGCGTCCATGTACTGAACTTCCTTCCTTCATTATAAAGAGGCTTCCTGTTAGATTTACTTTTGACAACAACTATTTTAATGCTCTATATCAAGGAATTCCAATTGGTGGATATACAAAGATGGTTGAGAATATGCTTGCAGGTATAGATGTTAAGCTTAATGTTGATTATCTTGAAAATAAAGAAAAGTGGAACGGGATGGCTAAAAAAGTTCTTTATACCGGGGCGATTGATGCATATTTTGATTATTCACTTTCACCTCTTCAATATAGATCTGTTCGTTTTGAAAATGAAGTTTTAGATAAGCCAAATTTCCAAGGAAATGCTGCGGTGAACTACACTTCAAGTAAAGTTCCTTATACAAGAATTATTGAACATAAATGGTTTGAGTTTGGTAAGGATGAAGAGGGTAATGAGCTTCCAAAGACAATCATTACCAAAGAATATTCATCCGAGTGGCAGGTGGGTGATGAGCCATATTACCCTGTGAATGATGAGGCTAATGGTGAGCTTTTAGCAAAATATAAGAAACTCGCTGAGAGTGAGGACAATATAATTTTTGGTGGTCGTCTTGGTGAATATAAGTACTATGATATGGACCAAGTAATTGCACGCGCCCTTGAGGTCGCAGCAGAAGTAATTTAAAGAGGTATTTTTATATGACAATTCTTTGTACAGGCGGAGCGGGTTATATAGGTAGTCATACTGTCGTTGAACTTCAAAATGCCGGTTACGACGTTGTTGTACTTGACAATCTTTCAAACTCGTCTGTGGAAGCTTTGAACCGCGTAGAAAAAATTACAGATAAATCAGTGAAATTTTATGAAGCTGATATCCTTGATTCAGTTGCTCTTGATAAAATATTTTCAGAAAATGATATTGATGCAGTAATTCATTTTGCCGGACTCAAGGCAGTAGGTGAATCTGTGGAAAAACCACTTGAATATTATAAGAACAATATTGCTGGTACGGTATGTCTTTGTCAAGTTATGAGAAAACATAATGTAAAAAATATCATTTTTTCTTCATCTGCAACAGTTTATGGAGAACCGGCATTTATTCCTATTACAGAGGAATGTCCAAAGAGTGCCCCAACAAACCCTTATGGTTGGACAAAATCTATGCTTGAACAAGTACTTATAGACCTTCACACTTCTGATAATTCCTGGAATGTTGTGTTACTTCGTTACTTTAATCCTATTGGTGCACATGAGTCCGGTCTTATTGGTGAGGATCCAAAGGGGATTCCAAATAATTTAGTTCCTTATATTGCACAGGTAGCTGTAGGAAAAAGAGAGGCTTTAGGTGTGTTCGGCAACGATTATGATACGCCTGATGGAACTGGTGTGCGAGATTATATTCATGTGGTGGACCTTGCAATTGGTCACGTCAAGGCTCTGTCAAAGCTTTCTTCAAATGGTGGAGTTTATATTTATAACCTTGGTACAGGAAACGGCTATAGTGTCCTTGACGTTCTAAAGGCTTATGAAAAGGCGTGTGGTAAAACGTTGCCATACGAGATTAAGCCTCGTCGCGAGGGTGATATTGCGACCTGCTATTGTGTGGCAGACAAAGCAGCCCGCGAGCTCGGTTGGACAGCAGAACGAAACATTGATGATATGTGTAGAGATTCATGGAACTGGCAAAGTAAAAATCCTGATGGGTATAATAGTTAACTTTTTTAAAAGATATGTTTTTTAATGTGTCTTTTATTGTTTTATAAATGCACAGTTTAGTACTATATTGGTGCGTAATCAATATAGTGTTAAAGGTAAGCATGTTTGAAAAATAAGGAGAAAATTCAAGTAAAGGAGCAAACAAATGGGACGTTTAAAGGTAGTTGAATTTATTGAGAATAAACAGTTTGATGGTTGGCCTTATGAAAACAGTAAATATTTTTTAACGGGTGAATATAAGCTTCATTATCGAATAGATGTGCCTAAAGGTAGAGAAAAGGGTAAAATGTTTATGATTCATGGCTTTGGTTGTGACACAACATTTTATGATGAGCTTGTTATAGAATATGTTTCTAAAGGAATTCGCTGTGTACGTGTAGATCTTCCAGATTTTGGTTATTCTACACGTGAACTCAAAGGAATTGATTATGTTAATCAAGTAGATATGCTTATTGAACTTATGGACTACCTTGATTCAAAAGAAAGAAAACCTGATAAATGGATTGTTGTAGGACATTCAATGGGTGGATCTGTTACACTTGATATTGCTACTAGAGGTACAGAAAAATATAAGGCTTTAATGCTTTATGCTCCAATGTTTATGGTTAATATGCCACCAACTTTTTCAAAAATATTTTTGTCAAATACAATGGGAAAAATGTTAGAAACAGTATTTAAATATGTTTTACCGTATGATGCTGTTGTAAAGTTTATCATTCTTATTGCAACAATGAATCCATGTTATGTAAAGAATTATGATATTTCTAAGGCTTCAACACCATTTAAGATTCAAGATACTGCTAAAGGTCTTTGTTATATGAGTGCTCATGCAAGCCATCCATCATACGAATCTGTTGGTAAAATTGATATACCAATTCTCCTTGTTTGGGGTGGACTGGATCTCTTTGTACCACCTTTTAAAGTTATTAAACTTTCGAAGGCTCTTCCGGCAGAAACTGTGATTCATACAATTAGACGTGCAGGGCATTGCCTTGTTCAGGATCGTGCGAAGAAGTGTGCAAAATATGGAATAGCATTTCTTAAAACAAACAAACTTTATCGATGAATAAAAGTGATAAATTAGAATAGTCAAAATAAGCTAGGAATAAGGAAGTGAAAAATAAAGAAATTGTTAATTAAAAATACTGAAAATGACCACTTATGTTCTTAAAACGACCACTTATTCAAAAAGAGTAGAAAAAAATAACTAATTTTTTTATAGTGTGGTTGAAGAAAAGCAGGAGATGAGGGTACCAATGCAAGTTGAAATCAAAATAGAAAAAGATTGTACAGAACCTAAGATTATTGTTTTGACAGACAAAATTACAGATGAAATTAATTCAATAGTAAACAAACTTTCAGAAGAAGAGGTAAACGTTATCGCCGGTTTTAAGGACAATACAGTTGAACTATTGGAACCCTCAAATATTGTCCGTGTTTTTGCTAGTTCCGGAAAGGTAATTGCTGAAACAACCGACGGAAATTATACCTTACGTCTAAGACTTTATGAGGTTGAAGGACGACTTGATAGTCAAACATTTGTCAGGATTTCTAATTCAGATATCATAAACTTGAAAAAAGTTAAAAATTTTGATTTAAGTTTTGCGGGAACAATCTGTGTTTGCTTGTCAAACGGTACGGTTACTTATGTCTCGAGACGATATGTTGCTAAAATTAAACAATTACTAGGAATATGAGGTGGTAAGAATGAAGAAAAAGGTATTTTTAAGAGCTCTGTTAGGATTTCCTGTAGGAATTACAATAGGTTATGCTATAACAATAATTGCATCTCTGGTATCGGCTGGCGGATATTATTCGCCATGTCCTCCGGCACTTGTAGAAACTATGGGAAATGAAATCAATGCAGTTGCTTTTCAGGCTCTACTTTGCGGCTTGCTTGGCTCGGCATTTGCCGGAAGTAGCGTAATATGGGAAATGGAACATTGGAGTATAGCAAAACAAACAGGCATATATTTTGTAATTACTTCAGCTGCAATGCTTCCAATTGCTTATTTGGCAAACTGGATGCCACATACTGCTATAGGATTTTTCTCCTACTTTGCTTTATTTACGTTTATTTTTATCGTTGTTTGGCTAATACAGTATTTGATTATTAGAAGTAAAGTAAAAAAAATGAATTCTAAGGTTGAGAGTATAAGTAAAGAAGATAAATAAAGTTTTTAAAAATGTAATGTAAAAAACAAACAACCAGTGCTTTTTCGCACTGGTTGTTTGTTAATTCAGTTAATTCAGTTAATTCAGTTAATTCAGTTGAATCAGTTGAATCAGTTGAATCAGTTGAATAATGTTATGAATAATATCATGAACAATATTACGAATAGTACTATAAATATTTTCTTTAATTAAACAGAAATGGCACGACCAGAAGTTTTGCATACAGTTTTGTCAATTTTGTTATTATCAAGAACGAGTTTGCCATTGATAAATACTTTTTCAATGCCAAAAGATTTTTCTTGGTCCGGAGTTGCCTTTTTAAGTTCATCTTCATTGAAGATAGTAATATCTGCAAAATAGTTTGGTATCAAGTAACCGCGATCTTTAATCATAAAACGGTCTGCAGTAGCTCCTGACATTTTACGAATGGTTTTTTGCATTGTATCGCCGATTCCAATAAGAGAATCACGAAGAAATTTAGAAAAACAATCATAAATCGCAGGATTTTGAACACCAAAATCTTCAACCCACGCATCTGTCATGTAAAGACAATTGTCATTATGTGAAAACTCCTTAATAATTTCAGGAGTACTATATGGACCCATATTAACTCTGCCTTTAAAGTCCGAATATTCACAGAGATTTAGATACATATCAAGATTTGAAATGCCATCCATTTTAGCTGCTTCGCTAATTGTTTTTCCTTCATATTTTTCGTAGCCTTTTCCAATGTATGCGATTACGATGTCGTTGAAACCGAAACCGAGAAGTGCAGACGTAGCCTTAACTAAGATGTTAAGTTTAAATTTTGTTAGAGGCTTGTTTCTCTCTTCAAGTGACATACCTTGATACCAAGCCGGAAGAACAACTGTAATTACAGATACGCCAACGGTTTCGTTGTAGATGTCAAACATTGCGTCTACACCTTCAGAGCGAAGTTGGTTGATTATTTTAATAAATTCAGGCTGATCTTTAAATGTCTTTCTACCTACGAAAATGGCGTGTGAAATGTGGAGTTTCAAAGGTGTTCCCTTTGCAACTTCAACGAGTTCGTCAACAGCACGAAGTAGGTGAGAGCGACCAAAAAGCTCAGGATAAGCCATTGAAACCTTTGATTCCGCTCTTGGATGAACAGTGAGAGGTTTATTGTGTTTTACACAGAGTGCTGCAACTTTTTTGAGTTCTTCAACATCTGCATATATACCAGGTTCATACATCATGCCAAGAGAAATACCAGCGGCACCGTTTTCAAGAGCTGTGTCGAGAATTTCAAGCATTTCTTTTTCCTCAGATGCAGAAAGTTTGCCAGTCTTATAGCCGGATACAGCTGCTCTTGCTGAACAGTGACCAACTAAAGTTGTCATATTACAAGGAGATTTTTTATCAATAGCCTTCAGAAACTCATTTACAGTACCATATTTTCCAGTAGTTTCTCTAAAGTGGAACAGACCGCCGCCGAGTTTGTCAACGTGAGGCGAGCCTTCATTAAAACCGATAGAGGAAAGCCCACAGTTTCCTGCTACAAAGGTTGTAATTCCTTGACGAATAAATGGATCAAAATAAGGTTGCGGTTCTTTTTTAATTGCAAACCAATCGTTATGAGAGTGAGCATCAATAAAACCTGGTGCAACACTTAGACCGGTAATATCAATTATTTTATTAGCTGTATCAATTTTACCGATATCTTTTATTCTGTCATTTTCAATAAGAATGTTTGCCGTATAAGGGTCTTTGCCAGTACCATCATAAATTTTTCCGCCTTTTAGTAGAGTGGTCATTGCCATTTCTCCCTTCAATATTTTTCAATTGATATTTTTGAACTGTTTAAAATAATTTTACACGTGTCTACATTCTACTCCTAAATTAAAAATAATGCAAAAATAAAAAAACTTTTCAATATTAGAACATACAATACTGGAACATAAGAGTTTCAGTGTTAAAATCTAAGAGTTTTGATATTAGAATCTAAGAGATTTGTAAAATGACTTTTAAAATTTGAATAATAATGTTAGAATGAAAGCCCATAAATTTTTCTAAGGAGAAAAAATATGTTTATTACAAAAGATATAAAATATATCGGAGTTAACGATCACAAGATTGATCTTTTTGAAGGTTTATATGATGTTCCAAACGGAATGGCATATAACTCCTATGTAATCATAGATGAAAAGATTGCAATAATGGATACAGTAGATGCAGCATTTACACATGAATGGCTCGATAATATTCAAAATATATTGGAAGGGAGAAACCCGGATTATCTCATTATTCAACATATGGAACCTGATCATTCTGCAAATATTATGAACTTTATTAAGGTGTATTCTGATGTAAAAATTGTATCGACAGCGAAATCTTTTCAAATGATGAAAAACTTTTTTGGAACTGATTTAGCTGAAAAACAGATAGTTATAGAAGAGGGAGACACTCTTTCCCTTGGTAAACATATTCTTACCTTTTTTACAGCTCCTATGGTTCATTGGCCTGAAGTTATAGTAACTTACGATAGTTATGATAAGGTATTATTTTCAGCTGATGCTTTTGGTAAATTTGGAGCACTTGATGTGGAGGAAGATTGGGCATGTGAAGCAAGACGGTATTATTTTGGTATTATTGGGAAATATGGCGCACAAGTACAAAATCTATTAAAAAAAGTAGTAGAAAACGAAATAAAAATTATATGCTCACTTCATGGTCCTATATTGAAAGAAAAAATAAAGTATTATATTGACCTTTACAATACATGGTCAAACTATCAACCGGAGGAAGAAGGAATTGTTATTGCTTATACATCGGTATATGGTAATACTAAAAAGGCAGTTTTAAAACTTGCTGAACTTCTTAAAGCAAAAGGATGTCCTAAGGTTGTTGTAATAGACCTTGCAAGAAGTGATATGGCTGAAGCTGTTGAAGATGCCTTTCGTTATAGCAAAATAGTTTTTGCTACAACTACCTATAATGCTGAAATCTTTCCATTTATGCGTGAGTTTATTATTCATTTAACTGAACGTAATTTTAGTAATCGTACGGTAGCATTTATTGAAAATGGTAGTTGGGCACCTTTAGCGGCAAAGGTTATGAAGCAAATGTTTGCTAATTCTAAAAATTTGAGCATTGTTGAACCTACAGTAAAAATTATGTCTGCCCTTAATGAAGAAAGTCAGACACAACTTGAAGTTTTGGCAGATGAACTTTGTAAGGAATATGTTGCACAACAAGGTGAACTGGTAAATAAAAATGATTTGACAGCATTGTTTAATATTGGCTACGGCTTATATGTTGTAACGTCAAATGACGGGAAAAAGGATAATGGATTTATTGTCAACACAGTTGTTCAAGTTACAAGTAGTCCAAATAGGATTGCTGTAACAATAAATAAAGAAAACTATTCACATCATGTTATTAAACAGACCGGTAAGATGAATGTTAATTGTTTGACTATTGATGCTCCTTTTAAAGTGTTTGAGTCGTTTGGTTTTAGAAGTGGTAGAAATGTTGATAAGTTTGCAGATAGCAAGGTTTTACGTTCAGATAATGGACTTGTATTTTTGCCGCGATATATAAATTCGTTTATGTCACTTAAGGTTGAACAATATGTTGATCTTGATACTCATGGAATGTTTATTTGCTCTGTAACAGAGCTTAGAGTATTATCTGACAGAGAGACAATGACGTATGCATATTACCATAAAAACGTCAAGCCAAAACCTCAGACGGAAGGCAAAAAAGGATATGTGTGTAGAATATGTGGATATATATATGAAGGGGAACCGCTTCCTGAAGATTTTATATGTCCTTTATGCAAACATGGAGCAGCTGATTTTGAACCGATCAGCTAGTTAAATACTTGAGCAATTAGATGATAAAGTAGGAGGTGACAGTGATGAAATATGTATGCGTATGTGGTTATATTTATGATGAAGCAATTGGGGAAGAAAGTAAAAATGTTGCTCCAGGAACAAAATGGGAAGATGTACCGGAAGATTTTACTTGTCCTGTTTGTGGTCTTGACAAAGAACATTTTAGTGTTGAGTAATATTTAAAAATTATAGATAAATAAAAAGAAAAGGTGTAGTCCAATTGGACTACACCTTTTCATATTGTTGAATGAATTATTCTGCCTTGCCACCAAGAATGATGTTTTCAAGGCATTTTCTTGGACATTCATCAGCACATTTGCCGCAACCTGTACATTTGTTATAATCAATGATTGCACAGTTGTTTTCAACTTTGATTGCGTCAAATTCACAAATCTTAACGCATTTCATGCAGCCTATGCAACTGACTTTACATTGTTTGTTGGCTTGTGCACCTTTGTCCTTGTTTGCACAAAAATTAATTGCTTTTGCCTCGTGAAGAGGAACCATTTCAATAATATTTTTTGGACAAGCTTTAACGCAAAGCTTACAACCTTTACAAGCGAGCGGATTAACTACAGCTATTCCATCGCAAATCTGGATTGCACCGTGAGGACAAGCTTTAATGCAATCGCCGAGACCGAGACAGCCATAGTTACAAGCTTTAGGACCACCAAACAGTTGAATAGCTGTTTTGCAGCTTTTGTCTCCTCTGTAGAACATAAGGTTTTCGCTTCTGTCGAGTGTACCTTTACACATAACGACAGCTGACATCGGCTTAATAGTACCGCCAGCAACTCCAAGAACTTCAGCAATTGCTGCAACAACATCAGCACCACCCGGCGCACAAAGAGTTGTATCATTTGTTTTGCCCTCTGAAAGAGCAGCTGCGTAACCTGAACATCCTGAAAATCCACAAGCACCACAGTTAGCGCCTGGGAGTACTTCTTCAATTGCTTCTGCTTTTTCATCAACCGGTACTGCCATTACAATTGAAGCAATTGCAAGAACAATACCAAGCACAAGACCGATAACAGAAACAATGATAACAGCCAAAATAATTGGACTCATATTTTTCTCCTACCTTTCTTATGCACCGAAAATGCCTTCTACAACACCGGTAAAGCCCAAGAATGAGCACGCGGTGATTGCAGCAGCAACGAGTGTAATTGGAAGACCTTCCCAGAATTTAGGGTAGTCATTTCCTTCAAGTCTTTCACGAACACCTGAGAACATAATCATAGCCAACATAAAGCCGACACCTGCTCCAAAGGAGTTAGTAATAGATTCAATGAATGTGTAGTTCTCCTGTATGTTAAGTGCAACAACACCAAGTACAGCACAGTTTGTTGTAATGAGAGGAAGGTAAATTCCAAGAGCATTATAAAGAGGTTTTATATATTTCTTTAAAACGATCTCAAGAAATTGTACCAAAGCTGCAATAACAAGAATGAATACGAGCGTTTGGAGATAAGTCATATTGTTCTTTACAAGGAGAATGTTAACTGGAAAACAAACAGCAGTAGCAAGTACCATTACAAAGATAACGGCTATAGACATTCCTACAGCTGTACCTGTTTTTTTAGAAACACCAAGGAATGGGCAAATACCAAGGAACTTAGCAAGAATAAAGTTATTGGTAAGAATTGCAGTAAAAATAATAGCTGCTATAGTCATTATTTAGCACACTCCTTTCCTTCAATTTTGATTGCACAAGATGTAGCTAATGGGCAACTGTCACAACTCTTAAGTTCTGCCTTTGGTTTTCCCTTCATTTCGGCGAGCTTATTGGCACAAGCCATGAGAAGACCGTAGCAGAAGAAACCACCAGGAGCTAAGATAAAAATAAGAATTGGTTCAAGACCGATAGCTGTTAGTACATCTGTTTCACCAAGGTTAAAAATATCTGTTAGATTAGTACCGAAACCAAGAACCTTAAGTGAGAGGTTACCTGCACCTAAGAATTCGCGAATAGATGCCATAAGTGAGATAGCAAAGGTAAATCCAACGCCCATTCCGATACCGTCAATCGTAGATGCAAGAACCGGATTCTTTGATGCGAAAGCTTCAGCACGACCAAGAATAATGCAGTTGACAACGATGAGCGGTAAGTAAATACCAAGTGATGCGTCTAATGCAGGTGCGAAAGCTTTAACAAACATCTGAACAATTGAAACAAAAGCTGCTATGATTACTACAAAAGCAGGAATACGAACCTTTGAAGGTATAACTTTACGAAGGGCCGAAATTACAATGTTTGAACAAACAAGTACGAAAGATGCTGCAATACCCATGCCGATAGAGTTTTCAACAGATGTTGAAATAGCAAGAGTAGGGCAAGTTCCAAGAACAAGTCGAAGAACCGGGTTTTCAGCGATGAGGCCTTTACTAAATTCTTTTCCTAAAGATTTTTTATCAGCCATTAGTTGTTGCCTCCTATCTCTTCAAATTTATCTAGAGCAACATTTACAGAACTTGTTAGAGCTTCTGAAGTAATTGTTGCACTTGTAATTGCATTGATTTTGCCGTCGGTTGTATCTTTTTGAGCATTTATGTCAGCTTTAACAACCTTGAGCTGACCTGATTCACCAACGAATTGAGCTAACCAAGAAGTTTTACCAGCATTTTGTCCAAGACCAGGAGTTTCATTTGAAAGGTCCCCAGGTACAATGCCTGTGATTTTACCATCGATACTAATACCAATTGTTATCGAGATTGCTCCAGCGTAACCTTGAACATCACCTGTTGTATTAAATACATAACCGATGATTTCGCCAGAAGCATCAAGACCTTCGTAATAATCGATAATTTCGTCGTTGTCTTCGTCGATTTCATTAAATTCTTCAGCTTCTGGAAGAACTTCAATTCTTGCTGCAGCTTCAGCTTTAGCCATACCTTCGTTGATAGTTGGTTCTGTAATTTGGTTTACAAGAGCCAAGAGAAGGGTAGAAACGAGACAAATTATAAAAAGCGAAATAGTAGGGACTAAAATTTCTTTTGGATTCATTTTCATGATTTAGCCTCCTCCTTTTCCTTTGCTTTCTTTTCCTTTTTTTTCTTTTCCGGTTTTACATATCCAAATGGTTTTGGAGCTGTAAGACTTTCAATATGTGGAGTGAAGATGTTCATAATTATGATTGAGAATGAAACACCTTCCGGAAGGCTACCAAAAAGTCTGATAATACAAGTGATGAGACCAGCGCCTATAGCGTAAATCCATTTACCACTTTTTGTAATAGGACTTGTTGTATAATCTGTCGCCATAAAAAAGGCACCGATTATAAGACCGCCACCGAGCACTTCATAAATCATTGCGTTAAAATCACCTTTAAATGCAATAATGGAAATTAAAGCAACTGTTCCAATGTATGCTACCGGAATGATAGGTGATATAACTTTGCGGATGATAAGATAAAGTCCACCAATTAAAAGAGCAATGGCGGAAACTTCACCAAGACAACCGCTTGTTGTACCAAGGAACATTTCTATGAGTGATGGTGCATCAGAAGAAAGACCAGACTCAAGTGAGATAAGGCCCATTGGTGTAGCGCCTGTTACAGCATCAATATCCCAACCAATTTTATTTAGGCCGGCAAAAGTAGCTGCTGACATTCTGCCAGGGAAAGCAGACATTAGAACAATACGAGCAAGGAGTGCAGGGTTAACAAAGTTTTGACCGATACCGCCAAACATCTGTTTTACTACAACGATTGCAATTATTGAACCTAATGCAACTTGCCATAGTGGCATATTGGATGGGAGATTATATGCAAGAAGAAGACCTGTAACAGCAGCGGATAAATCGCCGATTGTTTGTTCTCTCTTCATTGCTTTTCTTGATAAGAATTCAGCGAGCACAGCTGTAATTACCGCTACAGCAATTACTGCAAGTGTGCGAGCGCCAAAAATGAAAACAGAAGCAATTCCTGCAGGGATTAAAGCAATGATAACATCAAGCATAATACCTGTGGTAGTGTCAGCAGAACCTACATGAGGTGAAGCATTGACAGTAAGTTTATTCTTAAGTTCCATTACTTTTCACTCTCCTCTCTGTTCACTGCATTAGCAAGGATTACTGCTTTAGCAAGACGCATGTGTTGAACAAGAGGCTTGCCTGATGGACATGCGTATGCACAAGAACCACATTCCATACATGTTGTTGCATGAAGTGCTTCACAACCTTCAGCATCGCCAAGAGCAGCACGAATCTCAATCTTTGATGGCATAAGGTTTAGTGGACATGCTTCAGCACAACGACCGCAACGTATACAATCGCGCTCTTTTTTAATTCGAACCTGATCTTTTGAAAAAGCGAGAATTGCGTTGTTGCTTTTAAGGATAGGTACATCAATATCACAAAGAGCTATACCCATCATTGGACCACCAGAGATTATTTTATAAGGTTCTGATGAGAATCCGCCACAGAATTCAATAATTTTTGAAACTTCTGTTCCTATTGGAACACGTAGATTTTTAGGTTCTTTAATTGCCGAACCGTCAACTGTTAAAGAACGAGAAACAAGAGGTTTGCCTGTTTTTAGATATCTTCCAAGAAAAGAAATTGATGCAACGTTCATTACAACAACACCTACATCTGATGGAAGTTTTCCAGGAGGTACTCTCTTGCCGGTAACTGATTCAATGAGTACTTTTTCAGCACCTTGTGGATATCTTGATTTTAGAATAACAAGTTTCACACTGTCATCCCAATCTGCATTGTTAGATGCAATTTTTTGAAGTATCTCGAATGCATCGCACTTGTTGTCTTCAATAGCAATAAATACATTTTTGAAACCAAGTATTTCTTTCACAGTATAAATACCTGAAAGAACATCCCAAGAGTTGTCAATACATTCTCTGTGATCAACTGTTATAAAAGGTTCACATTCAGCTGCATTGATAATGAGGGTATCGACACCTGCGTCTTCTTTAAATGCGAGCTTTACATGTGTAGGGAAACCAGCACCGCCGAGACCTACAAGACCAGAAGCTCTTACTGCTTTGAGAAAATCCTCTCTGCTGTTGACTTTTGGAACCTTGAAATCTGCATCTGTCATTTTACCGTCTGATTCAATGGTAACTGCTGGAATCATACTTCCGTCGGCAACCTTAACCGGACCTACAGCTACAACCTTTCCCGAAACAGTAGCATGGATTGGAGCACTTACAAACGCATCTGTATCGCCGACAACGTCGCCAATTTTGACTTCGTCGCCAACTTTTACAGTTGGTATGCAAGGAGCACCAATGTGCTGCTGCATTGGAAGGATGACACGTTCTGGGGCAGGCATGCGGACAACCTCAAGAGTACATGTATTCTTATGATGAGAAACACGTACTCCGCCGCGACCTTTTGCTGCAGGTTTTAGTGCGCCTTCAATTTTTTTGCTTGCCATTCATTCAACTCCTTAATAGGCTTTGTCTTAAGAGAACTTGCAACTTCATTGCAACAGTCAATACAAAGAAGTTTAGTTGTCTTAAGACAGCTTAAGAATCAATATATTAATAAGTGGACTTGTTCCACAGATTAACCTTTAGTAAATTGTGTTAGTTGCTTATTTAGGGCTGGCATAACAATTCTTAAAATAGTTCCGGTTATTGACCCTGTGATTATTGCGAAAAGTAAAAGAAGAGGACCATAACTTACTGCAAGAGCTGCGGTGCCGGAAATTATACATGCAACAATTAGTTGTCCAAGATTATGAGCGATTGCAGAAAGAATCGACACACCCATTAGACCGAAAGGTCTTTTTTTCATATTTAC
Organism: Oscillospiraceae bacterium; assembly: GCA_012520505.1. GTDB lineage: Bacteria > Bacillota > Clostridia > Oscillospirales > Acutalibacteraceae > UBA1227. The sequence continues at coordinate 46,985 of JAAYOC010000024.1, forward strand.
TAAAGCAACCATAATAATAGTTGAAAGCAATCCACCTGAAAGACTCATTAGCCCTGCTGTAAGCCCTCTTGTTACACTGGCAAAAATACTTTTGATTATCGTAATAATTATAGCTCCCCAAAAACCTATTGTGTTTGCGGTAAACATTGTAATTATGTTGGAAAATCCCGGTTTTGCTCCTGGTGGAAGACCCGGAATTGCCGGTATTAAGTTTTCAAAGAAGGAAAGAGCAAGTGCCTGTGCACCAAGAATTCCCATTAGAGCAATATATGAAGTTTTTTTATCAATGCGGATTTTATTCATATTGCTCTCCTAGTAAGTAATCACATCTGGTTTAGATTTATCTTTTTTGCCTTCAATTACCACCAGGGTTTTTGAAGGAAGGCAAGCTGCTATATCGCCAGGACGGGATAAAACACCTGTATTAACACAGAGTTTGTCATGACATTCTGCATAGGTGTAAGCGATTGAGTTCTTTTTTACCGTAAGCTTTGCCTGTGGATTACATTCTAAGTCTATTTCATATTCTTCAGTTACGGATGATAAATCAATTGTTTCGATTTGGCTACCATCTTTGTAGATTACAGCAACTAAAGGTTCGTTTGAAAAGTATTTAGGAATTAAAAGCACACCACAGATGAAAAGTAAAATGACGAGGAGTATTATGTCAGCTCGTTTTATAAAATCCATAGTGTCACCCCATTTTGAAGGAATCATCTATGATTTTGAATTCAATGTTTCCAAATGTGTGAACTTTGCGGTCCTTCATTATGAAAACAGCAGAAGAATTGTATTTAGAAAGTAATTCTTTAGATTTATCTCCATAGCCTAAAATGAAGCAGGCAGTAGATAGTGCGTCCGATAGAACACCAGACTCTGAAACTACAGTTACACCAGTTATGTTACTTTCAGCAGGGTACCCTGTCTTTGGGTTTAAAATGTGATGATAGTTTTTGCCATCTACTGTTAAAATTTTTTCATAATCACCGGAAGTCGAAACACAAACTTTTTTGCAGGTAATTATACCCATAGAGTCATTTTCTGTACCGTAAGGGTTTCGAATTCCTACATTAAAAGTACCATTTTTTGTATTTGGATTTTCACCATAAAGAAGAATTGAACCTCCAACTGAAAAAATACCACCCGGAATAAAACTAGACTCTGAATCTAAAAGAAATTTTATTTCATCACAAGCAAGACCTTTGCCAACTGCTCCAAGATCAAGGTTTTGACCTTCTGCAACTTTAATAGTGTTGCCATTTATAGAAATACGGGAGGCATCAATGTTTTTTATTGCATTTTCGATTTCTTTCTCTGTTGGAAGTTTTGCGTTTTCAGTACCAATACCCCAGAGATTTGTGAGATTACCAACCGTTATATCGAAGAGATTATCCGTATCTTTTGAAATTTCAAGGCAAGTCTGTATACAGTCTAAAACAACCTTAGAGACTTCTGCTTCGCCTGTTTTATTGATGTTGTAAATTTCAGAGCCTTCTATACGCCAGGAGAGTCTTTTTGTGTCAAGGTCATTTACAAGTTTAGTTACTTTTGATATTGTTCCTTCGACGTCTTCACCATACACACTTTGTGTTATTACCGTACCCATTGCAAGGGTAGTGTTTACCGTTGGTTCAACATCTTTTTTACAAGCTGAAAATAAAAAAAGAAACACGACCACTATAAAAGTTAACAGTCGTGTTTTGTTCATAAGTTTTCAACTCCAAAAAGTATTTATAATTAATTACATACTAATACACGTTATCAATCACCTCAACATTCTATCTTATTTACTTTCCTTTTTCAATGTGTAATATGCCGTTTTTTTGTCTTTTTTCTGCTAAAGATTGGATAAGTTAACAAAAATGATGTTGACGAAAAACTTTGAATGACAGATAATAAACAGGTGGAAAGATAAGAAAAAATAAAAAGAAAGGGGAGAAGTGAATGCTTTGTCAAAATTGTGCAAGAAATGAGGCCACAACTCATATCAAAAGAATAGTGAATGGTGAGACTTCTCAAATGCATTTATGCTACAACTGTGCAGAGCATTTGGGATATGCAAACATGTTTTCAGGTTTTGGTTTTAACATTGACAATATGTTTCAAAACTTCTTTCCGGAATTTTCACATGCGTTATTGGCAGCTGAAGAGAGTGAACGTTGCCCGACTTGTGGTACTAGTTTTGAAGAACTTATTCATTCCGGCATGATGGGTTGTGCAGACTGTTATAGAGTTTTTTATGAAGAGCTTAAACCATTTTTGTCACGCATACACGGAAGAGCCTCTTATGTAGGAAAACGTAGAGGTGATAGTAATGCTTAAATGGTATCAGTGTGAGGGTGCTGAAAATGATGTAGTTATAAGTACAAAAGTACATTTATCACGTAATATAAAGGGATACAACTTTACAGTTAAGCTTTTAGATGAAGAAATGTATGAAATTTCAGATAAAGTTGAAGATGTTTTAGAAAGCAGATTGTCCGGAAAGTTTGTAGCTACACCAATGGAGGAGATGGGTAGAGATTTACAAATTTCTTTGGCGGAGCGAGGACTTATAAGCCCTGAGTTTGCAAGTTCCTCTTTTGGACGAACAATAATTTCAACTGAAGATGAGAGTCTTAGCATAATGGTTTGCGAAGAGGACCATTTGAAAATTCAAGCATTACTTCCGGGAATTGAACTTGAAAAAGCTTATGAGCTTGTAGATACTTTAGATCAACTACTTGATTCTGAACTTACATTTTCTTTTGATGAGAAACTTGGATATCTTACTCAATGTCCAACAAATATAGGCACCGCAATGAGAGCATCAGTTACACTTCAATTGCCGGCACTCTCAATTAAGGGACAAATTCCAAAACTTTCAAATATGGTGTCAAAATTGGGACTTGTTTTAACTGGTGCCTATGGTGGTGGAGATAAACCGCTAGGAGCTCTCTTTATGCTTTCAAATCAGGTAACACTCGGTATTTCTGAGCAAGCAGCAATTGAAAATCTCAAGGCAATTTCGTTCTCAATTGCTGAGCAAGAGAGGACACTTCGCCTTGAGCTTATGAATAACTTGAGTTTTCAAGATTTATTTTGGCGCGCAATGGGAACACTCAAAAATGCCCGAGTGCTTAGCCTTTCCGAGTTTATGGAACAGGTTGCAATTGCGAAGGTAGGACTTAGTGAAATAGACGCACCTGTTGAAAAGATAAATGAACTTCTTTTTGCAATGCAACCGGCAACATTAAATGTTGAATATGGCGACTCACTCGACAAACGGGTGAGAAGAATTAAGCGCGCCGATAGAGTTCGTGAGATATTTAGATAAATTAAAGCCTCGTTATTAGCGAGGCTTTTTATTTTCTAAAATTTCTTTTGTAATGTAGATTGGTCGCTTTTTAGTTTGAATATAAGTTTTTGATAAATATTCACCAATTATTCCCAGAGTCATAAGTTGTAGTCCGTTAAAGAATAGAATCAAAACTACAATGGTAGCATAACCTGGAATTGCAATTGAAAATGCAAGTTTTTGGACTATTACGACAATCATGTAAATTAAGGCGGTGATTGAAGAGAGACCTCCAATCCAAGAAGAAATTTTAAGAGGTGTTGTAGTGAAAGCTACAATTCCTTCAAAAGCATATTTAAATAGTTTTATGAGAGACCAAGAACTGGTTCCCGAAAGTCTTGCGTTTGTATCGTATGGCATGTAGTAGGTTTCAAAACCTACCCATGGAAAAATTCCCTTTGAAAATCTATGATATTCGCCCATAGAGATTATTGCGTCTGCTACAGGTCTTCTAAAGGTTCTAAAATCTGATGCACCATTTTTAAAATCGACTTCTGCTAATCGATTTATTAATTTATAGAAACAGTTTTTGAAAAAGATTTTAATAGCACTTTCATGGCGTTCGTCTTGATAGGCTGCAACACAGTCATAATCTTTGTTTTCATCAAGAAACTCTACCATTTTTACAATATACTCCGGATCTTGTTGAAGGTCGGCATCAATCAAGCTGACATAGTCACCACTTGATTCTTTGATGCCGGCAAACATTGCAGCTTCTTTACCAAAGTTTCGAGAGAAATTGATTATTTTCATATCCACATTTGTAGAGGATAAGATTTCTTTTAAATTTTTTAAAGTATCGTCTTTGCTACCGTCGTTTACGAAGATAAGCTCAAAATTTGAAATGTGTCCTGAAAAGGTAGAAGTTACTTTTTGAAAAAAAGGAGCAATGTTTGAAGCTTCATTGTAGCAAGGGATAATAAGCGATAATTTCATAATTTTCACCATATACATAAATAAAGAGATTGAAATTATTATACAATAATCTAATGAAAATTGGTAGTAATATGTTGGCAATATGTGATATACTGTATAATCAAGTTTTTTTGAAAGGAAAATTTTTATGGAGAGAAAGACAACTAATCCTACACTCAATGCATGGCTCGATGAAAGAATTGCTCTTTTAAATCCTGATAATATTGTTTGGATTGATGGCACAGAAGAGCAAATTGAAGCACTTAGAGCAGAGGCATGCAGTACCGGGGAACTTGAAAAACTTAATGAAGAACTTCTACCTGATTGTTATTTACACAGAACAGCGGTAAATGACGTTGCTCGTGTTGAAGATAGAACCTTTATTTGCACACCGACAAAAGAGGAAGCTGGTCCACTTAACAATTGGAAAGACCCGATTGAAACTTATAAGATGCTTGATGATATTGCACGAGGAAGTTATAAGGGCCGTACAATGTATATAATCCCTTATTCAATGGGACCGGTTGGTTCACCTTTTTCAAAGATTGGTATTGAAATTACAGACTCAATTTATGTTGTGCTCAACATGGTAATTATGACAAGGGTCGGTGATGATGTGCTTGAAGCACTCGGTGATTCTGATGATTGGGTTCGTGGTACTCACTGTAAGGTAGACATTGATAAAGAAAAGCGTTATATTTGTCAATTTCCACAGGATAATGCAATTTATTCTGTAAATTCAGGTTATGGAGGAAATGTTCTTCTTGGTAAGAAGTGCTTTGCCCTTAGAATTGCTTCTTATCAGGGCATGAAAGAAGGTTGGCAGGCTGAACATATGCTTATTTTAGGCATTGAAAATCCACAAGGTGAAACAAAATATATTTGTGCTGCGTTTCCATCAGCTTGTGGTAAGACTAATCTTGCAATGCTTATTCCACCTGAAGGATATAAAAAGGCTGGATATAAAGTTTGGTGCGTAGGGGATGACATAGCTTGGATTCGAAAAGGTAACGATGGACGTCTCTATGCAATTAATCCTGAGAATGGCTTCTTTGGTGTTGCTCCAGGAACAAATGAAAAATCAAATCCTAATGCACTTGCTTCTGTAAAAAGAGGAACAATATTTACAAATGTAGCTCATAATCTTGATAACAATACTGTTTGGTGGGAAGGACTTGATAAGAATCCACCAACAAATGCCAGAGAATGGACAGGTAAACCTTGGAACGGTGCTGTTGATACTGAACCGGGCGCGCATCCAAATTCACGTTTTACTGCACCTGCAAAGAATTGTCCATGTATTAGTCCTGAATTTGAAAATCCAGCAGGTGTTCCAATTTCTGCATTTGTATTTGGGGGACGTCGTGCTAAACTTGCACCACTTGTTTACCAGTCAAGAAATTGGAATCATGGTGTATTTGTAGGTTCAGTCATGGCTTCTGAAACAACTGCAGCAGCATTTGGTGCAGTTGGCGTTGTTCGTCGTGACCCAATGGCAATGCGCCCATTCATCGGCTACGACTGTGGTACATACTTTAAACACTGGATTGAAATTGGTAAAACAATTGACCCTGAAAAGGCACCAAAAATCTTTAATGTAAATTGGTTTAGAAAAGATGATGATGGTAATTTCATGTGGCCAGGTTTTGGTGACAACCTTAGAGTTCTTGAATGGATTATAAAGCGTTGCGAGGGCAAAGTAGATGCAGTAGAGACACCAATAGGCTTTATGCCAAAACCGGAAGACATCAATCTCAAAGGAATTGAAGATGAAGTTTCAATTGATTCACTCAAAGAAATGCTTTCAGTAGATAAGAATCTCTGGGCAGAAGAAGTTGCAGGAATAGAAGAATTCTACAAAGAACTCGGTGACACAGTACCAAAAGAACTTCATGACTGCCTTGCTAGACTTAAAGCAAATATTGAATAAATTTTTAAATTTAATATTTTGGAGAGCGGAATTTCCGCTCTCCTTTTATTTTTTAAAATTTTTCTAATTTAGAAAAACTGTTGATAAAGATGTTGAATGCAAGTAAAAACCTTTACGATTTTAGAGTTGTTATTTTCTAATTTAGATAAAAAGCAGAGTTTTGAACATTTTCGCATAAGTTTTCAACAACACACATAACCTGTAAAGCTAAAACCTTTTACACAAGTTGGCTTTGTGTAAAATTAGGTTTTAACGAGCTTGTTTAACAGCGTATTTATATACACTTGAACATATTTGAAATCTCTTAACTTGGAAATGAACCGGCTGCTAATTGTTCATTTCCACTAAAAAAATAATAAATCTTTAATGAATATGTAGAAAATCTTAAAATGCCTTTTCTTGCGTTGACTTGTAAGCACGTAACAACTAACATATAGCTATAATCTTTTTTCAGGATTATGGGGATATGTAATTTTTTTTAGGAGATGAGCCTAAAAGAATTTACGAAAAAATTTCAGGAGAAAGTAGGTAATGAAAAATGAAGTACGCATTTATTACAGGTGCCGCAGGTGGACTAGCAGGTGCTTGTGTAGAGGAACTCATTAGACGCGGCGGATGGATAGTGTTTGCTGCCGATTTTAACGTGGAAGGTCTTAATGAGTTAGTTGCAAAAACATCTTCTGATGTTATTCCAATTGAGCTTGATGTTACAAGTATGGATAGCTGCAATGCTGCTGCTGACAAGATTCGTGAGCATACAGATCATCTTGATTGCATAATTAATGCGGCAGGTATATGTACTATGGCTTCTCTTGTTGAGGAGGATCCGGTTGGAATTATCTCTAGGATGATTGACATCAACGTAATGGGTATGATTAGAGTGAATAAGGCTCTTTTCGATTTGGTTTACAATTGTAAAGGACGTATCATTAACTTCTCATCTGAGTGCGGACGTTTCCAGCCACAGCCATTTAATACTCCGTATGCTATTACTAAGTATGCAGTTGAGGCTTATACAATTGGTCTTCGTCGCGAACTTAATTTTGTTGATGTTCCGGTAATAAAAATACAGCCGGGTCCGTTTAAAACAGGTTTGCTTGGACAGGCTGAGTCGGGTTATGACAAACTTATTGCTTCGACAACTCATTTTAAGCCGGTTCTTTCAGTTTTGAAGCCACTTATGACTGTAGTTTTAGATCATCCAAATGATAAAAAGTATCTTGTTGAAACTGTGATGGAAGCTATGTATGCAGCTAAGCCGAAAGTAAACTACAGGAGTAAGCATACTTGGTATCTTGCACTTATTGATCCAATTCCAGCAAAGATTATGGACGCCGGTTATAAGTTGGTAGTTAATATCGGCTGGAAACTGTTAAATAAAAAATAATTGCACACAAAATTTTTAATCAATGCTGTAGCTCACGACACTTATAGTGCTGTGAGCTGTAGTTTTTTATACTTAGATTGTTTTAAGTAGAATCCTTGTTAAGGCAACTCTCATGTAAATAAGATGCTGTTGAGAGCATATTATCGAATTAAGCAGGAAAAGAAATTTTCAGACGAAGATGTTAATATGTGGACAATTAATTATTGATTTCTACTAAAAAAAAGAAATTAATTTGACCAATATGTCAAAAATAGTTAAACACCCCTTTTGTCGTTGACTTATAATTTTATGACCTTTAAAATATCTGTGTATACTTTTTTTGGGGGATGAGCCCAAAAAAGAATGTTACGTTTTAAAAGTTTTTTGGAGAAAGTAGGTAATGTAAAATGAAGTACGCATTCATTACAGGTGCGGCAGGTGGACTTGCAGGTGCTTGTGTAGAAGAACTCATCAGACGTGGTGGATGGACAGTATTTGCTGCTGACCTTAACGTGGAGGGGCTTAATGAATTAGTAGCAAAAACATCTTCTGATGTCATTCCTGTTGAACTCAATATTATGAGTATGGACAGTTGCAATGCTGCTGCTGATAAGATTCGTGAGTATACAGATCATCTTGATTGCATAGTTAATGCAGCAGGTATACACACTATGGCATCTCTTGTTGAGGAAGACCCGGTTGGAATCATCTCTAAGATGATAGATATCAATGTAATGGGTATGATAAGAGTAAATAAAGCTCTTTTTGATTTGGTTGACAATTGTAAGGGACGTATCATTAACTTCTCATCTGAGTGCGGACGTTTCCAGCCACAGCCATTTAATACTCCATATGCTATTACTAAGTATGCAGTTGAGGCTTATACAATTGGTCTTCGTCGCGAACTTAACTTTGTTGATATCCCAGTAATTAAGATTCAACCTGGTTCCTTTAAGACAGGTATGCACGGACAGGCTACAGCAGGTTATGATAAACTTATTTCTACAACAACTCACTATAAGCCGGTGCTTTCAGTTTTAAAGCCAATTATGTCGATAGCTTTAAACAATCCACACGACAAGAAGTACCTTGTTGAAACTGTAATGCAGGCTATGCATGATGTTAAGCCAAAGGTAAACTATAAGAGTAAGAATACTTGGTATCTTGCTCTCATCGATCCAATTCCGGCAAAGATTATAGATGCCGGCTATAAGTTGATGGTTAATGTTGGTTGGAAGTTTATGAACAAAAAATAATTGTTTATTAAACGTTAAATAGATTTTTAATTTTATATTGTGGCTCACAGCGCTTTTGATGCTGTGAGCTTTCGCTTTTCTTAATACAATGCGAACTGTGGTTTACTTAATTTATTAAATTGTGTTGACAAAGCTGTTTGGAATAAATAGAATAGAGACATGAATATAAGAGTAGTTTCAGATGGAGGAACAGGAGAGAAAGTATGGTTTTTGAAAAACTTAGAGAAATTCTTGCAGAACAGCTCGAAATTAAAAAAAGGACAATAAAAATGGACTCATTACTTATTGATGATCTTGGAGCAGGCAGTCTTGATATTGTAGATCTTGTAATGTCAATCGAAGATGAATTTGAGGTTGAGGTTCCCGATGAAATAATTGAACAAATTGCAACAGTTGGAGATGCTGTAAGATTTATCGAAGAAAATAAATAAAAAAATTTTTTTGCCCACGTTTGACGTGGGCTTTTTTTTGGTATATACTATGCAAAGTTTATAAAGTCTATATTATTGTTTGTAATATTTGGATATTTTGATGAGGGGAGAAACATTGATGGCAGACCAGAAAAAAATGGTTGATGACATTACGTCTATGGACGTCGATTTTGCCAAATGGTATACCGATATTTGTAGAAAAGCAGAACTTATTGAGTACACAAGTGTTAAGGGATGTATGGTAATACGTCCTTATGGTTATGCAATTTGGGAAAACATACAGAAAATTTTGGATACTAAATTTAAAGAAAGCGGACATGAAAATGTTTGTATGCCTATGTTTATTCCCGAAAGTCTTCTCCAAAAGGAAAAGGACCATGTTGAAGGATTTGCACCGGAGGTTGCATGGGTAACTCATGGTGGTTCAGAAAAACTTGAAGAACGTCTATGTGTAAGACCTACATCTGAGGTTCTTTTTTGTGAACATTATGCTAATATTATTCAATCGCATAGAGATCTTCCAAAACTTTATAATCAGTGGGTATCTGTTGTTCGTTGGGAAAAAACTACAAGACCATTCCTTCGCTCAAGAGAATTTCTTTGGCAGGAAGGGCATACAATACATGCAACTGCAGAGGAAGCAATTGAAGAGACAAAACGGATGTTAAATATTTATGCAGACTTTTGTGAACAGTCTCTTGCAATGCCTGTAATTAGAGGTAAGAAGACAGAGAGCGATAAATTTGCTGGTGCTATCTCAACATATGCAATTGAGGCACTTATGCATGACGGTAAAGCTCTCCAAGCCGGTACAAGTCATTACTTTGGCGATGGATTTGCAAAGGCTTTTGATATACAATTTCAATCAAAAGATAATAAACTTGAGTATCCACATCAAACTTCTTGGGGTGTAACAACGAGACTTATTGGTGCAATTATCATGACGCATGGTGATGACAATGGTCTTGTGCTTCCGCCGGATGTTGCTCCAATTCAAGCAGTTATTATTCCGGTCGCTCAACATAAAGAGGGTGTGCTTGAAAAAGCAAGTGAGCTCAAAGCAGAACTTCAAAATCAGTTTAGAGTGAAGATTGATGATACAGATAATAGTCCGGGCTGGAAGTTTGCTGAATATGAGATGAAGGGTGTTCCAATCAGAATTGAAATTGGTCCGCGTGATATTGAAAACAATCAATGTGTACTTGTAACAAGGCATAACAGAGAAAAGACGATAGTATCTCTTAACAATCTTTCAGAAGAAATTGCAAAGAAGCTTGCAGAAGTAAAAGAAGGTTTGTATCAAAAAGCCCTTGCAAATAGAGAAAAACACACGTATAGAGCAGAAACTATGGATGAAATCAAATCACAAATTGCTGAAAAGGGCGATGGATTTGTTGAAGCTATGTGGTGTGGCGATGAGGCTTGTGAGAAGAAAGTTAAAGAAGAGACTGGTGTTAGCTCACGTTGTATACCATTTGAAGGCAAACACTTCGCAAACAAGTGTGTATGTTGCGGAAAACCTGCACGGCACGTGGTTGTGTGGGGTAATGCTTATTAAAGCTTATTAAAAAAGACTTGCTTTTATATATTATAAGTATTATAATGTCAACGGTAAGTTGATTTAAGTTAGTGTGAGAGTGGCTCAAGCGAGCCGCTCTCTTGAATTTATATGGGATAGGTAAGGGGAGTTAGATATGGCTAGTATTGAAAATACTGTATTTGAACTTGCAAAACCAATCGCCGAAGAACTGGGTCTTAAAATATGGGATGTGCGTTTTGTGAAAGAAGGCGCAGACTATTTTCTTCGTATCTTTATAGATAAAGAGGGTGGCGTGTTGATTGACGATTGCGTAGATATGTCACATGCAATTGACGGCCCACTTGATGAAGCAGATCCAATTGATAAGAGTTATTGCCTTGAGGTTTCATCACCTGGTGCTGAGCGCCCATTGACGAGAGATGAACATTTCAAAGTTTATAAAGGTGAGAAAATTCAAGTAAAATTTATCAGGGCAGTTGATGGTCAAAGAGAATATAAAGGGGTTCTTAAAGATTATGAAAAGGGTAATGTCACCCTTGAAATAGAAGATGAAAAACAAATTGTTTTCAATAAAAAAGAAGCATCATACATAAAAGCAGACGATTTATCCGATTACTTTTAAAATAAGCAAATAATTCTTAGGAAGGGAATATATTATGAGTAACGAAGAATACACTTTTTTCCAAGCCGTTGAACTTATGGCTAAAGAAAAAGACATTCCGGCAGAATATCTTTATGAAAAAATTGCAAATGCACTTGTTGTTGCCGTTAAAAGGCAGTACAACGGCAAAGATGTAGTATTCTGCGATATTAAACCGGAAGAAGAAATCTTAAAACTTTATATTCGTAAAAATGTAGTAGAAGAAATTTCAGATGAAGATGCCGATATTTTAGTCAAGGAAGCGCGCAAGTATAAGAAAAATGCGAAACCGGGCGACATCATTGAAATTCCTCTCGATACCAATGAACTTGGCCGTGTAGTTGCACAAACAACTAAACATGTAATTCGTCAAGGTGTGCGCGATGTAGTTCGTGGTCAAACTATGCTTGAATTTCAAAAACATAATCAGGAAATTGTTACTGCAAGAGTACTTAGTGTTGATCCTAAGACAGGTAATGCTACTCTTGAAATTGGAAGAGCTGAAGCTATGCTTCCGTATTCAGAACAGATTCCGGGTGAGCAACTTCAAGATGGAGATCTTATCAAAGTTTATATTGTAGATGTTAGAGAAACAGAAAAAGGTCCGAAAGCTATGATTTCAAGAACACACTTAGGTCTTGTACGCCGTCTTTTTGAGACAGAAGTACCTGAAATTACTGAAGGTGTAGTAGAAATTATGGAAGTATCAAGGGAGGCTGGTTCTCGTACAAAAATTGCTGTGTATAGTAGAGATGAAAATGTGGATGCAGTTGGTGCATGTATAGGTCCTCGTGGTGCTCGAGTAGGAAAAGTTGTTGATCTTCTTCATGGCGAGAAAATAGATATAGTACCTTATTCAGAAGATCCTGCACAGTTCATTGGTGCGGCATTGGCTCCGGCTGATGTTATCTCTGTAGAAATTCTTTCTGAAGAGGAAAAATCATGCAAGGTTATAGTTCCTGATACACAGTTGTCTCTTGCAATTGGCAACAAGGGTCAGAATGCCAGACTTGCTGCAAAGCTTACAGGTTGGAAAATAGACATTAACCCTGAAAGTGGTTTTTATGAGTCTTCTGATGAGGATGAAGAAACTGTAGAAACAGAGGAAATTGAAGAAACTGTAGAAACAGAAGAAATCTATGAAACTGTAGAAACAGAAGAAATTGAAGAAATAGAGGAAGTCGAAGAATAATTCCAGAAAAGTGGTGAATCTGATGGCTAAGAAAATACCATTACGTCGTTGCTTAGGCTGTATGGAAATGAAACCGAAAAAGACACTTATTAGAGTGGTAAAAACAAAAGACGGTGTTCTCTCACTTGACCTTATTGGAAAGGCACAAGGTAGGGGTGCATATGTCTGCAAAAATATAGAGTGTTTTGAAAAGGCGCGAAAGGCAAAACGTTTTGAGCGTGAATTTTCCTGTCAGATTCCGGATGAGTTGTATGAAAAGATGGGAGCTGAACTAAAAAATAATGAATGATAAATTTTTGAGTTTGCTCGGTCTTGCAAAAAAGGCAGGTAAAGTTTCCTCGGGACACGATGCCTCCTTTGGGAGTATACAAAAAGGCAAAGCAAAAATATGTTTTTTGACAACAGATGCATCGCAAAGGCTTAAAGATGAGTTTATAAAAACGACTAGATATGATAACAGACAGATTAAATGCACGGAAATTCCGTACACACAGAAAGAAATAAATTTTGCAACGGGAATACGTGCGGCGGTGCTTACGATTAATGATGAGGGCTTTGCAAAAAAACTCATAGAACTTTTGACTTTTAGGGAGGATTAGATTTAATGATAAAATATAGAGTACATGAAGTCGCAAAAGATTTCGACATGCCAAGTAAAGATGTAATAAGCTTGCTTGAAAAATATTTTGCCGATCTGAAAAAGCATATGACTGCTTTGACGAACGACGAACTTAACATGGTATTTGAGCACATTACTCAAAATAATCAGGTTGAGAGCTTTGATGAGTACTTTGCTATGGCACCGGAGCCAAAAAAGGAAAGAGCTAAGGCTAAAGAAGAAGTTAAAAAAGAGGATATTAAAAAGGACGATAAAAAGAAGGAAGAAAAGCCTAAAAAAGAGGTTAAACCTAAGATTCCTGTGAAAAAGCAAGTTTTTGAACCAAAAGAGCAAAAGGAAAAAATAGAGCAAAAAGTACAAAAAGGTCAAAGAGATCAAAGAGATCAAAGAGATCAAAGGAAGGTAGATGAAAAATCTAAGAAACCTGCCACTTCTTTAAATGCTCATCCGTTTAAGAAAAGAGAAAAGATTGAAGACGCAAGCAAGCCAACACAGTCAAGAACTAAAGGTAAGGCACGTACAATTGATACACGTTCTCAAAATGTTGATCTTGAGAAATATAATGAAAAGTACATTAATCTTTCTCCTGAAAGCAGAATTAGTGATCGTGTAAATCTTAGCAAACAGAAGCTTAACCAGAGGTCTAAACAGTATAGAAGGCAGGGTATGCGTTCTAAAAAATTCGAGTCAGAGGCAGATCGTTTAAAGAGAATTGCAGCTGAGCGGGCAAAGAAGCAGATTACCATTACTGTACCTGAAGAAATTACAGTTGGTGGTCTTGCGGAGCTTCTTCACATGACTGCTGCAGAAGTTATTAAGAAACTTGTATCACTTGGTCAGATGGCTACAATTAATGATGTAATTGATTATGATACAGCTGAAATTGTTGCAACTGAACTTGGTGCAAAAGTTGAAAAAGAAATTGTTATTACGATTGAAGATAGAATTATTGATGATACAGAAGATGATGAAGCGAGCCTTGTTGGCAGAGACCCGGTTGTTTGTGTAATGGGACATGTTGACCACGGTAAAACATCTATCCTTGATGCAATTCGTAACACTTCAGTTACTGACACTGAGGCTGGAGGTATAACACAGGCTATTGGTGCTTATAGAACTGAAATTAACAAACATAAAATTACTTTCCTTGATACTCCGGGTCACGAAGCATTTACATCTATGCGTGCTCGTGGTGCTAAGGCTACAGATATTGCAATTCTTGTTGTAGCCGCCGATGACGGTATTATGCCACAGACAGTTGAAGCAATAAATCATGCCAGAGCAGCTGAAATTCCGATAATTGTTGCAATAAACAAGATGGATAAAGCAGGTGTAACGGTAGATAAAATTTTGCAACAGCTTACAGAACATGAGGTTATTCCGGAGGAGTGGGGCGGAGATACAATCTGCGTTCCGGTATCTGCAAAGACAGGAATGAATCTTGATAAGCTTCTTGAATCTGTACTCCTTGTTGCGGAAATGCTTGAACTTAAAGCTAATCCTAATCGTGCTGCTAGGGGTCTTGTAATTGAGGCAAGGCTCGATAAAGGTCGTGGCCCCGTTGCAACTCTTCTTGTACAAAACGGTACACTTAATTCCGGTGACACTATTGTTGCAGGTACAGCGGTAGGCAGAGTTCGTGTAATGACAAATGAAAAAGGCAAACAGCTTAAAACAGCGGGTCCGTCTGTACCGGTAGAAATTACAGGTCTTCAGGAAGCTCCTCAAGCCGGCGATGTATTTGATGCAGTGTCAGATGAACGCCTTGCTCGTGAACTTGTTGAACAACGTAAGGAAATGGCAAAAGAAGAAGAGTGGGGTGCACAACAGAAAGTTACCCTTGATAATCTTTTCTCAAGCCTTAAGGAAGGCGAACTGAAGGACCTTAATATCATTGTTAAGGCTGATGTTCAAGGTTCAGTTGAAGCTGTTCAGCAGAGTCTTGAAAAGCTTTCAAATGATGAAGTTCGTGTTCGCGTAATTCATGGTGCAGTTGGTGGTATTGCTGATTCTGATGTAATGCTCGCTAATGCATCTAATGCGGTAATAATAGGATTTAATGTTCGCCCGGATGCAATCGCTCTTGCAAATGCAGAACGTGATGGCATTGACATTCATTGTTATAGAATTATTTATGATTGCATTGAGGAAGTTGAAGCTGCTATCAAAGGTATGCTTGCACCTAAATTTAGAGATGTGGACATTGGACGTGCAGAAGTTCGCAATGTTCTCAAGATTTCAAGTGTTGGCAACGTTGCAGGTTCACATGTACTTGATGGTAAAATTACTCGTAATTCAAAAATTCGCGTAGTTCGTGATGGAATTGTTGTTGCTGAAGATGAAATAGGATCACTTCGTCGTTTCAAGGATGATGTGAAGGAAGTTGCTTCCGGTTATGAATGCGGTATTAGCCTTGCTAAGTTTAATGATATTAAGGAAGGCGACATTTTTGAGGCTTTCATTACAGAAGAATATATAGAAGATTAAGAGAACATAGAGAAAACTAAGGAGGGCATTTATATGCCTGGATACAATAGAAATAGAGTGGCAGAGGATATAAGAAGAGAAATTACTGTAACAATTAAGGATGTCAAAGATCCTCGTGTTCAAGATAAACTCTTAACGGTTGTTCGTGTCACTGTTTCAAAAGATTTATCTTCTGCTAAGGTTTATATTTCAGACCTTAAAGGAATTGAAAGTGCAAAGGAAGCAACCGATGCTTTTAATAGTGCTGCCGGGTATATTCGTAGAGAAGTTGCACAGAAGCTTCGTTTAAGAAAAGCTCCTGAACTTCAGTTTATTGCAGACGATTCAGTTGAACAGGGAGTAGAGATGTTTAAAAAACTTAGCGGATAATGGAGGATAATAATGAGAATTGATGAAGATAGAGTAATTGAACTTTTTAAAACAAAAGATAATATTCTTATCCTTACTCATGAAAATCCAGATGGAGACACTTTGGGTTGTGGCGTTGCACTTTGTCATGTACTCATTAGTATGGGTAAAAAGGCACGAGTGGAAAATTCAGATGAAATCCCAAGTCTATACGCTTATCTCTTTGAAAATTTAGAAAAGATGGATTTCAAAGAGGAATTTATAGTAGCTGTAGATATTGCAGATACAAAGCTTCTCGGAGAGAGATTAGAAAATCTTTATGCAGATAAAATAGATCTTTGTATTGATCATCACAGTTCAAATATGGGATATGCAAAGGAACTCCTCTTGAGAGAGAAAGATGGTGCTGCAGCTCTTACTCTTTACAGAGTGCTTAAAAAGATGGGCGCTACAATAACAAAAGAAATTGCAACTGCACTTTATACAGGACTTTCAACAGATACCGGCTGTTTTAGATATGCAAATGCTAACGCAGAAGCATATAGAGTGGGTGCCGATTTAATTGAATATGGTGCAAATAATGCCGAAATTAATATTAAGATGTTTGAAACAAAGCCAATAGAATATTTTAAGTTAATAACAGAGGTTTTAAAAGGAATGCGTATGTTCCTTGACAACAAGGTTGTTGTATTGAAAGTTACACAGGAAATGCTTGATAAAACCGGTGCTTTATCTGAGTATTATGATGCAATTGCTACTCTTTCTCGTCAAGTAGAAGGAACGTTATGTGGTATAACAATGAAAGAAAATTCAGAAGGCGGTTATAAGTTTTCGCTCAGAACTCACGATTCAATTGATGCTGCAGCACTTTGCAGTGCGTTTGGTGGCGGTGGTCATATACGTGCTGCCGGTTGTGAAATAGAGGGAGATGAGGAAGAAGCTCTTCTCAAAATGTTAAAGCTCATTGAGGAACAGTTATGACAGGATTCATATGTCTTGATAAACCAAAAGGAATAACATCCTTTTTAGCGGTTGCCAAAGTGCGGCGCATAATGGGAGAGAAAAAATGTGGCCATGCAGGTACTCTAGACCCAATTGCCACAGGTGTTTTACCTATTATGCTAGGTGGTGCAACCCGCTTTTTAGAATTTCTTCCGACGCAGGACAAGGCATACACCGCCACTATGAAACTCGGTATAAGAACAGATACTCTTGATATTACCGGTGAAATTTTAAAAGAACGATTAGTGGACGTAACTGAAAAAGAAGTTTTAGAAGTTGTAGAAAAATATAAAGGAGAAATTGAACAAATCCCTCCAATGTATTCTGCAATTAGACAGAATGGACAAAAACTTTATAAACTTGCAAGACAAGGAATAGAGGTGGAACGTAAACCACGTTCTGTTGAAATAAAAAAATTAGAAATTGAGAAAATAAATAATGAAGAATATATCCTTTATATTGAATGTTCTATGGGCACGTATATTAGAACTCTAATTGATGATATTGGGCAAGATCTTGGAACAGGTGCTACGATGATGGCGCTTAGACGTACAATGTCATCAGGGTTTAAAATAGAGAATGCATTAACCATTGAAGACCTTGAAAGAAATCCAAGAATTATTACCGTGGAAGAGGCTTTTAATATTTATCCTAAGGTATTTGTGACACCTGGACAGGCATATCGCTTTAAGAATGGGGGCTCATTAAATTTGCAAAAAACTAAAGGCTGTAAAGCTGATGGACTTTACAGAGTGTATAATGAGACTGAATTTATAGGTCTTGGAGAGGCAAATATAGAAGAAAACGAACTTAAATTTAAACGAGTTTTTATTGAATAGATAAAGGAGAAACGCATATGGCATCCGTAGTTGCGCTTGGCAACTTTGATGGCCTTCATAGAGGGCACATGTCGGTTATAAATGAAACAAAAAAATTAGCTGAGTCTCTCGGCGCAAAACCGTATGCATTAGTTTTTAGAGAACATCCAAGTACGATACTAACGGGAGAACCATTACCTAAGATTTTTGATGATGAGACGAGAAACAGAGAATTTAAAAAATTAGGTGTCACTCTTTGTTTTCTTGATTTTAAGAGAATGAAAGACCTTTCTCCGGAAGAATTTTTTGAAAAGATTATAAAAAGAAGAATGGGTGCCAAAGGAGTTTGTTGTGGTTTCAACTATACCTTTGGTAAAGGTGGTGTAGGCACTCCTGAACTTCTTAAAAAGCTTTGTAGTAAAAATGATATAAAGTTTAAAATGGCTGCTGAACTTGATTTTGAAGGTGAGGCTATAAGTTCTTCAAGAATTCGTGAGGCTATAGAAAATGGAGAAATAGAAAGAGCTAATATAATGCTTGGTCGTCCGTTTACTTTTCGTCAAACAGTAGCTTATGGTGATAAACGAGGTTCTTTAATTGGAAGTCCAACGGTTAATCTTCCACCTTGCTTAGATATCGTAGAACCAAGGCATGGTGTATATTTGTCAAGCACTACATATAATGGAAAAAAATTTTATGCTGTTACAAACATAGGAGTTCGTCCAACAATAGGGGATGAAAAACGAGGTAGTGAAACTCATATTTTGGATTTTAGAGGAAATCTTTATGGTAGACCTCTTGAGATAAGTTTACTTTCATTTATAAGACCTGAAAAAAAGTTTGAAAGTATAAAAGAGCTTGAAGAACAAATTCACGATGACATAAGAACTGCTAGAACTTTAGTCAATAAAATTACGCAGTAAAATGATTAGGTATGCCATAGTAAGTCGCAGTATTAATTCAGTAAAATTGCACAGCAATTACGTAATGGTTGTTTTGTAGTTTTTAGTACAGTTATACTTTACAATTTTAAATAGCTGTGGTATAGTAAACGAGCCTTTTTCTTGGAGTACGGAGTAAACCCAAAGGGTATTCACCTACCGTGCGCTAGGATTTTGGATATTATTTTAATGAGGTGAAGCAAATGACGCAGGAAGAAAAACAAGCTATTATAGCTGAGTACGCAACTCATGAAGGAGACACCGGTTCTCCGGAAGTTCAAATTGCAGTTCTTTCAAAGAGAATTAGCGATTTAACAGCGCATCTTAACGAACATAGCTCTGACCATCACTCAAGAAGAGGTCTTCTTAAGTTGGTAGGTCGTAGACGAAATCTTTTAAATTATCTTCAAAAGAATGATATTGAAAGATATCGTTCAATTATTTCAAGACTTGGTCTTAGAAAATAAGAAGCTGAAAGGCAGATGGAGAATTTTCCATCTGCCTCAAATTGCTTTTCAGGGCATCAAAAAGGGAGCCTTAAACAATTGGTTTTAGCAGTGAATAAAGCATCTTGGTGTAAAGTAATGTAATACAGTAAATAGCAACTGGGATGTTTTATTTATTGCTAAACCTTAGAGGCTTCCAAGAAAATTAAATAAGGAAGGTATAAATATGTTTGAAAACTTTAAGGTTTATGAAACAACTCTTGCAGGTAGACCATTTATTATTGAGACAGGTAAAATGGCTGAACTTGCAAATGCAGCGGTTTTAGCTCGTTATGGTGAAACTGCAGTTCTTTGCACAGTAACGGCTTCTACAAAACCACGTGAAGGTGTGGATTATTTTCCTCTATCAGTAGATTATGAAGAGAAAATGTATTCAGTAGGAAGATTTCCGGGTTCTTTTCAGAGAAGAGAAGGTAAAGCAACAGACAAAGCAGTTCTTGCCGGTCGTTGCATTGATAGACCAATTCGTCCACTCTTCCCAAAGGATATGAGAAATGACTGTTCTGTTGTTGCAACAATAATGTCTGTAGATCCGGACTGTTCACCTGAAATTACAGCAGCTATTGGTGTATCTTGTGCAATTGCAATTTCAGATATTCCTTGGGCCGGTCCAATTTCGTCTGTAAATGTTGGTTTAGTTGATGGTGAAATTGTAATTAATCCAACACTTGAACAGAGAGAAAATACGAAACTTGTTCTTACAGTTTCGTCAACAGCAGATCTTGTAGCTATGATTGAAGCCGGTGCAAATGAAATTCCAGAGGATAAGATGTTTGAATGTATAATGGCCGGTCATGAGGTAAATAAGGAAATTGTTAAATTTATCAATGGTATTGTTTCTGAAATAGGCAAACCGAAATTTGAATTTGAATCTAATGACCCGAATCCGGAAATTTTAGCTGAAATAGAAGATTTTTGTTTAACAGATGTCGAGCATGCTCTTGATACGGATGATAAAAAAGTTAGAGATGAAAGACTTCTTCCAATATATGAGAAGGTTCATGAAAAGTTTGACGAGCAGTTTGAAGATCGAGAAGATAAAATCGATGAAATTATAGATTTAATCCAAAAAAAGGTAGTTCGTCGTTGGCTAAAAGAAGAAAAGAAGCGTGTTGATGGTCGTGGTATTGATGATATCCGTCCACTCAACTCGGAGGTTGACCTTCTTCCAAGAGTTCATGGCTCAGGCCTTTTTACACGTGGACAGACTCAAGTTCTCTCGATTGCAACACTTGCACCTTTATCAGATGCACAGAAGCTTGACGGACTTGATGAAGAAACCGAAAAACGTTATATTCATCACTACAATTTCCCATCATACTCTGTAGGCGAGACAAGACCTCCAAGAGGTCCGGGTCGTCGTGAAATTGGACATGGTGCTCTTGCAGAACGTGCTCTTATTCCGGTACTTCCAACAGTTGAAGATTTTCCATACGCAATTCGTGTGGTTTCAGAAATCCTTTCTTCAAACGGATCTACATCGCAAGGGGCAATTTGTGCTTCAACTCTCGCACTTATGGCTGCAGGTGTTCCAATTAAAGCGCCGGTTGCAGGTATTTCTTGTGGTCTTATTACAGGCGATGCAGGTGTATATGGCGATTATATGACAATGGTAGACATCCAAGGGCTTGAAGATTTCTATGGAGATATGGACTTCAAGGTAGCCGGTACACATACCGGTATTACCGCAATTCAGATGGACCTTAAGGTTCATGGCCTTACACCGGAAATTATCAAAGAAGCTCTTGAAAAGACAAGAAAAGCTCGTCTTCACATTCTTGATGATGTTATGCTTAAAACTATACCGGAGGTTCGTCCGGAGCTTTCAAAATATGCTCCAAAGATGCTTACAATAAAGATAGATCCTGAAAAGATTGGCGATGTAATTGGAAAACAGGGCAAAGTAATTCAGAAGATTTGTGCTGAATGTAACTGTAAAGTAGATGTAAATGATGATGGACAGGTATTTGTATCTGCTTTAGACCTTGAAGATGCTGAACGTGCAATCTTTATGGTAGAGACAATTGCTAACGACCCAGAAGTAGGTGCAATCTATAAGGGTGTTGTAACAAGACTTATGAGTTTTGGTGCGTTTGTTGAAATCGCTCCGGGTAAGGAAGGACTTGTACATATCAGCCGACTTGATGTTAAGCGCACAGAAAAAGTAGAAGATGTAGTTGCAGTTGGCGATGAAATTATTGTTAAGGTTCTTGAAATCGATGACCAAAATAGAATTAATCTTTCAAGAAGAGATGCTCTTGTTGAAGTAGAGGGTGCAGTTTTAGAAAACGACATTTCAGATGCGCAGCCACCAAGAAGGAATAATAATTTCCGCAAAGGTGGCAGAAGATAAGGAGGTAACGTATGAGTACTCCAGAAAAAAAGTGGGTAAAACCACTCGGTATTATTGTAATAATTTTTGCAATTATAGGACTTGTGTTTGCTATAGTTGCTGCAGTTAGTGCAATCAAGGATACAGTTTTTGATAAGACTTCAGAAAAGTTGGAATATCAAAAGATGTTAGTTCCGGTTGTAATGAATGACATTGACGAGTTTGATGATGTTACAAAAGCGAAGATGACACAACTCATTGAAGTTTCAGTTTGGGCAATAATTAAGAGTGATATAGGTACCGACGAATATACAACTGAAGAAGGTTACATCATTATTCCTGAAAACGATGTTAAAGATAATTTTATAAAACTCTTTGGTACCGATGTTGAAATAGAACACCAGAGTGTTTATTCAAATGCTTTTGAGATTGAATATGATGCTGAAAAACAGGGATATAAAATTCCTATCACAGGTGTTGAAGCTACATACGTCCCAAAGGTGCTCGAAATTACCAAAAAGAGTGATACAATTATTCTCACAGTTGCATATCTTTCAGGTAGTGACTGGGTACAAGATGAACACGGAAATATAGTTGAACCAGATGCATCAAAGTATGTAAAAATTACACTTCGAGAGAAAAATAAGTCTTATTACATAGGCGCTATTCAACCAACAAATGCACCGGAAACACTTGAAGAAAAACAAAAAAAATAAAAGAAACAATTGTAAAAAACTGTAAAAAAAGACCTGCAAATGCGGGTCTTTTTCATCTTTGTCTTCTGTCTCTAAATCTTTGACTTGCGAACTCTATTGTGTTAACATTTTTTGTGCATAAATAATTAATGTTAAGTGCGTTTAAAAACATTTAAGGTAACAATAAAGTATTGCAAGAATGTAATAAATGTTGTCTTACAGATTTACTGTAAAGAAGGTATAAAATTTGAAGGAGATTTTGTAGGAGATAGTGATGAAACAAAAGCTATATAAAATTTTACCGCTTGTTCAAAAACCGGCAAGGTATATCGGTGGTGAACTAAACTCAATAATAAAAATTCCGGCGGATGTTTCATTACGCTTTGCTTTTTGTTTTCCGGATAAATATGAAATAGGTATGTCTCATCTTGGAATGGAGATTATTTATTTTTTGATTAATGAACGGGAAGATACATGGTGTGAGCGCTGTTTTGCACCGGATATAGATATGGAGGCACAGATGCGAAAAGAAGGGATTCCTCTTTTCGCTTTGGAAAGCAAGGATGCTTTGACAGAGTTTGATGTAATAGGTTTTACTTTGCAATATGAACTTTCTTTTTCTACGGTTCTTAATATGCTTGATTTAGCCGGAATTCCTCTTCTTGCAAAGGAAAGAAAAGACCTTTCAAATCTTGTTATTGCAGGTGGTCCATGCGTTTCTAATCCGGAACCACTTGCAGATTTTATTGATGTTTTTCAACTGGGCGATGGTGAAGAACTTATGATGGAGTTTTTAGATCTTTACAAAAAATATAAGGACGCAGGAAAAAGTAAAGAAGAGTTCTTAATTGCTTGCACAAAAATTGAAGGACTTTATGTGCCGTCACTTTATGATGTGTCGTATAACGAGGACGGTACAATAAGAGAAATAAAACCTCAAAAAGGGGCTCCGGCAGTTGTACGTAAAAGAGTCGTGAAAGATTTAGCTTCAGTTTATTATCCGGATAAGTTTATAGTTCCTTTTATCAATATTGTGCATGACCGTGTATCAACCGAGGTTTTTAGAGGATGTATTAGAGGTTGTCGTTTTTGTCAAGCAGGTTTTATTTATAGACCAATTAGAGAAAAACCATGGCAGGTAATAGATAATAATGCTAGAAATCTTATAGATTCAACAGGTTATGATGAAATATCTTTGGTTTCCCTTTCAACAAGTGATTATACAGAGCTACAACCGCTTCTTTCTTCTATGATAGATTGGACTACAGAAAAAAAGATAAATATTTCGCTTCCTTCTCTTAGGGTAGATAATTTTTCAAATGAACTTATAGAGAAGCTTAAACTTATTCGTAAAAGTGGCCTAACTTTTGCTCCTGAGGCAGGATCACAAAGACTTCGTGATGCAATAAATAAGAATATTTCTGAAGAGGAAATTATGAATACCGTTCGTATTGCTTTTTCGTCCGGATGGACTACAGTAAAGCTTTATTTTATGCTAGGTCTTCCAACTGAAACAAAGGAAGATGTTGAAGAAATAATTGCACTTTCTCGTCGTATTGTTGATGAATTTTATGCTTTGTCAAATAGACCGAAAGGAAAGGTTCCAACCGTTAAAATAAGCGCCTCATCTTTTGTTCCAAAGCCTCATACTCCTTTTCAATGGGAACCACAAGAACATAGAAAATCTTTAATTGAAAAGAGTGAATACCTTCGTAATGAAGCGAGAGCTCCAAAATCTAAGATTTATGTGTCAGCACATGATATTAATTCGGTCTTTCTTGAAGCTGTTTTTGCAAGAGGAGATAGACGACTTAGTCCTATTCTTCTTGAAGCATGGAAGAGAGGCTGTAAGTTTGATTCCTGGTTTGAACACTTTAATTTTGATATTTATATGGAAATTTTTTCAGATTTAGGAATTGATCCGGAGTGGTATGCTAATAGAAGAAGAGAATTTGCTGAAATTTTACCTTGGGATCATCTTGATTATGGAATTACAAAAGAATTTTTGATACGCGAGGCTAAAAAAGCTTATAAAAGTGAGACCACTGCACATTGTAGAATTAAATGTTCTGCTTGTGGTGCGGCATCTTTAAATGGAGGTGAATGCGGTGCAAAATGTTAGAATTATTTTTTCAAAGACAGATAATGCCCGTTTCATTTCTCACCTTGATTTGGTGCGTTGTTTTCAGAGGGCTTTTCAAAGAGCAAATATACCAATTATTTTTACAGAAGGTTTTAATCCAAAACCATATATGACTTTTGCAATGCCTTTATCGCTTGGCATAGAAGGTTTAAATGAAATCCTTGATATAAAAGTAAAAAATATGGGTTTTGATGAGATAAAAATTCGTCTTGAAAAGGAGATGCCTGAAGGTATAAAAATACTATCTTGTCATGAACCTGAAATTAAGGCTTCTGAAGTTGGCTTTTCACAATATATAATTGAAATAAAACAAAGAGCAATGTCACTTGAAGCCTTTGATAAAGCGGTTTATGAGCTTTTGACTACACCGGGACTTACGGTTTCGAAGTTAGGAAAACAGGGAAAACGCAAGGTTGTAAAGGAAATTTCCTTGACAGAAAATATACAGAGCCTAAAAAATTGGAATGATAATAGAGAAACGAACGTAATTACGATGATTTTAACCAGTAACAATAGTTTTGGAATCAATCCATTTTTAGTTTTAAATCTAATTGAGGAGAGGCTTGAAATTAGTTTTGATTCAGCACATATAATTCGTAAAAAAATGCTGACTTTAGATGGCAAAGATTTTTATAGCCTTGACTAATTATGGTAAAGAATTTTATAATCTTTGTAATCTTTAATGATTCCATGATTTTTAGACAGTTTTTGATAAAACAAATAAGGTGGTAACTGATGGCAAGAAAGAAAAAAATAAAATTTACTCCAGATGTAATTGCAATCGGAGCAGCTGCATATGTAGGAAGTACAGTTTTGCAGAAAGTAATTCTTGCTCCGAAACAAAAAGTTAAATTGAAGGAAAACTTTGAAGTTACAGTTCAGGGTCTTTTACCATTCTCTCAAAAGTATATAGCTAAAATTACACGGGTTGCACTTAACAAAATGCTTCCATTTTCTGCTTCTGCACTTTGTTCATTGGCGGAAATCTTTCATCTTAAGGATAAATTAAGAGAACGGACACTTTGGTTTGTATTTGAATTTTTAGATCACTATTCGCTTAATACTTTTATTTCGTCCGTTTTAAATAAGTTTAGTATATTTGATAGAGAAAAATCCAAAGATGTTCTTCGTGAACTTTTCCAGCGTCTTTTGACAGATAAAGCGGACAGAGACGCAATCATAGAATCTTTAACAGGAGAAGTTGTTAATTTACTTAGATTGGTCTCTGAGGGGACGCTTGCTTCAATGCTTTTCAATGATAAATTTACAGCAGCAGCGGCCTCCACAATTGCAACAGCAATTGACCGCTTTTTAGTAGATGACGCAGCAGGCAAGTTCACTGATTTCTTCTTTAGACTTTTCGGTCAACTTGAAGATGTTACAATTTCTTCCATTATTATTAATCTAGTTGGCCTTAACCGTGAGGAATTTGGTGTAATGCTTAATTCAGTTTATGACACCTTCCTTGGAGATAAAATGATAAAAATGGTTCGTGACATGAAACTCGGTGATGTTGTATACGAGCTCCTTTCAAGTGTGGACTATGATAAAGTTTATGAGTACATGTCAAGGAATATGCGAAATGAATTAGCTAGTATAGGCATAGTAAGCACTCTTGCGTCTATTTATTTTTTCTCAGGTGCAAAGAACTTTGTATTTAAAGTACACAGTCGTCGTAAAAAGAAGCTTGAAAGAGAACTATTAAAGGCAAGAAAACTTGAGGAAAAAGGTATTTTGAACAGTGATATTAAGAGTATTGAGGCTAGCTTAGATGTAGACGATTTGGAACTGGAAGAATTTGAATCAGAGTTAGAAAATATAGAAACAGAGGAAATGGAGACGGATGACTTTAAAGAAGATGAGTTCGAGACAGATAAACTTGAAGTAGAAGATTCAGAGGTAGAGGAGTAGACAAAATGAGGATGCGTAGAAAGAAAAATCTACCGCAAAGATTAAAAGCTTGTAGTGAATATCTGTTTTCACCTGAACATCCAGACTTAAATGATGCGGTAGCAATAAACTTTAACGCATACTTAGACTTTAAAGAAATTTTCAAAAACGATAATCCGGTAATGCTTGAAATAGGCTGTGGAAAAGGCCAATTTGCAGTTGAAATTGCAAAAAGAAATCCTGATATAAACTATATCGCAGTTGAAAAGCTTGCAAATGTAATCATAGTTGGCGCTGAAGCTGCTCAAAAATTAGAACTTAAAAATCTTCGTTTTTTGGAATGCGGTGCAGAATATTTGGAAGGTTATATTCCGGAAAAATCAATTGATGGTATTTATTTAAACTTTTCTTGTCCGTTTCCAAAAAACACATATGAAAATCGTAGACTCACAAACCAAAAGTATTTAAAGATATATAAAAAAATATTAAAACCAAATGCAGAAATTCATCAAAAAACCGACAACATGCATTTTTTTGAATATTCAATAGAAGAATTTACAAAGGCGGGGTTTAAGATTAAAAATGTAAGTCTTGACCTACATAATTCTAATTTCGAGGGGAATATTATCACAGAATATGAAAGCAAATTTGTAGCAAAGGGATTTCCAATTTATAGACTCGAAGCATATCAAAAGGAGGATTAATCATGGGAGCAACAAGTCCAATCGCTTTTCTTGATCAAATGGTAAGTTTTGCCGTACCGGTAGTAATTTTTGTTATTGCATTGATAGTAATATTGATATTCCAAATTCTTTGTTTGGTGAATGTGTTAAAAAATACTCTCTATATGATTATTCCGGTAATTCTTGGTTTGGGTGGAGCGATTTCTTCGTTTATTACGATGTCTTATTATGCTGCTTGGACCGAAGTTTATAAAGTAAATCTTCCTTACATGTCTCCTACTCAGGTGGAGATGTGTCCTAATATTGAATTTTATTCAGTAGCATGTATTTTCTTTGCGGTTTTATTTGCCGGAAGTATTTTTTTCACTACAATGATAGCAATAATAAAGAAGGTTTTAGCAAACAGATAAAAAAATACTTGCATTAAGTATTTTTATTTGCTATTATATCAAGGCATTTCAGCAAAAGCTCTTATGCGACTTCCCGGACGGTCCTCTGCATTTACCGTGTATGAACGTTCTGATTATTTTTTAGGAGGAAACAAAACATGGATGCACTTAAAATTATTGCAGGGGAACAAGTAAAAGAAGAACAGCCAAAGTTTGGTATTGGTGATACTGTCAAAGTTCACATAAATATTAAAGAAGGTAACCGTGAAAGAATTCAGATTTTTGAAGGTACAGTAATTGCTCGTCGTGGTAGTGGTGTTTCTGAAACATTCACAGTTCGTCGTTTATCTTATGGTGTTGGTGTTGAAAAAGTATTCCCTGTAAACTCACCTAATGTAGTAAAAGTTGAAGTTGTACGTTCCGGTAAGGTACGTCGTGCTAAGATTTATTATCTTCGTAAGCGCGTTGGTAAAGCTGCCAAGGTTAAAGAGCAAATTAAATAAGAATAAAAACAGCGGGGAAAAATCCTCGCTGTTTTGTTTTGTCGTAATTTTCATTATAGTTTCATACTTTATGCTTTCTTGTATTTTACGTATTATTTTTGTATAATAATTGTTTAGATGTAATTAATTTATGGGAGTACATTATGAAGAAAGTTTATTATAGTGTAGACCAAAGAGAAGAAGAGCAAAAAAACTTGAAAACCAAGGCACTTCAGGGTGCTTATGATATAGTTTCAACATTTTGTTCATCAATTCTTGCTGTTACAATAGTGCTGGTTTGTTTTTTAAGAGTAGCAATTGTAAACGGCACTTCAATGGTGCCTACTCTTCATGATGGACAGAGCATAATTTTTTCTCCATTTTTAAGTTCTTTTAAAACAGGCGATATAGTTGTTATCCACAGGGAAGATGAAGAAGCTTTAATAAAGCGTGTAATTGCAACTTCCGGTCAAACCATAGACATAGATTTTGAAAAAGGAACAGTTGAGGTTGACGGCATTGTCCTTGAAGAACCATACATCGCAGAAAAAACAGAGAGAGAATTTGAAGGCGGACCAAAATTTCCGCTCACTATACCTGAAGGTTATATCTTCGTTTTAGGTGATAATCGAAATAATTCGCTTGATTCAAGATCACCAAATGTAGGACTTATAAATGAACAATATGTTGTTGGGAAAATGATATTTTCATTGGAGGCAAATTAAATGGATGAGTATAGAACAGACAGAGGAATAAGTTTTGTATATGAGGCAGTAAGTGTTTTTGTTTCCGCTACATTTATTTTGATGATAATATTCACCTTTTTTGTGCGATTTGTAGGCGTTATAGGAGAATCTATGGAACCTACATTACATCATACAGACTGGGTACTTATTTCACAGGTTGGTGATTATAAGCCTCGCTATGGCGATGTAGTTGTAATCTCGCAGCCAAATGACATTAATGAAACTATTATTAAACGTGTAATTGCAACTGAAGGACATACAATTGATATAGATTTTGAGACCGGTACAGTTTACTATGACGGTGCTATACTTGACGAAAGTAGCTATATAAAAAATGAGACAACTAACAGTTATGATATGACATTTCCTGTGACAGTCCCAAAAGGATATTCGTTCGTAATGGGAGACAACAGACAAGGTTCAATTGATTCTCGCTCAACCATAATTGGTCTCATTAATAACGATTATATGCTAGGTAAAGCAGAATATGCCATAACTGACGATGGTTTTGTAGATATGACATTATATAACAAATATAATCAATAACTCTACAAATATAGTCAGTAATCTCATAAAGAACGTAGTTTAAGCACTGCTTAAACGCCAAGAACCAATACCATTGAAGGTGACATTATATTACTTGACATACTTTACAGTGAATATGCTGAAAAAATACTTGTAGTTGACGATTCTACGAGGGACAAATATGGTTTTGAGTACGGCAAATCACCTGTATTGAGAACTATAACTGAAGAAAATTTGAAGCTTATATTGAGTGATTAAATAAAATTAAGTCAAAAACATAAAAAACAGTCAAAAATTGGTGTTTTTTGAAGGGTGAGATGGGACGGTCTAACCCCTTTTAAAAATGAAATAAAAAGAACAATGCTCTAATATGGAAAGGAATTTAAAATATGAAAATTTGTATTTTAATACAAGTACATAAGAACAAGGAATTTATCAATAGAATTGTTAATAGAATTAAAGATGAGAAGATTGATATTTGGGTTAATGCTGATTCTAAATTTGATGTGAGTGAAGACGATTTTAAAGGCTGTTATTTTGTTGAAAATAGAATAGATGTTAAATGGGGTGAAATATCTCAAACTATTGCCACAATGAATAGTATAAGAGAAATACTTTCATCTGGAATAAAATATGATCGAATTATCTATATAAGTGGACAAGATTATCCTATAAAACCAATTAATGAATTAGTTAAGTTTTTTAGTAAAAAGGCAAATCTTGATAAAGAGTTTATAAGTTACAGTGAAGTAGGTAAAGATAAATGGGATATAAGGTACAGATATGCCTATAACCACTATAAAAATAGATATATAACTAAGTTGTGTAGTTTTATAATGCATAAACCATTTATAAAAAACTATAGACCATATGGTGGTTCGACTTGGTTTAATATTACTCCAAAAGCAGCAGAGTATATATTAAAAAAATATGAAGAGGATGGTTTTGAAGAATATTTTAAATATTCGTTATGTATAGATGAATTAATATTTCAATCTATAATAATGAATGAAGATTCCCCGTTTAAAGAAAAAGTGATAAATAATTCTTTGAGATATATAGATTGGTCTGATCATAAAAACGGATTAAATAAGGGAAATCCTAACACGTTAACAATAAATGATTATGAAAAAATAATTGAAAGCGATGCATTTTTTGCAAGAAAATTTGATCCTGAAATTGATAAAGAGATTATTGAAAAATTAGATTTATACATTGATGAATATTATGAACAAATATAATGAGTGATACAATAAAAAGATAGGTAAAGAAATGGCTGATTTTCAAAAGCAAACAGTACAATGGTTCCCGGGCCATATGGCTAAAACCCGCAGGGAGATAAAAGAATCACTGCCTTTAGTAGATGCAGTGGTTGAAATTGTTGATGCTAGAATTCCAATCAGTTCAAGAAATCCGGAGCTTGATGAACTCACTCAGTCAAAGCCTAGAATTATACTTTTGAATAAGTTTGATTTAGCTGACAATGGAGCTACTAAACAATGGATTGAATATTACAAGTCACAGGGAATAGCCGCTCTGGCATGTAATTGTAAAACGGGACAGAATTTAAACCAATTTGATAATTTAGTTAAAGAAGTTTTGAAGGATGTAATCCAAAATAATATTGATAAAGGAATGCCGGGTAAGGCCCTTCGTTTAATGGTAGTGGGAATTCCTAATACCGGGAAATCTACTTTTATCAATAGGATGAGCGGGCGAAATAAATTAAAAACTGCTGACATACCGGGAGTTACCCGTATGCAACAATGGATTGTTTGTGGTAACGGTATTGAACTTTTAGATACTCCGGGTGTACTTTGGCCTAAATTTGAAGACCCTGCTGTTGGGGATAAATTAGCATTTATTGGTTCTGTTAAAGATGAAATTCTTGATGTGGAAACCATAGCTGTTCGTCTTCTTAAAATTTTAAGTGAGGATTATAAAGAACGTTTAGAAGAACGCTATAAAATAATGGTTGGCGATGAGGAACCATATGAACTTCTTGAAAAAATTGGTGAGGCCCGAGGTATGAAAATCAAAGGTGGAGAGATTGACACAGAACGTGCGGCAAACACCCTTCTTGATGAATATCGTAGTGGAATGTTGGGGCGATTAACTTTTGAAAGACCATGATATGAAAACAATGGAAACGCCAAATTACGAATATGAATTAAATGCAATAAACAGTGGATATAGCTTAGTTTGTGGAATAGATGAAGCAGGCAGAGGCCCCTTGGCAGGACCGGTATTTGCAGCTGCTGTAATTTTGAAGTCAGGTACAGAAATACCTGGACTTAATGATTCTAAAAAGCTTACTGAAAAGAAAAGAGAAGCACTTTTTGATATAGTTGTTGAAAAAGCAATTGATTACTGTATTGCCACAGCTTCTGAAAAAGAAATAGATGAAATTAATATATTAAACGCAACTTATCTTGCGATGAAAAGGGCAGTAGAGGGGCTTAAAAATAAACCTGATTTTGCTCTTGTTGATGGCAACAGAGATCCAAAGCTGGAAATTGAAACAAAACTTTTGGTTAAAGGTGATTCTAAATCTATGAGTATTGCTGCAGCTTCAATTCTTGCTAAAGTTACAAGGGACCGGTATATGCTGGAAATGGCAAAACTTTTTCCTGAGTATGAATTTGAAAGACACAAAGGTTATGGAACAAAACTTCATTATGAGAAAATAAATGAGTATGGAATTTCAGAAATTCATAGGTTGAGCTTTTTAAAGAATTTAGACGAACATAAATAAAATGAAAGGTAAATTGATGAGCAAAGAATCTTTTTTCATCAAAGAACTTTCTTAATTGAGGAACACGAATGAATGAAATTGGCAGAAAAGGAGAAGAATTAACAGCAAAATATCTTCAAAACAAAAATTATGAAATAATAGAAAAAAATTACAGCTGCCGTTTTGGAGAGATTGACCTTATTGCTAAAAAAGAGAATTTCATTTGTTTTATTGAAGTTAAAACACGAAAACAAGATGCTTTTACTACAGGCTTTGAAGCAATAACAGTATCAAAACAGAGAAAGATTATAAAAACAGCACAATATTTTTTAGCATACAATAAAAAATATCAAAATTTGCAACCAAGGTTTGATTGTGTCGAAGTAAATTCAAAAACAAAAAGAATAACATATATAAAAAATGCATTTTAAGGAGAGAACAATGCTGTATACAAGCACAAGAAATAAAAATTTAAAAGTAACATCTTCTGAGGCAATTACGAGAGGAATTTCAGAGGAAGGCGGTCTCTTTGTGCCATGTGAAATTCCAAAGATTTCACAAAAGGATATTGAAGAAATGATTTTAATGTCATATACAGAGAGAGCTAAGAAAATACTTTCACTGTATCTCACAGATTTTACACCTGAGGAACTTGAACATTGCGTAAATGGTGCATACAGAGAAGGGAAATTTGCATCTGAAAAGATTGCTCCTCTTGCAACTTTAAATAGGAATGCAGAAATTCTTGAACTTTTCTGGGGTCCAACTTGTGCTTTTAAGGATATGGCACTTCAAATTCTTCCATATCTTTTGACGACGGCATCTAAGAGAGTTGCACCTGATAAGGAAATAATTATTTTAGTTGCAACTTCAGGTGATACGGGTAAAGCAGCACTTGAAGGTTTTAAAGATGTTGATAGGACAAGAATTTTAGTATTTTATCCTGCAGATGGCGTAAGTCCAATGCAAAAACTTCAGATGGCAACACAGGAAGGTAAAAATGTTGGTGTTTGTGCAATAAAGGGGAATTTTGATGATGCACAGACCGGAGTAAAAAAGATTTTAACAAATAAAAATGTTTCAGCAAAACTAGCTGAAAATAAGATGATGTTCTCGTCTGCAAATTCGATCAATTGGGGTCGTCTTGTACCACAAATTGTTTATTACTGTAGTGCATACTGTGATTACCTAGAAAAAAATCCAGGTCTTAAAGAGATAAATGTGGTAGTTCCAACAGGAAATTTTGGCAATATTCTTGCTGCTTATTATGCAAGAGAGATGGGAATTCCGGTTAAGACATTAATTTGTGCTTCAAATACAAATAACGTACTTACAGATTTTCTTAAGACTGGTGAATACAATAGGAACAGACCTTTCTATACAACTACTTCACCATCAATGGATATTTTAATTTCCAGTAACCTTGAAAGACTATTATTTCATCTTTCGGGGGAAAATGATGAAGAAATAAGGGCGTATATGAAAGAGCTTTCAACACAAGGAAGGTATCAAGTTAAGCCTGAACTTAAAGAAAAAATAAAAACTTTATTTGAAGCAGGATTTCTTACAGAAGAAAATGTAGAGAAAACAATTAATCAAACATATCCAACATATCTCTCAGATACACATACTGCAGTTGCAATTGGTGTATATAACGATTATGTGGAAAAAACAGGTGATAAAACACCAACTATAATTGCTGCAACTGCAAGTCCGTACAAGTTTGCAAAGAGTGTTTTAACAGCACTTAAAGGTAAAAAACCAAATATAGATGAGTTTTCAATGATAACAGAATTGTCAAAGCTTACAAATACGACAATTCCAACACCTCTTGCAAATCTTCAGGATAAGAAAATTAGATTTACAAAAATTGTGGATATAGATGAGATGGAAAATTGCGTATACGACCTTCTTCACATTTAAGGATGCAGTATATTTAAAGACACAGTTTCATTTTTTTAAGTATTTAAAAAGCACCCAAAAAGTATCCGAAAAGTATTCAAAAAGTATTTAAAAAACATCTAGTCTAAAGGAGTAATAAATGTCGGTCTTTGCAATTGGCGATATACATTTATCTTTTTCAACTGATAAGCCGATGGATATATTTAGTGGTTGGCAGGATTATGAAAGTCGTCTTGAAAAAAACTGGATAAGACTAGTTGAACCGGAGGATACTGTTATCATTCCGGGAGATATTTCTTGGGCTTTAAATTTAGAGGATACTAAAGCTGATTTTGGATTTTTAGATAGACTTCCGGGAACGAAAATTATTGGAAAAGGAAATCATGATTTTTGGTGGGATACTTTAACAAAGATGAATCGTTTCCTTGAAGAGAATGGATTTACTACAATTAAGTTTCTTTTCAATAACGCATACGACGTTGAAGACATGGCAATTTGTGGCACTCGCGGTTGGTTTTTTGATGATGAAAGTGACCATGCAGAAAAGATTTTAAATAGAGAAGTTGGAAGATTAAAACTTTCAATTGAAGTGGCACAGAAAATTGGAAAAGAGCTCGTTGTATTTTTACATTATCCGCCACTTACAGGAGAAAAAATCTGTGAACCAATCATGGAAGTTTTAATAGAAAATAATATCAAAAAATGTTATTACGCACACCTTCATGGCAATACAATTAATTATGCTTTTAAGGGAATTTACAAGGGCATTGAATTTGACCTTGTTTCCGCAGATGCTTTAGGTTTCACACCTAAGCTGGTAACACTTTCAAAAAAGTTGTAGCATTGTATAATTGTATTTGTTATAATATATTAGTTTTTAGTACAGGACATTTGGGAGGATCATAAAAATGAGTTTAAAGTCTTCAAAGAAGATTGAGACAAATCTCTATGAATTGACAATTACAGTTGAGAAAGAAGCATGGCAGAAAGCCATTGAAAAGGCTTATCAAAAAAATAAAAAACAGTTCCAGTTGCCGGGATTTCGTAAAGGTAAGGCTCCAAAGGCAATGATTATAAAGACTTATGGCGAAGAAGTATTCTACAATGATGCTTTTGATATTGTGTATCCTGAAACAGTTGAAGCTGCTATCAATGAAGCCGGTCTTGAAATTGTTGACTCGCCAACTGACCTTGATTTTGGTGAAGTCGGTTCAGATGGAATTGAATTTACACTTAAGGTTACTGTAAAGCCAGAAATTAAACTTGGTGAATATAAGGGTCTTAAGGTTGAAAAGATGGTAACAGATGTTACCGCTGCTGAAGTAAATGAAAGTATAAATCAGATGCTCGAACGTTCAGCTCGCTTGGTTGAAGTAGATAGAAAAGCTAAAAAAGGTGACCTTGTAACAATTGACTTTGAAGGATTCACAGATGGTAAAGCTTTTGACGGTGGTAAGGCTGAAGAATATGAGCTTGAGCTTGGTACCGGACAATTTATTCCGGGATTTGAAGATCAGATAATTGGTCACAAGACCGGTGAAGAATTTGATATTCAGGTTAAGTTTCCAAAAGAGTATGGTTCAGAGGAACTTGCTGATAAAGATGCAACATTTAAGATTAAACTTCATACAATTAAGGAAAAGGAATTACCTGAACTTGATGATGAGTTTGCAAAAGATGTATCTGAGTTTGATACTCTTAAAGAACTCAAAGAAGATACAAAGAAAAATTTAAAGGAACAAAAGGAAGAGCGTGCAGAACAGGAAGTAGAACAGTCAATTCTAACACAGCTTGCTGAGCTTGTAGAAGGTGAAATTCCTGATGTTATGTTTGAACGTGCTATTGATGACTCCGTTAATGAGTTCGGGTATCAGATTAAACAGTCCGGAATGGATCTTGAAATGTATATGTCCTACACAGGCATGACACAAGAGTCAATGCGTGAACAGTTTGCTGATAGAGCAAAGATACAGGTTAAATGTAAACTTGCTCTTGAAAAGGTAGTAGAACTTGAAAAAATTGAAGTAACTGACGAAGATGTTGATGCAAGATTTGCTGAAATGGCTGAAATGTATGGTGTAGAAACAGATGTAGTTAAAAATGCATTTCCGGCGGAAAATGTTGCAGAAGATATTAAGGCTAAGAAGGCTTTAGAATTGGTTAAGAATGCAGCTAAAATTGAAACCGTAAAGGCTGATGAAAAATCAGCTGAAAAGAAAGAAGCTGAAAAAGACTAATTAGGTAAGAACCGGATAAAAAGCAGATAAGTAGGATAGATTAAACCAACGAATAGATAGATTAATTAACTTTGAGGCGGTGAGGGAACCCCTCTCCGCCGTTTGAATTTAAGGAGGATAACTTATGAGTTTAGTACCTTATGTTATTGAACAGACAAACAGAGGCGAACGCCAGTTTGATATTTTTTCTCGTTTGCTTGACGATAGAATTATTGTTTTATCTGATGAAGTAAATGACCAGACAGCGAGTCTTGTTGTAGCTCAGCTTCTTTATCTTGAAGGGCAGGACGCAGAAAAAGATATCAGCCTTTACATAAACAGTCCGGGTGGCTCAGTTACAGCAGGTTTTGCAATATATGATACAATGCAGTACATCAAGTGCGATGTATCAACAATTTGCATGGGACTTGCGGGCTCAATGGGAGCATTTCTCCTTTCATCCGGTGCCAAAGGTAAACGTTATTCACTTCCTAACAGTGAAATTATGATTCACCAGCCATCAGGTGGTGCAAAAGGACAAGCATCAGATATAAAAATTGTTGCTGAAAATATTTTAAAGACGAGAGAAAACCTTAATAGAATTCTTGCAGAAAATACCGGTAAAGATATTGAAACAATCGCAAGAGATACTGAACGTGATAACTTTATGAGTGCACAGGAAGCTCTTGAATATGGCATTATTGATAAGGTAATTTCTAAGAGATAAATCGGAGGTGTGATTCATGCCTAAAGATAATAATCCAATTGTTTGTTCTTTTTGTGGTAAGACACAGGACGAAGTGGATAAGCTTATAGCCGGTCCCGGTGTATATATTTGCGATGAATGTATTGAAATCTGTAGTGAAATCGTTGATACTCCGGCAGGTTCCTCTATAAAGAAACCTATGCCAAAAGAGGAGAAGCCTCTTTTAAAACCACAGGAAATTAAGAAAATTCTTGATGAATATGTAATTGGACAGGATGACGCAAAAATTGCTCTTTCTGTTGCAGTATATAACCATTACAAGAGGATTTTTTACAAGGATGAAACAGATGTAGAATTACAGAAAAGTAATGTTTTACTACTCGGTCCCACCGGTGTTGGAAAGACTTTGCTTGCACAAACTCTTGCAAAGACATTAGATGTTCCTTTTGCAATCGCTGATGCAACAACACTTACGGAAGCTGGTTATGTAGGTGAAGACGTAGAGAATATTCTTCTTCGTCTTATTCAGGCAGCAGACTTTGATGTTAAACGTGCAGAGTATGGAATAATCTATGTAGATGAAATTGATAAAATAGGAAGAAAGTCAGAGAATCCTTCAATTACTAGAGATGTATCTGGTGAAGGAGTTCAACAGGCTCTTCTTAAAATACTTGAAGGTACCGTTTCAAATGTTCCTCCGGGGGGTGGAAGGAAACATCCACAACAGGAATTTATACAGGTTGATACAAAGGATATTTTATTCATTTGTGGTGGTGCATTTAACGGTATAGAAAAGATAGTAGAAAAGCGTGAAGGTCGAGGTAAGCTTGGTTTTGGTGCAGAAATAAAAGAAAAAAAGGAAATGGATTTATCAGAAGCAATGAGCAAGGTAATTCCACAGGACCTTGTAAAATATGGTCTTATTCCTGAAATAGTAGGACGAATTCCGGTAATTACAGCACTTGAAGATTTAAATGAAGAAGCGCTTATCCGTATTTTGAAAGAACCTAAGAATGCGCTTGTAAAACAATATATTGAACTTTTCAAGATGGATGGTATAAAGCTTGAATTTACAGATGGTGCACTTAAGGCTATTGCAAAAGAGACACTTGAAAAAGAAACAGGTGCACGTGGACTTAGAGGTGTACTTGAGAAAATTCTTCAACCGCTTATGTTTAATGGTCCATCAGATACAAAACTTGAAAAGGTAGTAATTACAAAGGATACTGTAACAAAGAATGCTAACCCTGAACTTGTGTATAATGAGAATAAGAAACCTCAGTCACCACTCTTAGTACAGTCCCCGGATAGTAAGAAACGCAAAAATGCGTAAGATAGGAGGAACTGTCGCTTGACAGTTCCTCTGTTTTAAAAAGGAGCGAATATGGAAAACTTAAAGACAATACCGGTAGTGCCACTTAGAGGACTTGTTGTTTTCCCAGGTATGGTTTTGCATTTCGATGCAGCAAGAACTAAGTCAATAAATGCTGTTAAAGCTGCCATGGATTTTGGCGGTGAGATTTTCCTTGTGACTCAAAAAGATATTACAACGGAGGATCCAAGACTAAATGATATGTATAGAACTGGTGTATTTTCCAAGGTTCGTCAAATTATAGGTATTCCGGAATCTAATGAAATTAGAGTTATTGTTGAAGGTGAAATGCGAGCAAGTATTAAAAAGCTTCATACAGACAGTGATGATTTTCTTTATGCAACAATAATTCCAAGACCTGAAAAGGGTTTTGCAAAGAGTAGGATGGAATATGCGAAAGCTCTTGTTCGCAAGTCGCGTGGAATTTTTGATGAATATGCAAGATATACTCCAAAAATTGCACCGGATATAATGCTTCGTATTTTAAATGACAATACACCCGGAGCAATAGCGGATTATATTGCGTCAGTAGTATCTTTACCTTTTCCGGAAAAACAAAAAATATTAGATGAATTACATCCAATTACTCGACTTGAAAAAGTTTGCGAGGTAATGACGGCTGAAATAAATGTGCTTAAACTTGAAAACAAAATTGCAGATAAAGTAGAACAGGCAATAGATGATAACCAGCGCGAATTTTATCTTCGTGAGCAAATTAGAGCTCTTTCTGAAGAATTAGGTGGAGAAGGTTCTGCAAATGAAATAGAAGAGTACAGAAGTAAGA
This sequence comes from Oscillospiraceae bacterium, assembly GCA_012520505.1. Lineage (GTDB taxonomy): Bacteria > Bacillota > Clostridia > Oscillospirales > Acutalibacteraceae > UBA1227. The sequence goes on from JAAYOC010000024.1 coordinate 85,912, forward strand.
TTAATAGCATTATTCATATGAGTTCAAAGTCTAGAGATAAGTTACTTAAAGAATGTGACAGACTTCAAAGAATGGGCGGAGCATCAGCTTCTGAAGCGACAGTAATAAGGACGTATCTTGATACAGTTTTAGACCTTCCTTGGGATATAGAAAGTAAAGATAAGTTAGATCTTAAAAAGGCGCGACGCCAACTTGATAAAGATCATTTTGGTCTTGATCAAGTTAAAGATAGAATAATTGAACTTTTAGCGGTAAGAAAATTAAAACCGGATGTTAAAGGTCAGATTATTTGTCTTGCCGGACCTCCGGGTACCGGTAAAACTTCAATCGCACGGTCGCTTGCAGTAGCGATGGGTAGAGAATATGCTCGAGTTTCACTCGGTGGAATTAGAGATGAAGCGGAAATAAGAGGTCATAGAAAGACATATATAGGTTCAATGCCGGGTAGAGTAATCAATGCGATTAACGAAGCTGGTACGAGAAACCCACTTATTCTTTTTGATGAAATTGATAAAATGACATCGGATATGCGTGGAGACCCTGCTTCAGCAATGCTTGAGGTGCTTGATGCAGAGCAAAATAAAGCTTTCGTAGACCATTATATTGACGTACCTTTCGACCTTTCGGATGTTTTATTTATTACGACAGCAAATGATAAATCTGCTATTCCGGCACCGCTTCTTGACAGGATGGAAGTAATAGACCTTTACAGCTACACTTCTGAGGAAAAATTCCATATTGCAAAGAAACATCTTTTACCTAAGGCATTAGCAGCAAACGGCGTAACTAGGACACAGTTGAAAATTACAGATAAGGCGCTTCGGGATATAGAAAGTAAATATACAAGAGAAGCAGGAGTTCGAAATCTTGAAAGAGAACTTCATACTATTGCACGTAAAACTGCTCTTCAAATAGTTAGCGATAAAAATTATTCAGTTACAGTTACACCAAAAGATCTTCACACTTATCTAAAAACACCTAAATATGCAGATAAACCAAAACGCGGTGATTCAATTGGTGTTGTAAATGGGCTTGCTTGGACAGCAGTTGGTGGAGAATTACTTGAAGTAGAAACATCAGTAATGGTTGGTGAAAAACGAGTAGAACTTACAGGTTCACTTGGTGAAGTAATGAAGGAATCTGCTCAAATCGCAGTTAGTTATATTCGTGCTAATTCTAAAAAGTTTAATTTAGAAGAAGATTTCAATAAACGTAATGATATTCACATCCATGTTCCGGAAGGTGCTACACCAAAAGATGGCCCATCTGCGGGTGTTACAATTGCTACCAGTGTTCTCTCTGCTTTAACAAAGCGAAAGGTTAAAGGTTCAGTAGCTATGACAGGTGAAATAACACTTACAGGTAGAGTAACAACAATTGGTGGACTTAGAGAAAAATCTATGGCGGCATATAAGTCCGGAATTAAAACTGTAATTATTCCAAAAGGAAATGTGGCAGATTTAGATGAAATAGATGAAGTAGTTAGGAAAGCAATAAAGTTTGTTTCGGTAACAACTTTGGATGAAGTATTTAAAGAGGCATTAATATGAATTTTAATGATGTAACATATGAAATGTCAGCGGGTGTATCAAAACAACTTCCTGCATCAATTATGCCGGAAATTGTTTTTTCGGGTCGCTCAAATGTAGGTAAATCTTCACTTTTAAATAAGATTCTTAATCGTAAAAATCTTGCAAGGGTGAGTTCAAAACCGGGTAAAACTATAACCATTAACTTCTATAAGGCAGACGGTGCTCGTCTTGTAGACCTTCCGGGTTATGGCTATGCGAAGCAGTCTTTTGCTGAACGCAAACGTTGGAGTCAGATGATTGAGGATTATTTTAATTCAAACAGGCAAATTCGTCTTGTGGTTCAGCTTATTGACATGCGTCATAACCCAACACAAGATGATATACAGATGCTAGATTTTCTTTACCAAACAGAAAATCCATATATTGTTGCATTGACTAAATCGGACAAACTTAAAAAAATGGAGTACGAAAAGCAGTTAGAGCTTCTAACAAAAATAATTGCTCCATTTGAACCACTAGCAATAATCCCATTCTCAGCAGTTAAGGGAGAAGGTGTAAAGGATGTTAGACAATATATTACATATGCTGTTCAAAGAATTACTCCTGATACCACATCATCTTTACAAGAGATACAGGAAGAAGAAAATGAGAAACAACCTTTTCAAGTAAAGGTTACGAAGAAGAACAAAAAAGCATAATACATTCAAACAAGAAATAAACATTTTAACCGAGAGGGAACAATATGTTAACTTCAAACTCTTTAAAAATTGTAGATAATGAACTTTTAATTGGAAACGTATCAACAAGTGAATTAGCAAAAAATTTTAAAACTCCACTTTATGTTTTTGATGAAGAAGGAATAAGAAAAAACTGTCGTGCATATGTAAATTCAATCAAAGAAAATTACGACGGTAATGGTCTCGTTGCGTACGCAAGCAAGGCTTTTTCTTGTTTTGCGATTTATCAAATTGCAAAAGAAGAGGGCCTCGGCATAGATGTAGTTTCAGGCGGTGAACTTTACACAGCACACAGGATAAATTTCCCGATGGATAAAGTTTTCTTCCACGGGAATAATAAAACAAAGGAAGAGTTAGAACTTGCCGTTAAATACAGAGTAGGGACAATAGTAGTTGATAATTTAACTGAACTTAAAATGCTTATCCGATTAATAGAAAAAGCAAATAAAAATGGTGAAAAAATAAAACAAAGAATTATGCTTCGTATAAAGCCGGGAGTTGATGCACATACACACAATTTTATACGAACAGGACAAATAGATTCAAAATTTGGTTTTGCTGTCGAAACAAACGAAGCGACAGAAGCGGTAAATGAAGCATTGAAATACGATTGCCTTGACCTTGTAGGAATTCATTGTCATATTGGTTCTCAAATTTTTGATTGTAATCCATTTGTTGTCACTGCAGAAATAATGATGAATTTTATTGCTGATCATCCAAAGGCAAATCTTAGAGAACTTAATCTCGGCGGTGGTTTTGGGATAAAATATAAATCCGATGATAAACCTATTGAATACGACCAGTACATGAAAAAAATTGCAACTAAAATAAAAGAAGTTGCGCATGAAAGAAATATCCCTTGCCCAAAAATAATTATTGAGCCGGGTCGTTCAATAATTGGTTCTGAAGGTATTACTCTTTATACTGTCGGTAGCAAAAAGGTAATTCCTAATGTCAGGACATATATTGCAGTAGACGGAGGAATGGGAGATAATCCTCGCTATGCTCTTTATGGTGCTGAATATGAATTTCTCTGTGCTAATAAAGCAGGAGAACCAAAAACAGAAACTGTCACAATTGCAGGAAGGTATTGTGAAAGTGGCGATTTACTTGGCGAAAACGTGAAATTACAAAATGTAGAACCGGGCGATATACTAGCTGTTTTGTCAACAGGGGCATATAATTATTCTATGGCTTCAAATTACAATCGAATCCCTCGTCCGGCAGTGGTTCTTGTAAACAACGGAACGGTGAAAGAAATTATTGAAAGAGAAACATATGAGGACATAATTTCTAAAGATGTAATACTTTAACACTTTACAATGTGATTAAACGGTGTTAAAATGTATGCACTAAACTTGACGAGGGGGAGAAGGAATGACATCAAAGCTTAATGATGAGAATATTGAATTTCTCTATGATGCAATTCTTGAACTTAGAGATAAGGAAGAGTGTTATAAATTTTTTGAAGATCTGTGCACAATAAATGAGCTTAAATCAATTTCACAGAGAATTGTAGTTGCAAGGATGCTCACAGAAAAAAATGTATATAGCGATATTGTTGCTGCAACCGGTGCGTCAACTGCAACTATTTCAAGAGTAAACCGCTCACTTTCGTATGGTGCAGGCGGATATGATGAAATTTTTAAGAGACTTAACGAAAAGAAAAGAGAAAAATAATGGGTAGCTTAGTACGTTTAATTTCTCCGATGGGAGATTTAACCGTCATAGCGGCTGATACAACAAGTATAGTTTTAGAGGCGCATAGAGTTCATGGTACAACTAATGTATGTACTGCGGCACTAGGGCGCCTTCTTACTGCCGCTTCAATGATGGGTGTCACACTAAAGGGTAAGGATAATTCAATAACAATAAGATTAAACGGCAACGGTCCGGGCGGTTCCATAATTGCTGTGAGCGATTATGAAGGAAATGTGCGAGGATATATTCAAAATCCAAGAGTAAATCTTCCATTGAATGCTAAAGGAAAGTTAGATGTAGCTTCTTTGGTAGGTCTTGACGGTACATTAACAGTGATGAAAGATTTGGGTCTTAAAGAACCGTATATTGGACAAATTCCAATTCAGACAGGTGAAATTGCAGAAGATATAACAGCATATTTTGCTGTTTCTGAACAAATACCAACTGTCTGTGCTCTTGGTGTGCTTTGTGCACCTAAAACAGAAGAAGTAATAATTGCTGGCGGGTTTCTTATTCAACTTCTTCCGACTGCTACAGAAGAAACTATAACAATGGTTGAAAATGATATTGAAGATGTGCGTAGTATAACTGAAATGTTAAGTCAGGGGATGTCACCGGAAGAAATCGCACGGGGAGTTCTAAAAAGTTTTGATCTGGAGGTCTTGGATGAACAGATAGTTGAATATAAATGTAATTGTTCAAGGGAGCGGGTAATTAAGGCAATTATCAGTATGGGCGAAGAAGGAATGACGGAACTTTTAGAAGATGAAACTACAGAATTAAGTTGTCATTTTTGTGATAAAAAATATCTCTTTACAAAAGAAGAGATAGAAAAAATCATTAAACAGGCCAAGTAAAAAACCTAATAAAAAAGTAATAAAAAAGTAATAAAAATGAAAAGATAACAATTTTGTAAAAACAAAAAACTGATTGACAATGACTTTAAATTATTGTATATTATTAGTCGTCGCTAATAGGCGATAGGTGCGGGAGCATAGCTCAGCTGGGAGAGCATCTGCCTTACAAGCAGAGGGTCACAGGTTCGAGCCCTGTTGTTCCCACCATTTTGGCCTGGTAGTTCAGTTGGTTAGAACGCTAGCCTGTCACGCTAGAGG
>JAAYOC010000114.1 GCA_012520505.1 Oscillospiraceae bacterium
AATGGAGCTAATAGCAGAAAAAGAAATTACCACCAAAGGTGGCACTTCAAGGATAATGAATATTTCTGTAACATACCACGTAATTGATGCGGACAGTGGAGAGTTTCTCGAAGTCCAGACCCTCGGAGAAGGGATGGACAATGGCGATAAGACAGCCTACAAGGCCATGACTGGGGCTTTCAAGTATGCCCAGCGACAAGCCTTCATGATACCAACAGGAGATGACCCTGATCAGGTATCGAGTGATGAACTCTCTAACACTAGTTTACAGCAAAAGCCAGTTAGTAGTCAAGAGTCTAGGCAAAAAGAAACAGGGTCAACAAACGGCCACGTATGTGAGGAATGTCAGAACCCGATTACGCAAAAAGTAGCAAGCTACAGCAAGAAAAACATGGGCAGAAGTCTATGTATGCCCTGCCAGAAAAAACATAAAGTGGCAAGCGGGGAGTAATCCCTGCTTGCCCAGGGGGAGGACAAATGGGTAGTAAAAAATACTATTGGCTGAAGTTAAATGAGAATTTTTTTGAAAGGGAAGAGGTTAAAGTTATTGAGAGCATGCCTAACGGAAAAGACTATATCATTTTCTATCTGAAGTTACTTTTAAAATCAATAAAAACTGAAGGCAGGTTATTGTTTAGAAATATTATGCCGTACACTCCAGACATGTTAGCTTCTATAACAAATACTGATGTAGATACAGTAAGAGTTGCAATAGATATGTTTTTAAAATTAGGTTTAATGGAAATGTGGGACGATGGAACATTATTCATGGTAGAGGTGCAAAACATGGTAGGAAGTGAAACGGGGTGGGCCAAAAAGAAAAGGATACAAAGACAAAAACAGGATAAAGAAGGACTTCCTGAAAAAAATGAAAGACAGATTGAGGACACAAAAGGACTTTCATGGGACAGCATAGATGACAATGTCCAAAATAAAGGGACAATGTCCAAAGAGTGTCCGGACAAAAAGGGAGAATGTCCGACAGAGATAGAGATAGAGCTAGAGCTAGAGATAGAGTTAGAGATAGATAAAGATAAAGAACCAAACACCCTTTCTCCCCCGAAATTCGGGGAGGACGATATTCAATTCCAGTTATCCAGCCTTCTCAGGAAAAAGATTCTAGAAAACCTCCCTTCGGCGAGAGTGCCCAAGCCTAATCCAACTGGCCTGGAGAAATGGGCCATAGAAGTTGATCGGATGTTGCGGCTCGATGGCCGGACGCCTGATGAAATACGTAAGGTGATAAACTTCGCGCAGAATGATAGCTTCTGGCGGTCTAACATTTTGAGCATGAAGAAACTTCGAGAGAAGTGGGAAACGCTTGTTCTCCAGTCACAAAGAAAGAATGGCGGAAGGAAGGAAATAGATGACAAAATTAAGCGGATTGACTTCTCAAAATTCGCAGCTTGTTGAGTGCCAGGCTTGCCACGATATGGGCCTGATTATACATGGCGATTATGCCACAATATGCAGGTGTCAAGAAGTCAAGCGCATGAAGCGATTGCTTAAGCGATCTGGCATAAGCGATGCTTTCCGGAGCAAAACATTCGAAAGCTATGAGGCTAACATTTCAATCCTAAGAGAAGCCAAAAAAGCGGCCATGAAGTATGCTGGAGGGTTTATGGCCCGGGGTGATGGGCATTACTCGATAATGCTTTTGGGCCAGCCGGGGGCAGGGAAGACTCACCTGGCAATAGCAATAGCGAACTGCTTATTGGACGATTTTATCCCAGTACTTTATACCACCTACGGGGATATGGTTAGAGAATTAAAGACAAGCCAGGTAGATTACCAAGCCTTTCGAGAAGCGGCACAAAGATACAAAGAAATAGAGGTGCTCCTGCTTGATGATCTTTTCAAAAATGCATATAGGCAGGGAGAAGTAAGAAGCACAGATTTAGATGCTATGTTTGAAATCGTCAACTACCGGTATATGAAGAAACTGCCGATGGTGATCAGTGGAGAACACAAGACTGAAGAATTATATCGAATTGACGAGGCCCTGGCCAGTCGATTGATCGAAATGGCGGCTGGCAGGATCATAACATTTGATGGGATAGATCTAAATTATCGAATGAAAGGGGCGGTGTTGTGAAACCAGGTAGTATAGCTAAAGTAATTGACTGGATTTTCTACAAAGGCGGAGGCCGAAGAAAAAACCCTCGAATAACTGACAAGTTTATTGTGATAGATAACGGGCGTTATCGAGAAACCTTTCTCCTGCAAGGGCCGGAAGAAATAGAAGTTAAAGGAGAGGCGGCTTAATGAGTGTATTTTATTGAGAAGAGAAAAGGAGGGAGTTGCATGAAGCCGATTATTTTTTCTACCAAAATGGTACAGGCCATACTAGACGACAGAAAAACGCAGACGAGAAGAGTTATTAAAAATAAGATATTTCAACAATGGGTGGAAGCTGGCTTTACTGATGAGTTTATAAAAAATTCTGAAAATCATTGGGTTGAGGTAAGCCCTTACCAACCCGGAGACATTCTTTGGGTGCGGGAAACATGGCAAAGAATAGATGCCGCAGTAGGGCTGGATTTGGAACTTGATGGATATGCCTATGTGTACAGAGCCAGCGAAAACGGCGAAGCTTGGGCGAGAGAGATAGAAAACTGGAAATGGCGACCATCTATC
>JAAYOC010000115.1 GCA_012520505.1 Oscillospiraceae bacterium
AACTGCTTGTCGTACAAAAAAGACTGTCATTACTGACAATCTTTTCGGTAAATTACTATAAATCAATAACTATAAAATTGTAATTTGTCTCTCACTTACTTTACCAAATTTATAATTTTTGTTGCCACTTTTTCAATAAATTTCTCATCATGTTCTACAAAAATAATGGTAGGATTATAATTTAGAATAGCATCTTCTATTTGTTCTCTTGTCAATATATCAATATAGTTTAAAGGTTCATCCCATATATAAATATTAGCCTGTTCTGAAATACTTTTTGCAATTAGAACCTTCTTCTTTTGACCTTCACTCATATCTTGAATATTAGTATCAAAATCAAATTGTGATAATCCCATTTTTACTAACATTGCTTTAAAAATACTTTCATTTATTTTATTATCGTAAGCAAAAGTTCTCAAATTTCCTTTTAAATCTTCTGTACTCTGAGAAACATAAGATATTTTTAAATCATTTGCAACCATAAACTCTCCATTATACTGTAATTCTTCTCCTAAAATAAGTTTTAATATACTTGATTTACCAATGCCATTTTTTCCAATTAGTGCAACCCTATCGCCATTATTAACTTCAAAAGTAATAGGGTTAAATATCGTTTCTTTACTATATTTTATCTGCAAGTTATGTGCAAAAATTAATGGATTCTTATTACTTTTTAGAGGAATAATTTTTAATGTATCATTTACCTCTATATTTTTTAACAAATTAGTCTTTTCATTTATTGCTTTTTCTATTCTTTGTTCCATAACTTTTGATTTTTTCATCATTTTATCTGCTTTATGTCCTATATATCCTTTATCTATTGTAGTTTCTGAATTATATTTTTTATTTTTTGTTTTTTCAGCCTCATTTGACCATTTTGCACAATTTTTAGAAGCTATTTCAAGTCTATTTATATCTTTCTGCAATCTTTCATTTTGTATTTTTTCAAAATTATCTTGCCTATTTTTATTTTCTTTCCAAGATGAAAAATTACCTTGTTGTATTTCTATATTAGTATTATTTATAGAAATTATATGATTTACAACTTTATCTAAAAAATTTCTATCGTGAGATACTAATATAAATCCTTTTTTCTTTTCTAAATAATTTACTAAATTATTTCGTGTTTCAATATCCAAATGATTTGTAGGCTCATCTATAAGTAAAAAGTTATTACCTTTTAAAAATAAACTTATTAAAAGTATCTTTATTTGTTCGCCACCACTTAATAAGTTAAAACTTCTATATAATACTTCAGTATCTGTATTAAGTAAATTTAATTCTCTTATAATTTCCCAATCTTCAACATTCGGAGCAATCTCATTTACTATTTCTATTGCCATTCTTTCTTTGTTTTTTACTTCAAAAGGGAAGTAATCAAACTCAACATTTTTTGATATTGCACCTTGATATTCATATTTTCCTAATAATAACTTTAAAAATGTAGTTTTACCTTTACCGTTTCTTCCAATTAATCCTAATTTCCAATCAGTATCTATATTAAATGATACATTTTCAAATATATTTTTTAGGCTTCCATCATATCCAAAAGTTAAATTGTTTACACTTATTAAAGACATCTATTCCTCCTACAAATTATTATTTTGCGAACTACTAAATTGTAATTTATAATTTGCTTATTACTTTTTTCTGTCAACTTCTTTGTTTACACTATTGCTAATAATATAGAAATTGGAAATATAGCTACTGGATAAAATTCTTATTTTCAATTTTTCAATTTA
>JAAYOC010000116.1 GCA_012520505.1 Oscillospiraceae bacterium
AAATGCGGAAGGCACCATCACCCGATGAGAAGTAAACGAGTGGTTGTGGATAATATGTTGGCTATAATGGAAAGAGATAGGTGGGGTTTGGATAGTGGAGGATAGTTGAAGAGGGGTCTTTTGTTTTTTGGGCTACTCACGCACCTAACTCGGACTAAAAGGATTTGGTCGTTATAGGGGTTACCCCTTATCGATAAAAATGTATCGATAAGGATTTATCGATTGACCCCGATTGGGCAATCGATAAAAATGTATCGATAAAGAATTATCGAATTAATCATATCGATAAAAATGTATCGATAAAAATGTATCGATAAAAAGTTATCGATTAACAGCTAAAATAAAAGTGGTAAACAAATGTTTACCACTTATAATTTTAATAATGCATAGGTTGATAATCACTAAATATCACATTGTAACCATGTAACGATGCTTTACCTGTTTTATCAAATCGTTTTTTACAATCTCTCAATTCAAATATTGAAACCTGTTTATTAAGCTTTTCACTTAAAAACCGTGTTAGTTGTCTTACTGTTGAACGTGAATATTGCCAACGTCGATAAAACGTCAACGTGTCGTCTAATATATCGAGTATCGCTGAATTGTACGATATAAACCGAATTGTCCCATCAGTAAAATCCTCGTCAATATAAGCGTTCATGTAGTGAAATCTTTTCATTTTTTACCCCTCCATAAAAAGTGGTAAACAAATGTTTACCACTTATAATTGTTATAGCTCGTTGCCTTCCTCATCACATTCTAAAATCGTGCCATCGTTCCACACGTCATCGTTCATGTTATTTAGGTCTATCATGGCGTCATAACGTGCTATTGGCGTGCCTAAATCGCTTCCAATTTGCCCATAAGTAAAATAGTCTGAAAAACTCCTGTCGATAAAATCCTTCGCTTCTTTTAATGTCATTTTTTTACCTCTCTAATACTTGCGGTAGCTATTAACTACCGCAAGTTTGCAATAAATATACAATCACAATTACAATTAAAATTATATCCACTGAACCTTTCTCACCACGTCGGTAGCTAAACCAACGGTTTCTTGTTTAAACGCTTTCTTAAGTAGCAGGGCATACTCTGTGGCAAGTTGCTCCCAACACTCGAATAACTCTAATCTTATCGATAGCTCAGTTTTACCTCTCCACATCCCTATAGTCTGATATGCTGTGAAGCCCATTACACCAATCTCAGACGCAACTTTAATGATAATGTCCAAAGCTTCGATATAATCCCACTTGTCACCATCATTGCTCTCCAATCCCAAATAAATTAAGTATCGTTCCATCTCAATAAACCTCTTTTAAATTGAATTTTTTAAACTTGCTAACCGGTGGTAAGGTTGCCGACCGGCGCGCGCGCTAGGCCGCTCATGTAACCGCTTGTTTTTCTGTAACCCCAATTCCTAGTGAGGCGAGGCGGTTTGTCCTCCTGTCTAATAATATAATGTATTTTACAGACATAGTCAATACCTATTTTCAACTATTTTTCACTATCTTATAGATAAAATTTTATCGATATAAAATTATCGATTGCTCCCACAACTGTCCTATGTCATATGTCATAAGTCAGACCAACTTGTGACCTATGTCATATGTCATATGTGAGAAGTTTTTAGTTATGTCTTATGTCTTATGTCATATGTCATAAGTTTGACAAATTTAGCAAAAATGTCGTGACGTATGTCATATGTCATAAGTAGGAAGAAAAAGCCAATTTTTCGACAACTTATGTCATATGTCAGAACTAGCCCACCAGAGCTCAACTTGTGACATATGTCAAATGTCAAAAGTGTATAACGCTCTCGGATAGGAACCGACACTAACGGGCGGAAATAGGAACCGACACTAAAC
>JAAYOC010000065.1 GCA_012520505.1 Oscillospiraceae bacterium
GGGATTTTCTCATTGGTATGTATTTTCATCCTCGGAATAAGGATTGAGTAGTTCATTTCCAGGACCGAACTCTCATGCAAGTACCTCAGGAATACCCGGAAACAACATATGGTACGATAACGAAGTGGTTCTGAATATCCTGACAAGGAATTGATGAATCCAAAGATTTCGCTATTGGTGATTGCTGCTATGCTGGTGTGTCTTGAGGCGAGATATTCCTGAAATTTAACCAAATGGGTGCGGTACTCATAGAGTGTATGAGCTTGGTATCCTTTTTCTTCTAAGGTTTTCAGATGCTCGGCAATTTCTGGTAATAGAAGAACGTCTGGTTTCTTGCAATTTCTCCTTGTCCTGTGATGAATTTCCAAGGTTCCGGTGTTTTGCAGCTCAAATACTGCATCCGCAGTCTGAAGCAAAGCCCTTCTGTATGTTTCGATGACCGTCCATGTCTTGTTTTCTTCAAGCTGAGAAACTATGAATTCCCAGGCTTCATGGTTGTAGATTGAATCATCCCCATTGGGGAGCATTTTGCTCAAGTGCCGTAAACGATACCTGTAAGCCTCAATGGTTCGATGCTGGTAGTTCAGCCTCTGTAGATACGACAAAAGGTTGCCTGCCAAGACTCCAAATGATTGTTGATTGTTTTGCATATGCTATCCTCCGTTTGATTCTTGAAGGATATAATGCAAAGTAAGCAAAAGAAATAATATGCTATAGAAGCTTCATCTCTCAAATAAGATTTGGTTAGCTACATTATGGTAGACAGGACATTACAGGTTTAATGCAGAGCTCTGCATTAGACGTGGCGGACCCTAAAATATGAACATATCTTCCTTCACGACTATCGGACTCTCGGTGAATTGAGAAGGGGCTTGAAGGAATTCATTGATTTCTTTAATGGAAAACGATTGCATCAAGGTTTGGTGTATCAAACTCCAGATGCAGTCTATTATGGAGCATTTCCAATCAAGGAAATGGAACAACGGGTGGCTTGATTTTCGTAAGATTTCAAACCAACTGTCTAGACAAAGGGCTTAGGTCACCAAGAAGCGGTTATTACAACAACTGTCCGAGCGGGAATGGGAGATTCCATTCAGTGAACGTACGCATATTAGTCGGGCTACTTTACTGAATTGGGTACAACGGTACCGGCAGAACGGAGAACGCATCGAGGCGTTATTCCCTTCCGATCGCAGTGATTGTGGTCGCCAGCGAAGTATTTCCGATGAGACCTTGGCAGCATTATTACAATTACGCAAAGAGTTACCGCGCCATACAATCAAGAAATTAGTCGAAGAAGCGTATCGGCGAAAGATCATCACCGGAGTCGACCACATCAAGCTGCCGACGGTCTACCGGTTGTTCAAACTCCATCATCGTCAGACACTACAGAAACAAGAAGACATGCGCAAGTTCGAAGTGGAATTGAGCAACGACCTGTGGCAAGCGGACTGCCTGCAAGGTCCCAAGGTTAGTTACCAGAACAAATTGGTCAAGAGCTACCTGTTTGCCATTATTGATGATAAGAGTCGCCTCATCGTGGGCAGTGGATTCTACCTTGCAGAGACCGCACAATCGTTCATCGATTGTCTTTCCGATGCATTACGGTGTAGAGGCGTACCACGGGTACTATATGTTGATAACGGTAGCAGTTTCAGAAACCATCGATTGCGCATTGGATGTGCGGCATTGCAGATTTCGCTTCGATACGCAACAGCATACCGACCTGCTGGGAAGGGGAAGATCGAGCGTTTCAACCGGACGGTACGGATGCAATTCTTACCCGACATCTCTGAAGGATTGTCACTTGAGGAACTGAATAAGCGTTGGCAGAAGTACCTCGGTGACCGCTACCACATCAGTCGTCACAGTAGTACCGGTCAAAGCCCTCTACAGCGGTACCTGGATGATTCACACCTACTCAGAGGAGCTCCAGAAAAATTGCCCGATTATTTCAGAAACCAAGAAGAGCGTACGGTTTCCAATGATCGTACCATTCGTCTGGAAAACCGTCAGTACCAAGTTCCCATCGGTTTTGCAGGACGTAAGGTGATTCTGCGTTACGAAACCCCCGATCGGGTCGAGATGTTCTACGACAAGATTTCCTACGGGTTCCTTGCTGAAGTCCCTTTGCGAGCAAACAGCCA
>JAAYOC010000070.1 GCA_012520505.1 Oscillospiraceae bacterium
CTGTGATTATCTTGAGATTATTTTGAAAGAAACTAATTTTAATCTTAACATAACATCCGAAGTTGCACATTTTAGAGGTTTTTTATCTTGAGGTTATCATGAGAATGTTTTGAAAAAAACAGTTTCCTTTACAACTAATTTTAAAATTTAAACAAAAAAGAAAGTTATAGAACATAGGGGGGAGAAATGTTACATATATGTTTAATCTAGAATTTATCGTAAATAATATTAAAACAATTAAAGAAAAGTATAATTATGAATTAAAGAAAGCATCCAATGCTGCACCTAAAAGCTTCTGGGAAACATATTCTTCTTTTTCGAATACTAAAGGAGGATATATTGTTTTAGGCGTAGAAGAAGGAAAAATTGAAAACAAAATATTAGGTGTAAATAATCCCGAGAAAATAGTTTCGGATTTATGGAACCAACTTTCCAACAAAAACAAAGTTAGTACTAATTCATTAACATACGATGATATAATTATTGTTGAAATAGAGAAAGATATACCAATAATTATTGTCAATGTTAAAGAAGAGCCATGGAATAAAAAACCTGTATATATAAACAATGACATAAGAAGAACTTATATTAGAACTGGGGATGGTGATAGACTTATGAAAGATGATGAATTAACAATTATAGCACGTAATTCACATCCAAATGTAGATTCGCTTATACTGGACAACTTTTCGATTGAAGATTTAGACTTTGTATCCATAACATCTTTTAAGGAAAAGGTAACCGTAAGATATCCTAATAATGGGTATGAAAATCTCAATCCTGAAGAATTCTTGCAAGAAATAGGTATTATGCGTAAAAACAGATCTAATGACAAAATTAATGCAACAAGAGGAGCGTTGTTGTTTTTTGGAAAATACAACTCTATCAGAGAAGTTTATCCTTCTTTCCACATGGATTATTTTAACAGGAGGGGAAACAATGAGAGGTGGATATATCGTGTTGCAGCTGACGAACCTGCTAGTGTACAAATGAATATTTATAATTTTTATAATATTGTAAGTGAAAAACTTAATTCATTGAGCTACAATGAGTTTAAACTAGACAAGGATAATATTAGAAAGGGAAACAATCAATTTAGTGAAGCAATAAGAGAGGCTTTTGTTAATACTCTTGCGCACGCAGATTATGATTTAGGAAGCCCTTCTATTAAAATTGAGGTTTTTGATGGATGGATGAGGTTTATTAATCCTGGCACAATGCTAATTTCAATTGATGAGTTTGTACAGGGTGGTTATTCAAAGCCAAGAAATGAAATTATTATGAAGCTATTTAGATTACTTGGTGCTTCTGAACGTCAAGGGTTTGGAGGACCACAAATATTTAAATTTGCAAAGAGTAATGATTATAGAATTCCTGAGATATATACAAACCTAGAATTTACAGAATTAAAATTATGGCATATTGATTTAGTTGAATCGTACCCAGAACTGACGAATGAAGAAAGGAAAGTCTTTGAATGTATTGTTAAAGCTTCTGGTCCAATTGCAAAACGTGAAATTCAAGAGACACTAAACTTATCAGAATATAAGGTTAGAAAA
>JAAYOC010000106.1 GCA_012520505.1 Oscillospiraceae bacterium
ATGATGGGTTAGTTGAGGGTGATTTGACGATTGAGGGGAATTTGCTTGTGACTGGAAGCCTAAATGTGACTGGCGGATTAACTTGCTTGAAAATTAATGAATCAAATAAAACAAAATAATTATGGCATTACCAAATAGTAATATAAGCGTTGCGATGGTGAAGAGTGAACTCGGAGCTGCAACAAATGATGTTGGGCAGTTGTGTATTCACCCGAATGTAAATAAGTGGAGTAAGTATAAGCCTGTTAGACACAATAGTATTACGCCATTAACGGAAGCGCAATTTAAGGAATCTAATTATGGATTTAATATAGTATCGAATACATCAAATAATTTTACTGGGTCTTGGGGCTATGCTAAACCAGTCGGTGGGAGTGGCTCCCCTTTTAGGTTAACAGATTTCGGGGGATATGATAAAAATGAACAACCACCTATATATTTAACAGAAAATTATCTTAATCAAGAGTGGAATGTATTCGCAGATTCTAGCCCTAGATTAATAGCCACCCCCTCACTAAGAACGGGAGGAGTTGCTTATAATGGAGTTGTAAATAGCAGATTGAATGTAGAGGATTTTAAGATAAGTAATACAGGCACTTGGGATTTTAAAGATTTATACTTTTCATTGGCTGCAAAAGATGGGAGCAATTTTCGTATTGCAACATCAAATAATCCTTTAAGTTCAGGAAATCAAGCTGGAGTTTCTACAATAGTTGGGAGTCCTTTATACACGTATTTATCAAGTCTGTCAATTGGACAAGAGGTTACAATATATCCTTTCTTGAATACAAGAGGAGATAACGTATTGGGAACAATAGTTCCATTACCGCAATATCAGCCAATAACGTTTAAAAAAGTAAGAGAGTTCTGGGTACATATTGAACCAGTCTCTTTTAGAGCATCTAATCAGAATTTTTCAATGCTAGTTAACCAAGATTTGGGTTCTGGATATAGTTCGCTCCCCTCAATCAGGTCTTATTTAATGAGTGCAAATCCTTCCACACAAATTGATACCATACTCACAGTACATATATATAAAGGGAGTGGTGGTAGAGAGATAGACTTAAAAGACTTTATGGCAAAGTCTAATCACTTCGGAGTAACAGAGCAATTGACGGTAGATAGTATGACGATAGTTGGGAAAAAGATAATTGGAGGAACTTTTGCATCAATCAATAAAAATATTAATTATTCTGATACTAACACTTCATATAACTTCTTTGCTCCAGATCATAATAATGCTGAATACTTCGTTGTGGAGTTTGGTGTTAAGGGTAATGTTTCTACACTTAGGGATAATGCAATAAATGACCCAAATATGCCAAATTCGGCAAGGTACAATGTAGATTATCAACTATTTTATAAATTTACGATGTTGGCATTTACGGAGGTATTGTCAATGAAATACAGATTCAGCTAAATAACAAATAAAAATAAACCAAATTATGACAACAAAATTAGTAAAAGAAACAAAGAAAATAGACTTATCAAAATTACCAATCAAACAACTTGACGGAACAGTAGTTGAGCATGATTTTTCAAAA
>JAAYOC010000052.1 GCA_012520505.1 Oscillospiraceae bacterium
ATGCTAAATATATGGGTTTTAGGCACATTTATAGCATATTTTTGGTAAAAGTGAGACTTTTTATACATAAGAGATGCAAGCGATTATTGAGTAAAATCAGTAATCGCTTGTTTTTTTATGAAAAATGCAATTTAGCTATCGACCGGATTTGAACTTGTGTCCGAACGGATTTGAACTTAAAACCGATGGCTTTGTTATCACGTTTTGCTAAATGTAAATTGAATGATTTGTTTTTATTGTCGTTTTTCTTATTAAATGTTCAGTTTCATCTTTTAGCACTGTATTCTTAATTTTATCGTTTTCTATGTTTGATCTAAAATTTAATACGAATACTATATCTTTTCTCGAGTTAATGATAACTTTGGAAAAGATTTTTTTATAATCAAAGCTTTCATAGTCACCATTTAAATCTTTTATTTCTTTTAAGACTTTCTTTAAAGCATCAAATTTAATATCAAAGTTGTATTCAGTTAATAATTTGTTTGTTACTAAAGAATAATCAATTCTTAAGTCCTGTAGTTTATTTTCAATCTCACTAATAACTAGTGTGCTAAAAGAAGTACCATCATCATTAAACTCTAACTTTGAAACTAAGGCGTTTATTTTGGCTTCTAAGGCTTCCTTTTTCTTAGTTAAAGAAAGTAATGCTTTATCATTTATAAAGGCAGACTCGGCCAACTGTAAAAACATTTTTTGATTTTGTAATATAAGCTTTATTTGTTTTTGAATTATCTTTTCAAATGCACTTATAAATAATGTATCTGCAGGGCATACCTTTTTAGATTCATTAGAAGTACACTGAAGCATTTCTCTTTGATAAGGAGTACCAGTGTTATTTATTTTATGTCTAAACCTTTCGTTACAAACACCACAGAAGCAAAGTCCAGAATATTTAGTGTAGTGGTCTCTGTTTCTAAATCTTTTAACAATTGACTCTTGTCTTGGAGTTTTATCTGCGAATATTTGTTGAACCCTTTTAAAGTCTTCTTTAGAAACAATACCTTCATGTGAATCTTCAATATAATACTGTGGTAAAACATTATTGTTTACTTTTGATATTTTAACTCTAAAGTCTGGATTCATATTCTTTTGAAGTAGGGCAGAACCAGAATACTTTTCATTTTTTAATATTCCAACTACGCCACTGACATTCCATTTATCATTACCTTTAACTGTTTTGATTCCTCGTTCAGTTAAAATCTTAGCAATAGTAGGAGTACCAATTCCCTCTAAGTACATCTTATAAATTTCTCTTACAATTTCTGCTTCAGTTTCATCAATATAAACATTACCGTCTTTATCTCTTTTGTAACCTAACATTAATTGAGTGTTTAAAAAGAACTCACCTTTTTTAAATCCTTTTCTAACTCCCCACTTAACATTATCACTAATGTTTCTTGATTCCTCTTCAGCCATACTTGCTAAAACAGAAATGACAAATTCTATTTTATTATCGAAGGATGAAATGTTTTCTTTTTCAAAAAACACTTCAGTTCCATATGTTTTAAGCTCTCTAAGTAATGTAAGAGTATCGATTGTGTTTCTTGAAAACCTTGATATTGATTTAGTTATGATTAAATCGATTTGACCGAGCTTAGCAAGATCAATCATTAAATTAAAACCGTCTCTATTGTTAGTAGAAGTACCACTAATACCCTCGTCAGAATAAACACCGACAAAATTCCAATTATCATTTTTTAAGATG
>JAAYOC010000001.1 GCA_012520505.1 Oscillospiraceae bacterium
AAGAGAGTAATTACTTATATATTCCATGGTTTCTTTGATCTCATTTTTTGTTATTATAGTACCATGGGACGGAGAGTCCACAAGCTTTGCATTTTCTGATACAAAGTACTCCTTATTGTTATAATTAATAATCAGAGGGCAATTAATTCTAAGACGAATTTCCTGAAGCTTATCAAAATCTATCTGTAACTTTCCTAATATACATCTAAGCTCTAGTGAAAAAATGCTAAGAAGCTCGTCTTTAGTTTTCATCTGTTAACACCTCCAACTTATTATAAGCCGCTTGTACTTGTCCTTTTCCTACAGACAGCTTATCCACCTACTTCTAAAACAATATATTCCCGCCATATAAAAATATGACGTTTATTTAATAAAATCTTTCAGATGAAGATATAGAATTCGTGAATTATCTTGCATTTTGTGCCAGGTTTACTATAATCCTGTCTTTGACACTTGAAACGACAAAAAAGTCTCGCAAGTCCTGATTTTACAGACTTGTGGGACTTTTATAAAATTTGGTGTTGCACGTTACACTATCTATTTTTTTGTCACTGAACAAATATTTTTCATTTTTTTAATTGGTACGATTTGTTTTGAGGTGCAGAAGCCAAATGCTTCATGAAGTGCATCTGTCAGTTCTGTGCGAGTGTAGGTTGGCTGATAGCCTTTTCCTTCATATTTCATAAAGTTCATTTCCTGTAAGGTATCTAAAATTTGACTGCAGGTATATCGATTACCAAGTTTCTTTTCCAAGTATCGGTAAAGGATAAGTGCAATAAAACAGGTAATGAAATGTGCAACAATTCTATCCTTTCGTTTCAAATACACAGGTCTTGCTTGAAATTCAGACTTCATAATTCTAAAACATTCTTCGATTTCCCATCTGCGCTGATTTACTTTCACAATAGCTTCTGCCTTATCGTCAAGACTTGTACAGACAGCATAAAAACCGTCGTACATTTCTTCTTTAACGATGGAAGCTTCGTCGATATAGTAAACAGTTTTATCAGCAACTTCACCATCTTTTGTTGCATGGTCGGCTTTTATAAAACGCTTTGGGTCATTCTGCCTTTTCTTTTCAACTGCTTTTGCACCGTTTTCTACAGCTTTCAACGCTCGTTCAACCTGTCGATTTCTTATGGAGCGGAGGTAATTACGGTACTTGATAGAGTAGGTGACAATGAGTTGCTGTTCAAGTTCTACCTTTTTCTTCACACCATCCATGGTAATGTCAACTTTTTCTTTTATCCAGCGGCTCTTATAATAAGTTTTTTCCCAATCTTTGTCTTCATCAAGATTCTCCAAATGATACTTTTTAGGTATACTATCGCCGTAGCAGTGCCAACCTTCAGGAGAAAGAGCCCAGTCTTTGTAGACTTTCTTCAGCTTTTTTACAGACTGGGTAGTGATAAAATCACGTGTTCCTTCTTCCTTTGAATAAGTATTGAATATTCTGTTGCTATTAGAGGAAAGTCCTGCATCTGTACAAACTATAAACTGTGACATATCAAATTTTTCCAACAGTGTTTTTTCAAGGGGAATCAAAGACTGCTGCTCATTTTCATTACCGGGATTGATACAGAAGGCAAGTGGAATGCCATCTCTGTCCATAAAGAGTCCCATTTCAACGATAGGAAGAGATCGATTTTCTTTGCTAACACCATACTGTTTATCATCTTCAGCCTCTTCAATCTCAAAATAAAAGTTGGTGCAGTCATAGTAAATAACTTCTGTGCGACGTTTTGCTATCTGCATGCTGTTTTTAAACAAACGACTTTGGATGTATTCAGATTCTTTTGCCAGAACAGATAAAGCCCTGTAAATCTGATGCAGTTCAAAATCTGGTTGCTCAATAAAACGTTGGGAATCCTTATAAGCACTAAGTTTGGAAGAAGGGTAAAGGATTCGTGTATAAAGAAGTCTAGAAAGAATGGAGTTAAGATTGTAGTCAAAATCATGCCTTGTGCGAATAGCGGCACATATTTTATCCAGCCCAAGTTCGTAATAAATATCCTGTAGGAATAAATAGCCACCATTGAAGCAACGTTGATCGTTCATAGCAAGATCAGTCCCAGCATTCAGCTCAATCGAAAAAGAAGGGGTTTCTTCATTTTCCTCTTCATTCATTTTTCTGACTTCCTCTTTTGCCCATGCTTTGGCATCTGAAACACCATAAGTTTCACAGATATGTTTATCGGAACCAAAGTTTTTTACAATAAGTGTTTTGTTTTTGCCGTTTACTCTAATAGTCTTTACTGCTCGATATGTAGTTGAATATTTTCCCGTAGTCCATCCTAATCTCATATAATCACCTCATTACTATTATAGCGTATTGTAGTGGAACGTGCAATGGGTAAATATGAAATTGACAAAAAAATAAAGCCATTACTGGCTTTGTGGGATACAATTAGTAAAGTAGGTGTCAAACTCCCGTTGGCTATTACATCTATCTTGCTCATGTCATCTCCATCCTTAACCTTAAGCAAAGCATTGGTTAATTCCGAGATATATAATCTGCCGAAATCATGTTCCACTAGCATTCCATGGGTAACAAGTTTGTTAGCCAGATTTCCAAGGTTATCTACCGTTTCTTTAAAGAGAAACTTTTCTTCTTTTCCGTGGTGATGCACATCGGCGTAATTCTTGATAAAATCAATCATCTGATCAAAATCTTGATAATTGATAGCATCGCCTTTGAGAATGCCATAGGATGCATTACGAACAACATTCAGTACTCTTGTTATATTACTATGCTCAGCTACCATAAGTTCTATAATATTCATATAAACCTCCATTCTGGTACGGTGTGCTTTA
>JAAYOC010000025.1 GCA_012520505.1 Oscillospiraceae bacterium
AAATGAAACTCAAAAGATTGTTAGCACTTATGTTGGCACTCATAATGGCACTTTCACTTGTAGCTTGTAAGAAGCCAGCTGTGCCGGCAGAACCAGATCAATCAAAGGCTCCGGTATCTGAACAGGAAAAACCAGCATCAGAAGCTCCTGAAGATGCTCCTGAAATTAAGGATGTTACCGGTAAGTTCGAAGTTGCGGAATTTAAGATAAAAGTAAACGGTAAAGAACTTAAAACTGCTGATTTCAAGGATTGTTCGGTTTACAAGATTGCTACTTCAGCGGTAAACAAAACAGGTACGGTTAAAGAAGATACTTATAGCGGATATGCTATTAAGGATGTTCTTAAGGTTGCAGGAGCTCCGGATGCTACAAAAATTACAGTTAAAGCAAGTGACGGCTATGAAGTAGATTTTGAAATTACAGAAGAAAATGCTCCATATATTCTTCTTGCTTTCGAAAAGAATAAGGAAGTAGCAGAAGACGGCACACTTTGGGTAGCTCCATGTCTTGAAAAGGTAACACAGAATTATTGTAAAAGTGTAGTTGAAATTATTGTTAAATAGTTAGGATTGTTTAATTAAAACCATATGGGAGGACAAAATTGTCCTCCCAAAAGGTCTTTAAGAGAATTTTAATGTACATAAAATTTTAAGAATAAACGGAACTTTAAAAAGGTATTAACCCTTAAACATAAAGGAGAATCACAATGAACATATTTGAAGAAATGGTAAAAGCTGAAAAGTCATTTAAATCGTATGCAATTGTAACTGTTATTAAAAATGATGACGGTGGAACAGCCATTCCAGGTAAAAAGATGATTCAATATGCTGACGGTCTTATTGTTGGCACTATTGGCGGTGGTGCTTTTGAATTTGAATGTATAAAGCAGATAGAAGGAATAATTGCAAAGGGCAAAGGTATTGAAATTATTACTGTAGAAGAAATAGATTTACTTGTGGAAGTTTTTGAACCTGCAACAACTGTTGTTGTGATAGGTGGCGGACATGTAGGTAATGCTTTACTTAAAACATTAAAACTTTTACCTTTTGCAACTATTCTTATAGATGATAGAGATGACGATTTTTTGAATGAGAGCATTGCTCTGGCAGATAGATATATAAAATGTGAGAGTTATGAAGAAGCCATTCTATCTGATGCTGTACCAAAAGGTGCATACTTTTTTTCGGGCGCACATAAACTTGATTACGATGCTTATGCCTTGAAGGGAGCACTTCAAAAGGAACCTGCGTATATCGGAATGTTAGGGAGCCAACAAAAGGTTCAAAAGATTTTTTCATATCTTTTAGAAAGAGGTGTCCCGCAGGAAGATATAGATAAGATTTTTGCTCCGGTAGGTCTAGATATTGCTGATGGTTCACCAGCTGAAATTGCTTTTGCAATTGTTTCAGAGATGTTGATGGTAAAAAATAGTGGGCAGGGAATTAATTGTAGAGATGTTAAGAATAAATTTGTTTCTAGCCGTAATTGTGGTGCAATAGCGAGACCAATTGAAGGGGATAGATAATTTCAGGAACACTATTTTGCGGTTGTAGGAAAGAAATTTTGAGAAAATATAGAAGAAATATATGAGCATTAAATGGGGGATAAGAAAATGAAAAAATTTATTTGTTTAGTTCTTAGTTTATGCTGTTTATTCTTGCTTTGTGCTTGTGGTAATGAGACGGATATGAGTGTTAACGTTAAGAATAATCTTAAAAAAATGCCTAAAGCTGAGGCAAACCTAGATTCAATGTTTGGTGTTGATAAAAACATTACAGTTGAGAACATTGATGAGTATCTGAATAGACCGGATACAGTTTATAGAGATATGAGAATGCTTTTTGATCCGGCAGATTATGCGGCAATCGGTGGTGATGCTGATTTATCGTTCTCAATTAAAGGTTTTAAAGTAGTTCCGTATCCATATATTGCAACCTTACAGACTCTTCCTGTTGAAGGAGCTTATACCGGTGAATGTCTTTTTACTGTTAAATGGAATGAAGACGGAACAGCAGGTGAAATTAAAGCAAACTATAAAGAGTCGATGCTGGCTCTTGAAGAACTTTTTCCAAAAGATAAAAATATAATCTTCACTTGTGGTGGTGGCGGATATTCCGGCATGATGAGAGCAATTCTTATTAAACTCGGTTGGGATGAGACAAAACTTTATAACATTGGTGGTTCTTGGGAATATAAGGGTGAAAATAGATTTGAAATTATTTCTTATCCTGAAGATGCAAAAGAAGATCCGGTAATGGCTACCTGGCGTGCAGATTATGCTTATATTGAATTTGCAAAATTACATCCTGTAACGGATACAGAGGTGAGTAAATAATGAAAAGGAAGTTAAATCAATTATTTATAGTTGTTTTACTTGCTTTATCAATCATTCTTTTTTGTGCTTGTTCAGAAATGAATAGTTCTTCTAAGAAAGAAGTAAAAAATCCTTATGATATGTTTCATTTCACACATTTTGCCTCCGGTGGCACTCCGGAAGAAGAAACTGCGGTAATTCTTTTTGAAAATGCAAATTCGACTTTTACTTCGTATCAGGTAGCTTTTGTTTCATGTACTTGCAGAGATCCTTCTGTAAACTATTTTTCAGTTATGTATATTGAACTTCTTAATACAAAAGATACCCCTGAGCAGGCTTCAATTAGAGCAATTAGTTTTAACAACAATCAAGGCCTTTGGGGTGATAGTAATCCAACTTACGGAACAACTGGTTATACTCCAGAATATTTTGATGAGAATTTTATTCAGCCACTTGTAGGAAAAACAAAAGCAGATTTTGACGCTTGGGGTGGTTATAAAACACAGGTTAAGGGAATTGATGTGGATGCCGTATCATCTGCTTCTGTTTCAACAAGCAATATTACATCATGTATCAAAGCTCTGTTTGAATATCATGTTGATAAATATTACTCGGAAAAGTAAGAATATAAAAAATAAGGAGGATGTAAAATGAAAAATTTAAGAATTTCAAAAATTCTTGCAATCGTCCTTATCACTGTTTTAGGTTTATTTGTACTTACAGCTTGCAGCTATGATGTGCAACTTTTTGGAGATGTTGATTTTGAAAAATCACCATTCAAGCATATAACAAACGGTGGTAAAGGCGGAGAAGAACCCTATAATATCAGTGCTATTACAGGTGCAACGTTGACGGTTGAAGGTCCTGCAATTAAAAACTCAGTACCACTATCAACAAAGGAACTTGAAAACCAAAATGAAGGCCTTGTTCGTGGCTTTTATAAAGACAAAGCAGGAAAAGCTGTTTATGAAGGTCTTGATGTTTACTATCTTCTTAATAACATGTCCGAAGGAGATAATGGCATAATTCTTACAGATACCGCTTATAAGGTAATTTTCAAGAATGATAATCGTGAAACCATTGCTGAACTTACTATTGAAGATATCAAAAAGGCACACAATGAAAAACAACCGGTTATTATTGCTTATGGTGTAGCAAATAAAGACCAGTCGTTGGTTGCTCCTTTTGTATTCTCGGGAGCAAACAAAGGCGAGCATACAATAGGTTACGTTAAAGAACTAAACAACGAAGACGGTTGTTTAAAACTTGTTTATAACTATACAAAGTATGGAAAAAATAAGCAGTATAAGAAATTTGATAACTGTGCATATATTTATGTAGTAGAAGAATCAGCACCAGGCTTTAAACATTCAAAAACTAGTGGAGAAGCTTATGCAAATCCTAATATTGCAAACTATGTTATTTCAATCTCAGGAAAGTCCATAGGTTACGAACTCAACTTTACAGTTGAAGAGTTAGAAGCACTAGTTGAATATGACAAAAAAGGAAATATTAAAGAGGGCGGTCTTGGATATAGAGAACATTACAGCCTTGCTAACAATACATATTGGTACGTGAATGAATATGAGGGACTTGACCTTTATAAACTGCTTAGATATGTTGGAATGCCCTCGGCTGAAGAGTTTGGGGAAGATGCGAAAGATACTTATGTAACTTTTTATGCAGCTGATGGGTTTACATCGGCAGAGAAGTTTAACATTGAAACTCTTGCAAGCCCTGAAAATTTCGGATTTTATCAGAAAAATTCAGCAGATTTTGATGATGGCACGTATGTGTCAACTAATGCTGATTTAGTGGATACAGGATATCCAATATTGCTTGCTTATGGTGTAAATAGCTATCCTTATACCATTAAACCTTCTGACCCGGGATACATTTCAGGCATTTCCAATAACGGTGGCCCAATGCGAGTTATTTTTGGTAAGGCAGAGTACGGACATGCGAATGGTTCTAATCAGATTCAGTATCTTTCAGATATTGCAATAGGTCCAAAATATGCGTATTCAACTCACGCTTATACTCCGGTTAAAGAGCAAAAAGACCTTGCAGATAACGAGCTTAAAGTTATTGTAAACAACGTTGATGGTTCAGTTTTAATTAACGAAAATTATACTGTAGCTGATATTGAAGATGTTCTCTAC
The DNA here is from genome assembly GCA_012520505.1 of Oscillospiraceae bacterium. GTDB lineage: Bacteria > Bacillota > Clostridia > Oscillospirales > Acutalibacteraceae > UBA1227. Next base: position 4,477 of record JAAYOC010000025.1, read on the forward strand.
GGTGAAGATGTTTCATCAAATCAGATTAAAGCTGCAAAGATAAAAGGTGTATACGAAGCAAAGAAGGGAAAAGGTTATAAGAGCGATGTATACGAAGGCATAAACCTTGAATATTTCTTACAAGAAATAATTGGTATTCCTGGAACAAACGGAACTGTTGTGTTCTCTGATGGAAAAAATAAACTTGAAATTGAACTTACTGATCTTTTTACTGGTGGATTTAATGCAGAAAAGGGTATTTCCGATCAGAAGGCAATGATTGCTTTTGCGAAGAACGGTTCACCTTTAGTTCCGGATGAGAAGAGCAAGGGTTATGTTGATAAAATTATTCTAAATCCTCTAATAGAATCTAATCCTGCAACATACGAAGTGGATAACTCAGGTGGTCCTCTTGCAATAATTATTCCTTCAACTAGCCTTAAAAAGTCTGATGCTAAGTCAGTAATGAATGTAACATCCATTACTGTAAACGTAGAGCCGGACCAATATGCTCACCTTGAGGGTGAGGCGGCAAAACTTGCTTCAAATACAATCAAGTTTTATGGCGAAGGTGTAAATGCGGCGAAGACTTATAAGGTTTCTGATATTGAAGGTATGCAGAAAATGGCAGAAACTTTAGACTTTGACATTCTTACAAAGAAAGGCATGTCAAAAGAACGCTATAGAGGTATAGGCATCTATGACCTTCTTCTTGATGTAGGTCTTCGTTACAATGCACATGAAGTAATTGTTCATTCAAGCGATGGATCTAAACAAACTTTCCCACTTGGTGACCTTCGTGGCGATGAAAAGGGTAAAGCACTCTTAGCTTTTGGTCAGGGAGATGTTAAGAAAGCTATAAAAATTGGAGCACCTCTCAATAAAAACACCGGTGGACCACTTAAACTTGTAGTACCTCAAAAGGATAAGAATGATCTTAACGGTCAACGTTGTATCAAAGATGTTGTAGCTGTTGAAGTTACAGCAATAGAAATAAAGAGTTGGGCACACCTCGGACGTGATGTTTATGCTGAGTTCCTCGATTATGAGTTTGAATTAGTTGTTAAGAACGATAAGCAAGAGGTTAAAAAGACAATTAAACTCAAAGACCTCGAAGCTATGACAGATTTAGTTGAGCGTACAAATTACTCTGTTCTTGAAATAGGTACCTGTGAAGGAATTAACCTTTGGGGACTTATAATGCACTATGCAGCAGATGTGCCTGGTATTAAAGACCCGGTTTCTGTAACAGCTTATGCTTCAGACAACTACTCAAAGGATTATCTTTCAATCTTTGGTATGGATGCCCTTAAGAACGGTGTGGTAGATGGTGATGGTAATAGAAAACCAATTATAATTTGTTATGCTATCAACGGTTATCCTTTGGTGGAAAAAGAAGACCATGAGGGTTACACAGGTTTAGTTAAAAATGCATATGGTCCGCTTCGTTTTATTACTGAAACAAACCAGGGTGCAGCTATTAAATATGCTAAAAAGGTAGTTGTAACAGTTAAAGGTTCAGATGAAATTAAGCTTAAATAACTAAACTTAGTTGATTAAACTTAATAGGGGGCATTTATGTTATGGAGAAAAATTATGATATTTTGACGCAAGAACACAAAAATAATATATGCATCTATTTGTCTTATTTACCATTTATTGGATTAGTGGTGTCTGCATTTTCATCGGTTTATACGTTTTTGACAGATAAACTATGGTCTTGGGAACTGTTGATCTATAATCTGATTCCAGTTTTAGGTAATACCATAATTTTTTTAATTGTAGCTTTGCTATTAAAAAACAAGGTTAAAATTAGACCTAAGTTTTTTAAAGGAATTTTAAAGTATATAACCTTGCTTGCAGTCATTATATTTGTTGTTTTTCAAGTTTTAACTTTTCAAAGCAAATAAAAGCGAAAGTGTTTTTGTTGAATGTAATAAATATTATTGCCTTTTACAATGGTGTCAGTAGAAATATTTGTAAAAGTTAATTAGTAAAATGCGAAGCGGTTTTCTGCTTCGCATTTTTTATGTGTGTATACAGGTTAATATAAAATTAGCAGCTTTGTTTTTTTGCAAGTGCTAAAGTCACTGTTATTTATCTTGCTTTATTTTAAAATATCAATATGGTAAAATTGTATAGTCATTGAAAGTAACGAAGCATAAACTTTATATTAAATTTTGGATAAGTAAATTACTGTGGTATACAGGTATAAGGAGGTGCGGTATGGTAGATTTAAATGCTTGGCTGAAAGAAGCGAAGGCTGATGCGTCAGCGACAAAATGTGGTATGTATTTGACGCATAACGGAGTTGTGCGTGAAACAGCCAGAGCAAAGGTACATGATGGAAACAAAAATACCGCACCGATTAAGGGAATGAAGTTCTCCTACGATGAGAAGCTGGTAAAAAAAGCCATAGAAGAAACTTATAAGTTTGAAGGAATATATTACATAAAGACTTGGCTTGCTTCAGGCGAACTAAAGGTTGGAGACGACATAATGTTTGTGATGATAGGCGGAGATATTAGACCGCATGTTGTGGATGCATTACAATTTTTAGTTTCTAAAATTAAGAATGAATGTGTAAAAGAAGAGGAAATTTATTAAAATTTGATTTAATTTTTAGGTAGAATTGCAAAGAATAAAAATTGTGAAATGCAAAATTTCGAAAGATTAATATATAGTGTGAAGGGCTGTAAATTGTTAAAAGTACTTATGAGCGATTGAGGGTTTGTTGTGAAAGACGGATTTGGTAGAGAAATAGATTATTTACGAGTATCGGTAACGGATCGTTGTAATTTAAGATGTTTTTATTGTATGCCTGAAGAGGGTGTGCAGACACTTACGCATAGTGAGATACTTCGTTTTGAAGAAATTTTGCGTCTATGCAAAATTGCGGCTGCACACGGTATAAAAAAGATTCGTCTAACAGGCGGCGAACCTTTGGTGCGTCGTGGAATTGAAGATTTAGTTCGAGAAATTAAGGCTATTTCTGGAATTGAAAAGGTCGCCATTACGACGAATGGAATTTTGCTTGCAGAGAAGTTGGATGACCTATGTGAAGCGGGACTTGATATGGTGAATATCAGTCTTGATACACTCGATAAGGAAAAGTTTTTTAAGATTGCAAGAAGGGAACCGGACGGACTATCTAAAGTTCTTGCGGCAATTGATATGTGTGTGGAGCGGGGGCTTAATACAAAAGTAAATGTGGTAGCAATGCAGGGAATTAATGATAACGAGTTTGTTGCACTAGCAGGGCTTGCAAAGGACAGGGACATATCGGTCAGGTTTATTGAATATATGCCGGTAGGTAAAAATGATGTTGGAAAGCATATTCCAAATGATAAGATAAGAGAAGTTTTAGAAGGAATATATGGTGAGATGGTCCCAGATGAAAGGATTTATGGAAACGGTCCGGCGGTTTACTATAAACCAAAAGGTTTTGTGGGAAGAATAGGTTTTATCAGTGCAATGACAAATTGCTTTTGTAAAGATTGTAACAGGGTAAGATTAACGGCGGAAGGATACTTGAAGCTCTGTCTTCAATATAACACGGGGGTAAGTCTTCGTGGACTTATTAGAGGGGGAGCATCAGATGAAGAGATAAGTAAAGTTTTTGCTGATGCAATACTTCAAAAACCAAGAGAACATACCTTTAATGATTATTTAGAAAAAAAAGAGATTGAAGATAAGGGAATGTCAAAAATAGGCGGATAAATAACAATAAAATAATAATAGAATGGCAGTAAAAAAATAATAGAATGACAATAAAAAAGGAACATAGCTTAAAACTGGGAGGAAATATGGAAATAATTAAAGCTGCAATTATTACGGTCTCTGATAAAGGTTCCAAAGGTGAAAGAGAAGATTTATCGGGACCTGTAATTAAAGAAATCATTGAAAAATATGGTTACAAGGTAGTTGAATATAAAATAATTCCGGATGATTTCGACATTATACGTAAGGAAATTTCAAAAATCGCTGATGAGGAAATTGCAAATATAATTTTTACAACGGGCGGTACCGGTTTTTCTGTGCGTGATGTAACCCCTGAAGCAACAAAGGCTTCCTGTTATAGGGAAGTGCCTGGCATTCCGGAAGCAATGCGAAGTTTTTCGATGACAGTAACTAAAAGGGCAATGCTTACACGAGCTACTGCCGGTATTAGAAAGAATACTCTTGTCATAAATATGCCAGGAAGTCCAAAGGCAGTGAGAGAAAGTCTTGAATATATTGTTGAAACTTTGAGGCATGGAATAGAAATTTTGATGGGAAATGCGTCTGAATGTGCAAGGTGAAACTTATATGTTGACTGTAAAAACTTCTAGTGAAGCAAGACAAATTATAATGGACACTTTTGGGTATAAGCTTATGGAAACTGAACAAGTAACAATACTTGATTCAGTGGGTAGAGTTTTGGCTGAAGATATAGTTTCAAGAGAAAATATTCCGGATTTTAATCGTTCAACAGTAGATGGTTATGCTGTAAATGCAGCTTCAACTTTTGGATGTTCAGATTCTATTCCTGCAATTTTAAATTTTAAAGGTGAAGTTTTGATTTCAAAGTCTCCAGCTTTTGAAATAACTAAGAATGAATGTGCGTATGTGCCGACCGGTGGCGAGCTGCCACAGGGTGCTGATGCAATGGTGATGCTTGAATTTTCTGAAGATTACGGGGATGGGACTCGTGGAATGCTTAAACCTTCCGCACCTGGTCAGCATGTCACTTTTATAGGTGACGATGTGAAGGTCGGTGTGAAGGTTTTAACGGTAGGCACCCGACTTTCAGCTCGCCACATTGGAGCGCTTGCAGCACTTGGTTATGACAAGGTTATGGTATATAAAAAACCAAAGGTGGCTGTTCTTTCAACGGGAGATGAACTTGTTGATTTGGATGAGATGTTAAAGGGAACGATGGTTAGAGATATCAATTCATATACAATTTGTGCGGCACTTGTCGAACTTGGTTGTGAATGTATAAGGATAGGTATAATCAAGGACGAGCTTTCAATTCTTGAAGCAAAGGTTGCTGAGATTATAAAATCTGGTGTAGATATGCTTATTGTTTCCGGAGGTAGTTCGGTTGGACTAAAGGATGCAACTTTTAAGGCTTATGATAAATTAGGTGATGTTCTTTTCCATGGAATCGCAATAAAACCGGGCAAACCTACAATTTTTGCGAATATAAATGATGTTCCATGTTTTGGACTTCCTGGTCATCCGTTGGCCGCATATTATGTTTTTAATTTGTTTGCAAAACCACTTATTAAAAATATGCAGGGTGAAAAGGCAGATATTAAAGATACAAAAACCTTACCACTCACATTATCTATTCCTTGCAATCATGGACGAGAAGAATATATTGGAATTAGATTGGTAGATAATAAGGCAGAACCTATGTATGCTAAATCCGGACTCATTAGCGTTCTTTCAAAAACTGATGGATATCTTCGCATAGATAGGGATTGTGAAGGCCTTTTGGATGGTGAAGAAGTGGAAGTAGAACTGTTTTAGTTCAGTGGTTTTATTGTTTCTGTAAAGAATGGGCAGACTTTTAGTATTTAAGTAAAACTAAAAAAACTTACATTAAGCAATTTTAAAAGCGCAAGTTGATTATTTGTTTATAGAAAGTATTTAAGATAAGATTTTTTGAAAGTTTAGGAGTTTTTCATGAAATATGAGTATCTAACAAATACAGACCTTGATAAAGCTGTAAATGAATATATAACTGTTTTGAAGGCGCAGGGGCTTGCGCCAAAGGCAGAGATTGTGCCGGTAGCGAAAGCTGCCGGTAGGGTTACTGCAAAAGCGGTGTATGCTAATATCTGTGCCCCGCATTACAATGCGAGTGCAATGGACGGTATTGCACTTATGGCACAAATTACTTTTGGTGCAACAGAGACGACACCTGTTCGCCTTAAAAATACGGATTTTATACAGGTTGACACCGGTGACAAAATGCCGGATGGCACTGACGCAGTCGTAATGATAGAAGATGTCGTTCGGGATGGCGACGATGTCCTCCTTTTCAGTGCTGCGGTTCCTTGGCAGCACGTTCGTCAAGTCGGCGAGGACATCTGCGCCGGTGATATGATACTTCCGTCATATACGGAAATTACTCCTGCTGCTCTCGGCGCTATGCTTGCCGGTGGTGTACTCACGGTTGATGTGGTGAAAGCACCAATAATCGGTATAATTCCGACAGGTGATGAAATCATTCCACCGTGTGAGAATCCGGAATCTGGAAAAATTATTGAATTTAACTCAACAATTTTTAGTGGAATCTTGTTTTCCTGGGGAGCAATCCCAAAAACGTATGAAATAGTAAAAGATGTTAAAGAAGATATTATTAGTGCTGTGAAAACTGCAACTGAAGAATGTGATGCAGTTATCATAAATGCGGGTTCTTCTGCCGGTCGTGATGACTATACAAATGTTGCAGTTTCAACTGTAGGTGAAATTCTTTATCATGGAATTGCAATTAAACCGGGTAAACCTGCAATCTTAGGTTATGCTAAGGACAAACCTCTTTTGGGAGTTCCGGGATATCCTGTGTCCGGTATTATTGTTCTTGAACAAATAATGAAACCGGTCATAGAAATAATGACCGGCAAAAATCTTCATAGAGAAGAAAAGGTAGTAGCTACACTTGGAAGAGTATTAACTTCATCTCTTAAATACAGAGAATTTATAAGAGTTAGGCTTGGCGTTAATGAAACAGGCGAATATATTGCTACACCTCTTAACAGAGGAGCGGGAGTTGTTACATCTTTTGTAAAAGCTGATGGAATTATAGATGTTCCACAAGATTGTGAAGGATACGAAGCCGGCGATAAGGTAGAAGTAACCTTACTTCGTCCGAGAGCAGACCTTGATGATTCGCTTACAATTATTGGAAGCCATGACCCTCTTATTGATGAGGTTATTGACATTCTTAAAATAAAAGATAAAGCAACTGTTGTGTCTTCATCACATGTGGGATCAATGGGTGCAATTATGGCCCTTAAAAGAAAAGAAGCTCAAATGGGTGGAATACATTTACTTGATGAAAAGACCGGTGAGTACAACATTTCTTATATACAGCAACATTTTCCAAATGGTGGTGTAACTTTAATCAAAGGTGTTAAACGTGTTCAAGGAATTATGGTTGCAAAGGGGAATCCTAAAAATATCAAAGATTTCTCGGATATGACAAGAGAAGATATTTCATATGTTAACCGTCAAAAAGGATCAGGAACCAGAATCCTTTGCGATTTTTTAATTAAAGAAAAGGGAATAAATTCTAAGGATATTTATGGTTATGACAGAGAAGAATTTACTCACACTTCTGTAGCGGCACAAATCGCCACAGGTACTGCAGATGCGGGGCTTGGAATTTTTTCTGCTGCAAAAATATATGGCCTTGATTTTATTCCAATTTGTAATGAAGAATATGATTTACTCGTAGATGATGAAGCATTAAATACTGATAAAGTTCAAAATTTTATTTCAGTTTTAAAGAGTGATGAGCTTAAAAAAAGGCTTGCAGCACTTGGGGGTTATGAGGTTTATTAGTACTTTCTACAAGAGTTTATTTAAGGGGATGTTGTTATGGGACTTACACATATAGATGAAAACGACACAGCTAGAATGGTTGATGTTGGAGATAAAGAATATACACATAGAATTGCGAAGGCACAAGCGGTTGTAACAATGCTCTCTGAAACACTAAATCTTATTGTTGAAGGTGGTATAAAAAAGGGCGATGTATTTGCTACGGCAAGGATAGCCGGAATTATGGCTGCAAAGAGGACGCACGAAATTATTCCAATGTGTCATCCGCTACCACTTGAAAAAGTAAAAGTGGATATTGAAGTTATTTCTGATACTCAAATTAAAATCACATCGACAGTTTCTTGTACCTATAAAACGGGAGTAGAGATGGAAGCTTTGGTTGCTGCAAATATCGCTGCACTTACAATTTATGATATGTGTAAATCAGTAGATAGAGGAATAGAAATTGGTGAATGTTTTTTGCTCTACAAGGATGGAGGGAAAAGCGGGAAATATGAGCGATAATTTTTAAATTGATATCAAAGCGAATTAAAATAAAATAAAACAAAAAAGCAAAATAAAATAAAACGGTAAAATAAAGAAAAATAAAGCAAGATAAAGCAAACAGTAAAATAAAACAAGTTAAAACAAATTAAAACAGAACAAAACAAATTAAAAAAGTTGTTACAACAAAAAACAGATAAAAAGGACTAACCGTTCGGTTAGCCCTTTTAAAATGCTATGTTTAGGTTATATTTTTATTTTTCCTTTTTTTCTATGCCCTTGATTTTTTGAATTAATGATTCAATTATAATACCAAAAACTGTACCAATAACTACACCAATAAAGGAAAAGGCAGTAAATATAGGAATAAATTCAAAGCCAAGAACCTCTTTGAAAAAAATCAAATAAGATGGGATAAATAATAACCCGACTAAAACAGAGAAAATTGGTCTTATTCTTCCTTTTGAAATTGAACCAAATAGGAATCCAATGATAGTTGTGATAATAATGTAAAGAGCAAGGAGATCACCGAAGTCGGTGATTATACCGATTATTGCAGGGACTAAATAAAATGTGCCAAACTGAAGTAAAAAAATAATTATTTCTATAGGTTTAAGATTTTTTAATTTAGCTTTCATATTAAGTGCTCCTTTAAAACTATGTTGATTGAACGTTATTTATTGTACTAATTTTTTTGTATATTAATTGTAGGAGTTGGGTAGTTAGTTCAGTGTCCCATAAAGGGGACGTCTAATTTGTTATAATTTACATAATCTAATTGTAAATCAAACGTACTTTTAAAACAAGGTTAGGCATAGCTATTAAAATAAGAGGGGATAAATCGCTAAAACTATCTATATAAGGCAAAAACGGTTCCAGATGGTCTAACGGATAAATCTTTTGCACGTTTAGTTTTTGCAAAATAGCCATCTTCGGCAGATGTTGGAAGGATATAAGCATTATCTACAAGGAAACATTCAGCAGTTCGTAAGGTTTGAATAAGCTCATCTTTAGAACCTGCGTCATAAACATTTCTCATAAGGGTATCATAAGTTTCATTTGAAAGGTTGATAATATTATTCCCGGCACCGGTTGTAAAACTGTTTAAGAAATTTGAAGAAAGAAATTCATAAGACGATATTGTGGTATATGCAATGTCGTATTCTCCGGCTTCAACTGCATTGTTTAAGTCTTCAAATGAATCAAAAGTTTTTATTGTAATTGAGAGAGTTACACCAAAAGTTTTTTGCCAGTCTTGAATCAGTTTTTTCATTATGGTCTCTTCATCTTTCAGGCAGATTAGAGTTATGTCAACGCTTAAATTAGTTTTTTTGCCATTTTTATCTTTACTGTTTTCAACTGCATTTTTAAAATAACTATTAGCTTTTGATAAGTCATAATTAGGAGCTTTAACAATGTTACTTCCCGCTCTATAAGATATATCAGCAGTAAGACCGCAACAGGAAGGAACAATTCCTTCTGCTGCATTTACGTTGTTTGTTAGAAGAAGGGATATATCAGTTGCGTGTGCAAGGGCAAGGCGAATATTTTTATCTTTTAAGGAATCACTTTTTGCGTTAAAGCAAAAAGCTTTAATTGCGTTTTTATATTTTATTACTTCAATCTGAGTTGTTATTTCTGTTGTTTGTTGTTTTGATATTGTTGCAACATCAAGGCCATTTTTCTCTAAACTTAAAAGTGTGGGATAATCTATTATGCTTGTAGGTTCGGCTCCTTCATCAGTTATTTTATCAATAAGTGGTTTTAGAAGAAGAAATTTTGCAGTTTTTGCAATAGCCTTATAATTTCCAACGTAAGAATCATTTTTAATGAGTGTTATTCCTACGTCTTTGTCTATGTTGTTTATATAGTATGGACCATTTGAAAGGATTAGATTTTTTTCAAGTCCATATCTGCCTGCAGTAGCTTCAAAAAACTTTTCATTACAAGGCATACAGACAGGTTCAGCAAGAAAATTTAAAAAATTAACATTTGGTTTTGATAAGTTGATTATCAAAATATGTTCACCATCGGAATAAACACTTTCAATTGAGGAGAGTGCATAAGCCATAGGAGCATTTGTGTTAGGGTCTAAAGCACGTTTTATTGCAAACACAAAATCATTGGCAGTAACAGTAGTATTAAATGTTTTTTCGTAATCTTCACCAAGAATGTTTGAAAGTCCTGAAGGAAGCCGCCATTTTGCGTTTTTTCTTAGATTAAATGTATATGTGAGTCCTTTATTTGAAACTTTCCAGTTTTGAGCAACACCACATTCAATTTGTCCGTTTTCATTAATTCGAACAAGACCTTCAAAACAGTTGTTTATTATATTTTCGAGGTCATTATTATTTGCAATTTGTGGATCAAAACAATTTGGAAGATTAGAAAGAGGTAAATTTATAATAGTATCTTTATTTTTTTTGCATCCGCTAAACATAGAGAGAATGATGACGATACAAAGAAAAATTGATAAAAATTTTCTCACAAAATTACCTCCATTCTTTAAATTTAAGACAAAACAATTCTATCACAAATACTATCACTATGCTAGAATATTTACATACACGTTTACGCACATGAAAGGAGACTAAAAATGAATGACATAGTTGTTTATGGTTTATTTGTAATTGTACTGGTTTTGCTTGCCGTATGCTTGTTTCTTCTTATGGGTAATAAGAAGAGATTAAATGAGATTAACAAAGGCGATGCAGATGCAGCTTTTCGTAGTATTGAAGATAGGATGAGGGACCTTTCAAGAACTACTGCTGAAGAGTTTGTTCGTTCAAGAAAAGATGCTGAATTTCATAGAGAATCTGTAAATACGAAGCTTTTAGAAATGCAAAAACAAAATCATGAAAATCAGCTTAATCTTGGTGACAGAATTTCTAAATCGCTCAGCGAAATTAGAGAAAGTAATAGTGAGTCTATTTCTAAACTTCAAGAAAGCAACGAGAAAAAGCTTGACCAAATGCGACAAACTGTTGATGAAAAACTTACAAATACTTTAACCACAAGGCTTAACGCTTCTTTTAAAACAGTTTCTGAACAACTTGATAAGCTTTATGAATCCCTTGGTGAAATGAAGGAACTTTCAGCTGGTGTTACTACAAATGTGACAAGTCTTAATCGAATCCTTACAAATGTTAAGGCTCGTGGCACTTGGGCTGAAGTTCAACTCGAACAAATTCTTGACCAAACAATTCCTAATATGTATGAAAAGAATGTTGCGACAAAGGAAGGTTCTCTTGCACGTGTTGAGTTTGCCGTCAAAATCCCTTCCAGTGATGATAGCTCAAAATTTGCATATCTTCCAATAGACGCAAAATTTCCTATGGAAGATTATGCACGTCTTTGTGCTGCTGCAGATGCTGCAGATGCTGAGGCACTTGCTGCTTCAAGAAAAGCTTTAGAAGACAGAATAAAAATAGAGGCTAAGTCAATTAGAGAATATATCAATGAGCCTAGAACAACATCGTTTGCAATTATGTACCTTGCAACAGAAGGTCTTTATGCAGAGGTTACATCATCAAAGAATGGGCTTGCTGAAAAGCTTCAAACAGATTTTGGAGTATTAGTAGCAGGTCCTACAACAATTACTGCGCTTTTAAATTCTCTTGCAATGGGATTTAGAGCAGTTGCAATTAATGAGAAAGCAAATGAGGTGCGTGAACTTCTTTCAGTTACAAAAACGCAGTATAGTAAGTTTGAGGAAATTCTTGCAAAGGCTAAGAAAAAGATTAGTGAGGCTGGAAATGTTCTTGATGAAGCACAAAAAAGAAATAGGATTATCAACAAACGTCTTAAAACAGTTGATGAGTTAGACGTTTCAGAGGCTGACGAATATTTACAAATAGAAGGTTAATGTGTATAATTGATGGGACTCAATATCGATAAGATAAAGGCATATCAGTTTTAAGGAGGAAAAAATGGATTACAAAACATTAGTGAAAAAAATGACTATTCGTGAGCAGGCTTGCCTTCTTACCGGTGCAGATTTTTGGCATACGTGGCAAATGACTAAGTATGGTCTACCGTCCATTATGGTTGCGGATGGACCAAATGGTCTTAGAAAAGTGGGTAAGGGTGAAAATGTTAAGAACGGAACAGTTCAAGCAATATGTTTTCCATCAGCAACTGCAATGGCTTCTTCATGGGACAAAGATGTGTTGAAAAAAATTGGTGGTGCAATTGCTGATGAGTGTATTGCTAATAGAGTGTCGGTACTTTTAGGTCCGGGAATCAATATAAAGCGCTCGCCTTTCTGCGGTAGAAACTTTGAATATTATTCAGAGGATCCTGTTCTTGCAGGTGAACTTGCAGCGAATTTTGTTAACGGAGTTCAAGAAAAGGGTGTTGGTACTTCTCTTAAGCATTATGCTGCAAATAATACAGAAAAAAAGAGAATGCTTTCAAACTCAATAGTTGATGAGCGTGCACTTCGTGAAATTTATCTTAGAGGTTTTGAAATTGCTGTTAAAAAGGCTCAGCCTTGGACAATTATGTCAGCATATAATAAAATTAATGGCGTATATTGCACAGAAAATTCATGGGTTCAAAATGATATTCTTCGTGGAGAATGGGGATTTGAAGGATTAATCGTTTCTGACTGGACAGCAGTTGGCAATAGAATAGCAGCTCTTAACGGAGGGCTTGACCTTGAAATGCCGGGGTCAGGTTTTGCAAATGTGAGAAAAATTGCAAAAGCATATAGAGATGGTGAATTAGGCGCAGAAGTAATTGAGGAGTGTGCTACTCGCGTACTTGACCTTGTTACTAAATCAGTTCCTCTTCTCAAAAAGCCGGCACCTGCATTTAGTAAAGATGAACAACATAAAGTAGCTACTGACCTTGCAAGAGGATGCCCAGTTCTTCTTAAGAATGATGGTATCCTTCCAATCTCTAAGGAACAAAACATTGCAATAATTGGTGAACGTGCAAAGATTCCTCTATATCAGGGACTTGGTAGTTCACGGATTTATCCTTATAAAGTTGATAATGTTGTTGATACTTTTGTAGAAAAAGGTGTAAATGTTAAATATGCAAGAGGTTATGATGTAGCATGCGATGATGTTGTAAACCAAAGTTTTATTGATGAAGCGGTTGCTCTTGCTAAATCAGTAGATGTTGCAATTGTATTTGTTGCTTCAAGTAAAGCTCATGCTTCTGAAGGTGCTGATAGAACAAACATCAGTCTTCCGGAACCTCAACTCGCACTTATTGATGCGGTTTGTGAGGCATCTAAAAATGTTGTAGTGGTACTTCAAACAGGAAGTTCTGTTGAAATGCCTTGGGTTGATACACCACGTGCAATTCTTCAAGCTCATTTTCTTGGAGAAGGAGCGGGAACAGTAATTACAGAAATTTTACTTGGTGAAATTTCTCCAAGTGGAAAGCTTTCAGAGACTTATCCAATTTCAATTGAATCTCTTCCTTGTCCAAATGACTATCTGACCGATGAAGAAAACAATGTTCTGTATAAAGAAAGCATCTTTGTTGGATATCGTTATTATGAGAAGACGGGAACACCGGTACTATTCCCATTTGGTCACGGTCTATCATATACAGATTTCACTTTTGCTGACCTTTCACTTTCAGCAAAGACAATTACACCGGATGATAAATTTACAGTAAGCTTCTCAATTGCAAACATTGGTAAAGTTGATGGTGCTGAAGTTGCTCAGATTTACGTTGGATTAAAAGATTCTCGTGTATTCAGAGCTCCAAAAGAACTTAAGGAATTTATAAAAGTTAATGTGGCTGCAGGAGCAAAAGAAAATGTTTCAGTTGAACTTGACAGAAGAGCTTTTGAATACTTTTCAAAAGAGCTTAATGCTTGGGTTGTTGAAGGAGGCACATATGAAATTTTCGTTGGTTCGTCAAGTTCAGACATTCGTCTTAAAGCAGAAGTAACTGTTAAGTCAGACGAAGCTAAGGATGAAATCAACTATAAGGAAATGGCACCTCTTTATTTCGCAGGTGATATTAAAAATGTAACTGCAGATGATTTTGCTAATATTTCCGGCATGTATGCAGAAGATTTCATTGATAAGACTGATGACAGATTTACAAGAGATAACGGATTCTGTGAAGCTAAGAAAACACCGTCAGGTAAGAAGTTTGTAGGAGTTATTGAAAAAATCCTTGAAACCGTATTAAAAGACAAGCCGGATGCTTATATCATGGTATATAACACTATTATGGAAATACCACTTACGCATTTTATTGGTGTATCTTTCGGTATAGTTACAGACCAAACAATTGACGGCATTGTTCATTATATAAATACTGGAAAACGTCTCCAGTCTTTTGGAATTGTTTTGTCAGGTGCTCTGGATGCCTTTGCGAATATGTTTTCTTTACTTGGTAAAGTTATAATTGAAAAAATAAGTCGTAAGTAAAATTGTAAATAAAGAAAATATTAAATTTGTATAAAATACATTACGACATTTTTTATAAGCAGATAAAATTAAAGCCCGCTATCAATTTAATAGCGGGCTTTGCTCATTTTTTATTTTGAAGCACTTTTTTTATTTTAAAATATACTTTTTATTTCGAAGCATCTTTTGCATAAATTGTCTCAAGAACAGTTTTCATTACAGCTTCAACTGCTTTAACATTGATATTTTCTTCATTATCTTTTGCAGAACCAAAGAATGCCGGCAAATCTTCTTTAAGAGAGGTGAGTGTTGCTACCGGAATGCCGGCTTTTTTGAACACTTTGAATGAGCCGTTCTTTTTAATATGCTTTTGATTTATATTAAGAAGTTCTACACCGGAATTTGATGATGCTGTTGCTAATAAGTCAGTTATCTTTTTACTACTTGAAATTACTGTAATGGCATCAGCATTGTAAATAGAATCAAGCGATATTACTATTGTTTTAACCGCTTTATTTGCGTCTTCATGCATTTTACAAAATGTTTTTACACCGGCATTACCTGCGTTTTTAGCACCTGAAAGGAGAACACAAACTTCGGTATTTTCTGTGCGAAGTTTCATTTGAGACATTGCTCGAAGTGTGCCGCAAGCAGTGTAACAACCTATTAGGTTATCAACAACTCCCGGGAAAGATGCGTTTGCCTTTACACTTCTTGAAAGAGCAAGTGGAATAAATGCAAAAAGGGATAACGGAAAAGCAATGTAAATGAATCCTTCCGAAGCGAAAAAAGTTAGTTTATCATATTCAACAAGTAATGCTAATATAGCAAAGACAATGTAAAGAATGATGGAAAATAGATTAAGTGTTTTTAAAATTAAAGCTGTCTTTCTGGAAAGCGAACGTTTAAAAGGAGCATCTAAGTTTGCTTCAATAATTATTCTTTTTGTTACTTCTTTTTCAGGATTTCTTGTAGCAAAGATATTTATTCCTGCTACGTTTTTTGAAGTTCCACCGAACACGCCGAAAAATCCTAAAAAAGCTAAGAGTGAAAAAACAATGCTTCCAATCATTATGAAAAGAAAATATTCAGCAAAGAAAAAACTTAAAATTGCAAGAACAATGGAAATAAGCATAAAAATGAAAATTAACAAATTAGATAGTATATATGCTTGTTGATCAGCAGTAAAATTTTCTTCTACTACTGTATCACAAAATTGTGTGAGATCTTTTTTTAAGATTGAAGCGAGATGTTTCTCGTCAGGACCGCAAGGTTGACGTTTTTTATTGTTATCGCTTGTAGCAAAGTTTTTAGCAGAACGCACGGCGTAGTTACAACATTCGCGAACTTTACCATCGTAATACTCATAAGATTCATAAGCTTTCATAATATACTCTCCTAGTAAATATTGTGTATGTGGACTTATACGTTAAATCATACATATGTAGATTTACACAGATTATTTTACAACTATTTTGTAATATTATCAATTGTGCGAGAGAGGAAAAAGTCAATTTGAGACAGAATATATTTATAATTAAAGCAAACGAGAGAGAATAGAATTTAAATTAATTTTTTTAATTTTCTAAAAGTTAAAAGTTATTTATTTTTGCGTTGGCAGCTAAATTTTATGTTATTGTTGACAATCAAATCTTATGTCATTAAAGTATTACTATAAGCTAAGGGACCTAACATATTTTTTGTTTAAGGATTTGGAAAGAGAGGAAATGATTCCAATGGTAAACATTAAAAAGATTTTTTCAATAATACTTGCGCTTATGCTTGTATTTAGCATATCAGTGACAATTGCTTCAGCATCATTTTTAAGTAAAATTGCTAGTGCTCTTGATTTTTCAAAGTTTATTGGTATTTCAGATGCTCCTGAACTTTCTTTCTCAAGTATTGTTGAGAATGTTAAAAAAGGTTTCGAAGGTACAGGTATCATTTATGAAAGAGATTATGACGTAAAAGTAGTTGGTAAAACAGAATTTGGTTATAGAATACATTTTATTCAACCAACAACCGGCAAGACACTTTATGACAATTATTTTTATTACAATGTTGAAACAAAGAAATGGATACGAGAAAAGAATTGGGCATTTCCATCAACTCCGTCATTTACAGATTTTTCTCCTAAACAAATAGTTGCTAATATTTATCAGGCAGTTTATGATTCAGGTGTTACATTTATCGCAGATAGCGATGTAATAGTTACAAGAACATCAGCCGATGGTTATAAGAACCGTATTGTTGATCCATTTACAGGTAAAGTTCTTGTAAATAAGGTTATGAGGATTGAAGGTGTAAAGCCGATTACATTGGAGTTTGAATATGATTCTACATCTGCCGAAGGCACATTTTTGGGTGATGTAGTAAATGCTTATTATCCGGATGGTGTAGCTTTTATAGTTTCCTAGAAGTACTAAAACGGAATACACTTTTAAAATAGTTGTAGAATAGGCTGTAGAATCAAAAATTAAAAGGGAAGCGGTGTCACCGCTTCCCTTTATTTTCTAATAGATATTTTTATGTTGTGTTATTTATGTTTATTTTTTTTACCGCCACAGATTGGACAATCTTCTTTGAATTTCATTGGAAGTTTTTCGAATTCTGCACTTTTTGCGTCATAATAGAGAAGATGTCCTGCAAGAGGAATGTCAAGATCAAGTAAATATTGAATTACAGATGTTGCTTCAATACTTGCAATTGTTCCTACCACAGAAGAGATTGCTGAAAAACGTTCCTCCGGTGGAAGGTCTGTACCATAAAGGCAAGCAAGACAAGGGGTGTGATGTGGATCTACAAAAGCAGTCGTTCCAACAAAACCATTTATTCCGCCATCCACGAAAGGTTTGTTTAGATCAACGCATGCATCATTTACAATCATTCTTGCTTGTGCATTGTCTACTGCAAGAGCCACAATATCGTACTGGCTTATAATTTCATATGCATTATCCTTATTAATTGCTGTTGCGTGTGGAATAATGTTTATTTCACTGTTAAAAGCGCGCAGTTTTTTAGCTGCAGAGTTAACTTTGAGAGAACCTGCATCCTCTTCAAAGTAAATAAATTGTCTGTTTAAGTTGCTAATGCTAACAATATCGTGGTCAGCAATTCCGATAGTACCAATTCCAGCCGCAGCAAGATGATAAAGTAGTGTCGTACCAAGACCACCAGCACCAATCACAAGTATACTTGCATCAGTTAGTTTTTCCTGTCCATCGTCACCGAACTCAGGCATCATAATCTGTCTAGAATATCTATCCGAATTCATAATTGTCCCTCCAAAAAAATGTTGAACCGTTGTTAAAATCAAAATAACACGCTCATTATACCAATTGAACTTGCTATTGTAAACCTAAAAAAATATTAATTTAATAATAACGCATTTATTAGTGGTGTGTGAGGAAAGAAAGAAAAATTATGTTGGTTTTTAAGGTTTCTGCCTGTGCTTGAAAGCATACTGGATTGGTATTTGATTATATTATTGACCGGTTGACACTTGTAAAGTATAATAATTATGTATATGTGTGGATAGGAGGAATAGTTATGAAAATAGAATTTCATGGTCCGGGAATGTGTGATTTTTCCAAGATGGATAAGATGGGTTACATTGAAGTTCCGGAAGGAACAACGCTAAGACAATTTTTAAAAATTGTTAAGCTTCCAATTATTTGGACAAAGGTTTTTCCGCTTTTTGTAAATTATGAGAAGGTTCCTATGAACACTGTACTTAAAGATGGTGATATTGTAAGTGCATTTTTGCCGACAGTTGGTGGTTGATTTGGCAAAAAGGTTGTGGGCAACAGATTTATTTGAAAGGGAGATGAAAAATGAGAGGATATTGTGGAAAAATCCTTGAAGTTGATCTTACAAATAAAGTTTGTAGGGAAATCAAAATTAAGGATGAAATATACGAAAATTTCCTTTCCGGCGCGGCTCTTGGAACTTGGTGGTGTTATAGAAATATTCCAGCCGGAGCAGATCCAATGGGCCCGGAGAATGTTCTCTGTATGACAGCTGGACTTTTAACTAGTACCGGTTCAGCAATTACAGGACGTTGGATGGTAATCACTAAATCGCCGTCAACAGGCGGTATTGGTGAGGCAAATTGTGGTGGTACATTTGCACCTCATATTAAGGGTTGTGGGTATGACCTTCTTGCCTTTAAAGGTGCATCAGATAAACCTGTATATTTGTATTGTGATAACAATGGTCCGGTAATTAAGGATGCTTCTCATATTTGGGGACATGATGCAGCTGTTTCAGAGAAAATGCTTATTGAAGAAAATACAATTCCCGGTAAAAAAGTACCGGCAGCTTGTACAATTGGTTGGGCTGGTGAAAACAAGAGCTGGATGGCGGGAGTTTGTAATGATAATGGTCGTATTGCAGCTCGTCAAGGTGTTGGCGGTGTAATGGGTTCAAAGAACCTTAAAGGTGTAGTTCTTGCTGGGACAAGGCAAGTTTTTGGTTATAATACTGAGGAAATTAAAAGGCTTTCTAAGATGTGTGCAACCAGAATTAATAAAGCTTTCCTTCCACCACAGGTACCAACGGGACTTTTGAATATTGCTAAATTTGTTCCGGAACTGACCCTTTCTCCGGATGGTATATTTACCGGTGTTCTTATGGGAACATGGGGTACAGCAGGTGCTTCCGGTTTTGCTGCGCAGACTGGTGAAGCTCCAATTAAAAATTGGGGCGGTTCTCAAAAAGAAGATTTTAAAATTCCAAAAATTAACAGAACTGATGGTTCGCAATTGCTTAGACTCCAGACAAATCGTTACTATTGTTATTCATGTGTGTATGGGTGTGGCGGCGAACTTGATATTTCTAATATTAAGCACAATGATCAAGGTTATACAATAGTACACAAACCTGAATATGAGACACAGTGGGATTTTACAGGCTTTCTTCTTAATGATGATAATGACGCAATGCTCTTTATTGGAGAATATTGTAATCGTGCCGGTATTGATACAATTTCTACCGGTGGCGTGGTAGGTATGGCAATCGAGTCATATGAAAATGGTCTCCTTTCAAAAAAAGATGTTGGCGGACTCGATCTTAGATGGGGTAATGCTGAAGCTATGATCAAACTTGTTAAGATGATAGTTCATAGAGAGGGTATTGGCGATGTACTTGCAGATGGTTGTAAAAGGGCAGTAGAAATTTTAGGACCGGAATTTGCAAAATATGCTGTACATGGTGGAGGTATGGAACCTCCAATGCATGATTCACGTCCAGATCCACAACAAGCGACACTTTATGCTACAGATGCGACTCCGGCTCGTCATACAACAGGTGGGTCCCTCTACTATGGTTGTATGCACCTTTGGAAGAAAGTTTCTTGGGCTCCGTCAGCAGTACTTGTTGGTTCAAAAGCGGGTGAATGGCAACCATCTGATGAAGAGGCACTGAAAGTTCTTGCTGCTTCATATTTTAAACGCGTGGTCGATGGTGCCGGTGGATGTTATTTTGGATTTATTCTTGGTGTTGGGAACTATCCAATGTTTGAATGGTTAGAGGCAGCGACTGGCTGGGATAAAACTCCGGATGATTATATGTATATCGGTAAGAGAGTTTATACGATGAGACAACTCTTTAATGTAAAGCAAGGACTTGATCCTTGGTATTCAAGACCTCATGGTCGTATGGTCGGTGAACCACCACTTAAGGTTGGTAAGAATACCGGTAAGACCGTTCCAATTGATGAAATGATGATGATGACATGGAAGAATGCAGGCTTTGACTCTGAGACAGGTGTTCCACTTCCAGAAACAGTGGAAGAACTTAATCTCAATTACTTCTTGAACGCACCAGACTCAGAATTTTGTGAGGAGGTGGCAGTTTATGGCTAATCAGATTCCAGTAATTAATTATGATCTTTGTTATGGTTGTAAGGCTTGCCTTTATGACTGTCCAGTAAGTCTTTTTGAACTTTCACATTATGTAACACGAAAGGGAATGCGTCGTGTGCTTCCTGTTGCTAAAGAGCTTGAAAATTGTATTGGCTGTGGTGTTTGTGCACGTACTTGTCCGGTTGAGGCAATTACAATGCAGAAAACAAAAGCTCCTGATGGGAAAGAGCCTATTTACATTGATTATGATGCACCGGTTAGAATTGATCCTAACAAATGTACAGGTTGTACTGCTTGTAAGAGGGTTTGCCCGGCGGTTGCAATTGTGGGAGAGGTTAAGGTTCCACATGTAATTGAAGAGGATAAGTGTTTAAAATGTGGACTTTGTATGGAAAAATGCAGATTTAATGCAATTTATAATTCAAATGAACCAGTACCGGCTCTCCTACCAAAAGAAGAAGCTCCAAAGGATAAAGAAAAAGCTTCAAAGGACATAACTAAAGAAGAAGCTTAATAGTTAAAAATAACAGTAAAAAGATTGGATAAAAATTAAGGACCGGCTTTATGCCGGTCCTTTTACTATGATAAAGTTGTTAATATTGAAATTAAATTCTAGCTACTCCTGATTCACGTGCCGCTTTTGCAACTGCATCTGCAACTGCATCTTTAACACGAGGGTCAAAAGCTGCAGGGATGATATAATCTGGATTTAATTCTTTGTCTGAAACGAGATTAGCGAGTGCATATGCAGCTGCAATTTTCATCTCATCATTGATGTCAGATGCGCGCACGTCAAGTGCTCCACGGAAAATTCCAGGGAAAGCAAGTACGTTGTTTACCTGATTTGGAAAGTCGGAGCGGCCGGTTGAGATAACTGCTGCACCAGCTTCTTTTGCTTCATCCGGGAAGATTTCAGGTATAGGGTTAGCACAAGCAAAGATAACAGGGTCTTTTGCCATTGACTTAACCATATCTTTTGTTAGAGCACCTGGTGCTGAAACGCCAATGAATACGTCAGCATCTTTTATTACATCTGCAAGAGTGCCTTTTAGCTTTTCTTTGTTAGTAATTTTTGCGATTTCCGCTTTAATTGGGTTGAGACCCGGACGACCGTCATAGATTGCGCCTTTACGGTCCGTTAAAATTACATTTTGTAGACCCATTGAGAGAAGAAGTTTAATAATTGCAACACCTGCTGCACCGGCACCGGACGTAACGATCTTAATATCTTTAATGTCTTTTTTAACGATTTTTAAAGCATTAATCAAACCTGCGAGAGTAATTACTGCCGTACCATGTTGGTCGTCGTGGAAGATTGGAATGTCACAACTTCTCTTTAGCTTTTCTTCAATTTCAAAGCAACGAGGAGCAGAAATATCTTCAAGGTTAATACCACCGAAACTTCCTGCAAGGAGGGTAACAGTCTTAACAATTTCATCTACATCTTTTGAGCGGATACAAAGAGGAATTGCATCAACACCCCCAAACTCTTTAAAGAGCACACATTTACCTTCCATTACCGGCATACCGGCTTCAGGTCCAATATCTCCAAGTCCAAGAACCGCTGTGCCGTCAGTTACTACAGCAACTGTGTTCCATCTTCTTGTGAGGTCATATGATTTGTCTATATCTTTATTTATTTCAAGGCAAGGCTGTGCAACGCCCGGTGTATAGGCAAGAGAAAGAGCTTCCTTGCTATCCACGGCTGCACGAGAAACAACTTCGAGTTTACCTTTCCATTCATAGTGAAGCCTTAATGATTCTTTTGCATAATCCATAGTTTATCTCCAATTATTCTTCCCAAGGGAATTTGTAATCAAGGTTGAATTGATCACGAACGGCACAAAACTCTTTCTGTACCGGTTCAGTGATAGGAACACCGGTAACAAGGCGTTCTTTATAGATTTCCCACTCTTTTTCACCTGCGGTGTAGATTCTATTTTCACCAGGAGCTTTCTTAGAATTACGAACTGCACGAATGATGTCGCCTGCCTTTTTACGTACGTTTTCTTCACCCATAAAATGATCAGTATCAATTGCAATAAAGAAGTGACCGAGTTGATATGGTCGAATATTGCCGTTCTCATCTTTGCCGTCGAGGTCTTTGCCATATGCACCGTCTTGAAGAGCAGCTGAGAAAAGCTCAACTATCATTGCGAAGCCATAGCCCTTGTATCCGGCGAGAGCTTCGCCAATACCACCGAGTGTGGTAAGAGCAGCTGTACCGTTACGAATTTGCTTTAAAGCATCACCTGCATCACCTTCAACCGGGTTGCCGTCAAGTCCGATTATTGTACCGGGATGAACATTTTCACCAATTCTTTCATAGTATTCAATTTTGCCGTTCTGTGTGATTGATGTAGCACAGTCAAAGATGAAATCAAATTCTTCATCGGTAGGGATACCAACTGTAAGTGGGTTAGTTCCAAACATACCTTCAACACCAAGAGTTGGAGCAACTGAAGGACGCGCATTTGTGCCGGTTATACCGATACAACCTTGTTCACATGCTTTCATTACGTAGTAGCCGGCAATACCATAGTGACATGAATTGCGAACTGCCACCATACCAAGCCCATATTTTTTAGCCTTGTCAATTGCCATTTGATTTGCACGATGACCGATAACTTGTCCCATACCATGATGCCCATCAACTATAGCTGTTGTTTCAGTTTCCTTTATGATTTCAAAATTAGTTTTTGCAAACTGAATGCCGGCATTAATACGATCAATATATACCGGTTTAAAACGGTTTACTCCATGTGAATTAATTCCTCGTTTATCAGATTCAACAAGAACATCAGCAACAATTGCCGCTTCATTTCTTGGAACACCAATCGCTGTAAAAGCATCGGTCATGAAACTGTTCAGAGTTTCAAAATCTAAATTATTTTTGTTCATTATTTTACCTCCAAAATGGGTTTGTTTTATTCTTCCGGGTCAATCCAATTCATTGCACGAGTTACTGCTTTTTTCCATCCTGCATATAGAGATTTACGTTTATCAGGATCCATGTTTGGTTTAAAAATTCTATTTACTTTGCGATTCGCTTCAATTTCGTCTGTGTTTTTCCAAACACCACAAGCAAGACCTGCAAGATATGCTGCACCAAGCGCAGTAGTTTCAACTACTGTTGGTCTGTTTACTTCACAATCAAGAAAGTCAGATTGTATTTGCATCATAATATTTGAAACAGAGGCACCACCATCAACACGAACAGAAGATATGTCTATACCGGAATCGTCTTTCATAGCATTGATAAGGTCAACAACTTGATAACAAATTGCTTCAACAACAGCTCTTGCAAAGTGAGCTCTTCCTGCGCCACGAGTTAAACCTACTATACAACCTCTCGCATACATATCCCAATATGGAGCACCAAGACCTGTTAAAGCAGGAACAAGGTAAACACCATTTGTATCAGGGACAGATTCTGCAAGTTCATCTATACGAGGAGCAGTGTCAATCATATGAAGTTCGTCGCGGAACCATTGAATTACACTTCCTGCATTGAAAGCAGAACCTTCAATTGCATACGTTACTTCATCTCCAATGGCCCATGCCACGCCGGAAGTGAGTTGGTTTTTGGAATGTACTCTTTCTTTTCCTGTATTCATGAGAAGGAAGCAACCTGTACCATAGGTGCCTTTTATCATTCCAGGCTTAAAGCAAGCTTGACCAAAAAGTGCTGCCGGCTGGTCTCCGATTGCACCGGAAATAGGTGTACCTTCAAGTCCTTCAAGTCCTCTAATATCAGGAGCAACAGTACCATAAATCCTTGATGAAGGAACAGGTTTTGGAAGAATTCCCATTGGAATACCTATTTCTTTACAAAGATATTCGTCCCAGCAGAGTTTATCTACATTGAAAATCATTGTACGTGATGCGTTTGAATAATCTGTCACATGAACAGCTTTTTTAGGATGAGAGGCTCCGCCGGTAAGGTTCCAAATGAGCCATGTTTCAACGGTTCCAAAGAGGAGTTTGCCTTCTTCTGCAAGTTCCATTGCACCCGGAACATTATCAAGTAACCACTTGATTTTTGTTGCAGAAAAATATGCATCAATCAAAAGACCGGTGTTTTCACGAATATAAGACTCAAGACCGCGAGCTTTTAATTCTTCACACATTGCAGCAGTTCTTCTACATTGCCAAACCGGTGCGTTGTGAATTGGAAGACCAGTAGTTTTATCCCAGAGAATTGTTGTTTCTCTTTGGTTTGTAATACCAATACAAGCTATATCCTTAGGAGACACAACACCTTCAGAGAGAATTGTTGAAATAGATTGATATTCAGAAAAAAGAATATCCATAGGATTATGTTCAACCCATCCGGCTTGTGGATATATTTGTTCGAATTCTCTTTGAGACTGTGCAATAACATTACCCTGTTTGTCGAAAACAATGGCACGTGAACTGGTTGTTCCTTGGTCAAGAGCCATTACATATTTAGTCATAGTGAAACCTCCTCAAGGTATGGAATATATCGAAATATATTGTTGGCTTATTTAAACTGTTTAAGCTTAAAATGAACTTAATTATTTCTCTTCTAAGCTGTAAAGTGCAATGAGCTTTTGAAGATGTTCATAGCGAGTTTTTGCATTTTCTTCTGCTTCTGTGAAAAGTGTTTCGGCACGTTCCGGGAATGAACGAGTAAGTGATGAATATCTGGCTTCGTTCATAAGAAACTCACGATAACCATCCGTATCTGGAAGTTTGGAATCGAGAATAAATGGATTTTTACCTTCTTCCTTGAGTGCCGGGTTATAGCGGAATAAGTTCCAATAACCACAATCTACTGCTTTTTTCATTTCATTCTGGCAGTTGACCATACCACCTTTGATGCTATGCATTTCACAAGGTGAATAGCCAATGATAATTGAAGGACCATTATAGTTTTCAGCTTCAATGAGAGCTTTAAGAGTTTGATTTTGGTCAGCACCCATAGCAATCTGAGCAACATAAACATATCCGTAAGCCATAGCAATTTCAGCAAGGCTCTTTTTCTTGACTGTTTTACCGGCTACCGCAAATTGAGCAACCTGCCCAAGTTGAGAAGCTTTTGAAGCTTGACCGCCGGTGTTTGAGTAAACTTCCGTGTCAAATACAAGGATGTTAACATCTTCTCCTGAAGCAATAACATGGTCAAGTCCACCGTAACCGATATCATATGCCCAACCGTCTCCACCGAAAATCCAAACAGATTTTTTAGACAAGAATTCTTTTTTATTGAGAATCTGTTTAGCAATATCAGATGAATCTGCTTCAAGAGCCTTAATATACTCTTTTGTTGCAACGGCATTTGCTTTTCCATCTGTATAAGTGTCAAGCCATGCTTTTGCAGCAGTTACTAAGTTTTTATTTTCAGAATTTAAAATTTCATTAGTGAGGTCAACAAGAACTTGTCTTTGAGATTCTTGACCGAGATACATACCGTAACCGAATTCAGCATTATCTTCAAAGAGTGAGTTAGCCCATGCCGGACCTTTACCTTCAAAAGTTGTTGTATATGGTGATGTAGCAGCAGGACCTCCCCAGATTGAAGAACAACCTGTTGCATTTGCGATATACATTCTATCGCCGAAGAGTTGTGTAACAAGTCTTGCATATGCTGTTTCAGCACATCCTGCACAAGCGCCTGAGAATTCAAGAAGAGGCTTTCTAAATTGGCTGGCAATAATAGTGTCTTTTTCTGTTGTTTCCGGTTTTTCAGTAACATTAGCTACACAATAATCAAATGCTTCTTGTTGTGCCTCTTGAGATTCACGGGAAACCATTTTAATTGAGCTAGTAGGACAGACACCTACACAAACTCCGCAACCAAGACAATCCATTGGAGAGATTGCAAGTGTGTAAGTATAGTCTGTTTTTGGAATTGGTTTTGGAGCAAATTTTGTAACTGCAGGAGCAGCTGTTTTCTCTTCAGCTGATAGTGCAAAAGGTCTAATAGTGGCATGTGGACAAATATAGGCACACTTATTACATTTAGCACAAGAATCTGCATCCCACTCAGGTACTGTAACTGACACTCCACGTTTTTCAAATGCTGATGCGCCATGTTCAAATGTACCGTCTGCATGTTCCTTAAACTTTGAAACCGGAACATCGTAACCTTCCATACGAGCAACCGGTTCCATTATGTTATCTATCATTTTTGCAAGTTTGCTATCTGTATTTGTCATTTTTACAGTAGTTGTTTCATCAGTAGCTGTTGCCCATGAAGCAGGAACATCAATTTTAACAAAAGCGGAAACACCTGCGTCAATTGCATCATGATTGCTTTTAACAATTTCCGGACCTTTCTTAGAATAAGACTTTGTTGCAGCATCTTTCATATAACCAACAGCTTTTTCAATTGGGATTACATTGGAAAGAGCAAAAAATGCAGCTTGAAGAATGGTATTTGTACGTTTGCCCATTCCTACTTTAATTGCAAGGTCAATAGCATTAACTGTATAAAGATTTATATTGTTTTTTGCGATGTATCTCTTTGTTTGTGCGTCCATCTTTTTATCAAGTTCTTCAGCAGACCATTGACAGTTAATAAGGAAAGTGCCACCAGGTTTAACATCTTCGACCATTCTAAAACCTTTTTCAATGTATGAAGGGTTATGGCATGCTACAAAATCGGCTTTGTTTACATAGTATGGGCTACGAATTTTTTCATCGCCAAAACGAAGATGAGAAATTGTAACACCACCGGTTTTCTTTGAGTCATATTGGAAGTATGCCTGAACATTTTTATTAGTGAAATCACCGATGATTTTAATTGAGTTTTTATTAGCTCCAACTGTTCCATCGCCACCAAGACCCCAAAATTTACATTCGATTGTTCCAGGAGCAGCTGTGTTTGGAGATTCTTCTTCTTTGAGAGAGAGGAAGGTAAGGTCGTCGTTGATACCAATGGTAAAACGAGGTTTTGGATTATCTTTTTCGAGTTCTTTATATACAGCAAAAATACTTGATGGAGGTGTATCTTTTGAACCAAGACCATAACGACCACCAATAACTTTGATGTCAGTTTTATTTGCATTCTGTAATGCTGCAACTACGTCAAGGAAGAGTGGCTCTCCGATTGAACCCGGTTCTTTAGTTCTATCAAGAACTGCAATATTTTTAACTGTTTTTGGAAGAGCCTCGACAAATCTGTCAATTGCAAAAGGCCTATAAAGGCGAACTTTTAAGAGACCAACTTTACCACCGTTCGCGTTAATATAATCAATTACTTCTTCAGCTACATCGCAAATAGAACCCATTGCAACAATAATGTTTTCAGCATCGTTGGCACCGTAGTAGTTGAAGAGTTTATAGTTGGTACCGATTTTTGTGTTTACCTTATCCATATATTTTTCAACAATTGTAGGTAATGCATCGTAATATTTATTACAAGCTTCTCTGTGTTGGAAGAAGATATCGTCATTTTCATGTGAACCACGCATTACCGGATTGTTAGGGTTAAGAGCACGTTTACGGAAAGCTTCAACAGCATCCATATTGCACATTTCTTTGAGATCTTTGTAATCCCAAACACCAATTTTTTGAATTTCGTGTGATGTTCGGAATCCATCAAAGAAGCTAACAAAAGGTACACGCCCTTCAATAGACGCAAGGTGAGCAACTGCACCAAGGTCCATAACTTCTTGTGTATTAGTTTCAGCAAGCATTGCAAAACCTGTTTGACGACATGCATATATATCTGAATGGTCACCAAAAATATTTAAAGCGTGTGAAGCTACACAACGAGCTGAAACATGAAAAACTGATGGTAAAAGTTCACCAGCAATTTTATACATGTTAGGAATCATAAGAAGAAGTCCTTGTGAAGCTGTGTAAGTTGTTGTAAGCGCACCTGTCACGAGTGAACCATGAACTGTACCAGCTGCACCGGCCTCAGATTGCATTTCAACAACTTTTACCGGTTGTCCAAAAATATTTTTCCTACCTGCAGCTGACCATTGGTCAACTTCATCTGCCATTGGGCTGGATGGTGTGATAGGATAAATTCCTGCCACTTCAGTAAAAGCATACGAAACGTGCGCAGCGGCGGTATTACCATCCATTGTTTTCATTTGTCGGGTCATAATTTGTTGCCTCCATATATTGTGATTTATAATAACCAAGTTAAAAATAAGAATGATTTTGCTGTGAAAATTAAATTTTAAGATGTAAAATTAAGCTGACAATGTGTCAGTAAAATAATATAATGTAAGTAACCAGCATAATATGCTATATAATAGTAACACAATAAGATTTGTAAATCTATAAACAAAACTATGTGAATTTACACAAATATGCGAAATAAATACACAAATTTATGAAATAGAATGTCCATTTATTGTACTTTTTGAAAAAAATAAAAAAAGAACTTGCAAAAAAAATATATCTATGTATAATGGTCTAAGAATAGATTGATAAATTTTTGTCAATCTGTCAAGACTAAAAGGTGCTTTTAATTGTAAATTTTATATTAACATAGAGCTTATAGGAAGGTGTACAGAAGTGGTAAAGGTAGCAATTAATGGTTTTGGACGCGTTGGTCGTATAGCATTTCGTCAGATGTTTGAATCTGACGGATATGAAGTAGTAGCGATTAATGATCTTACAAATCCAAAAATGTTGGCACATCTTTTAAAATATGATTCCGTTCAAGGAAGATATTCTCTTGCAGATCAGGTTGAAGCTAAAGATAGTTCAATTGTTGTTGCAGGTAAGGAAATAAAAATTTATGCAGAAGCAGATGCAAGCAAATTGCCTTGGGGCGACCTTGATGTAGATGTGGTTCTTGAATGCACAGGATTTTATGCTTCAAAGGAAGCTTCAATGGCTCACATCAATGCTGGTGCGAAAAAAGTAGTTATTTCCGCTCCGGCAGGAAATGATGTTAAGACGATAGTTTATGGTGTAAATGAAAAAACATTAACTCCGGATGATAAAATTATATCAGCTGCTTCTTGT
Source organism: Oscillospiraceae bacterium (assembly GCA_012520505.1). GTDB lineage: Bacteria > Bacillota > Clostridia > Oscillospirales > Acutalibacteraceae > UBA1227. Next base: position 33,695 of record JAAYOC010000025.1, read on the forward strand.
ACAACAAACTGTCTTGCTCCAATGGCAAAGACTCTTAATGATTATGTTCCGATAAAGTCAGGAATAATGATAACCGTTCACGCATTTACAGGAGACCAAATGCTTCTTGATGGACCTCATAGAAAAGGTAATTTTAGAAGAGCTAGATCTGCTGTATGTTCAATTGTTCCAAACTCAACAGGTGCAG
>JAAYOC010000099.1 GCA_012520505.1 Oscillospiraceae bacterium
AGATGTCCCAGGAATTAAAGGAAAAAGTGAGTACATTGGAAACCACACTGCAGGATTTTATTCGGCATACAGATAGAAGTTTTATCAAAGTGAACAATGCCATTGTCGATCTGCACAACGAGATGGGTGATTTTAAAGAAGAGATGAAGGTTTTTAAAGATGAAATGAAAGGATTTAAAAGTGAAATGGCCCGGAAATGGGGGGAACTTGCCAACCGTCTGGGGACCCTTGCCGAAGATATTGTGGCTCCTAACCTGGTCCCAGTGGCCCGAAAGTATTTCAACTGCCAGGGTGAGCCCCTTGATTTCATGCCGCGGCGGGTCAAAGCTCACAGCAAAGAAGCGGGCCGCAGCAGGGAATTCGATGCCATTGCTGTTTTTGAGGATACTGTAATTTTGAGTGAAACAAAATCGACTCCCCGCTTGGAGTATGTGAATTATTTTTCCCAAGTCATCCAGGAATTTTTCGATTATTTTCCTGAATTAGCCGGTAAAAGATTGATTCCCATCTTTGCCTCCTTAAACATAGAAGAGAACATCATTAAACAGGCTACAAAAAACAAGATCTTTGTCATGGCCCTCAAGGGTGACACCATGGAAATCCTCAATTACCACGAGGTTTTCGGGAAGTAACGTTTTAAAAAGGCCAAACCTTCCATCTATGTGATGAAAGGAAAAGGAGTTAATATGGATACACATATTAATTTTGATAATCTTTTTTCTGAAATGGAAAAAATTATATTACCGCATATAGTTGACAGGGGATATGATTACTATCAGCGGGGAATGGTGAAGAAGATCGAGATTAATACCCCCTGGGTTTATGCCATTGTTCTGGGCAATTATAGTAACTATAATGTAAAAGTGCATATGAAGGAATTTACTAGAAGCAGTTGTAACTGCCCATATGATTACTACTGCAAACATATAGCAGCAGTTGTTTTTACACTTTTTGACAAAAGCAAAAGAAACACCATTTTTATAGAGGATTCTGGACAAGCACCTACTGATAAACCGGATACAGAATTGCTTCAAACGCTGAGAAGCATGGGAAAAGAAGATTTATTGGCGGTTTGGGAACGGCTTATGGAAATGAATGCGTCAATTCAAGAAACAACCCGCTTAATACTGGCAGAAAACACCCGGTTACAAGCTTTAAAATCCGGCAAGGTAGCAAAACAGGGATTATTTACTTCGCTGGCCTACTACCAAAAGGAAATTCCTGAGGTCTTGATGGAGTGCGAGTCACTTTTTGTTAAAAATGAAGTAGAGGCCTATTATAGTTATGGGTATGAATATGGTTATGGATATGATGATGACGAGGAGGATACAAGTGAATGGGATTTTGAGGCAGGTTTAGACAGGCTGTGCCGCTATGGGCAGCAATTACTGCATATGGTAACCCCTGAACACTATATATCCGGTGCGGTTGGGCTGATGATCTTGGTTAAAGAGTTGGAAGAATGGACTGATAAATATGAAGAAGCTTATAATAGCGATGACATTGTGGATGGATGCTATAAAATTGAAGTATTATTTGCAGAGGCCGTGGAACGTGTTATTACATATACTGTTTCAAATCAAAAAGCCGAATTATTCTTAAAAGAGCTTTTGGATTGGATCATTCAAGAATGCAAGACACTTGAGGACTTGTTGGAGTGGACTTTTGTCTTATCGCAATGTGTGGCAAACAGCCGGCATCTCTGGTATTTAAAAAAATCTATAAAGGCCGGAGCTGATAGGGATTTTTTACGCAGCTTAAACTTTACTGAAGAGCGATATCGCAATGTTCTGGTTTACTGGTGGGTGGAATTATCGTTATCCCTGGAATTGGAAGAAGAGGCTGAAGAGGCGGCTTTGTCTCTGGGGGAAACTCCCTACTCAAATGATAGTATTGCATATCTCTTTGTCAGGTATTATGAACAAAAAGGTAAACCTGGAAAAGCGAAGGAAATTCTC
>JAAYOC010000026.1 GCA_012520505.1 Oscillospiraceae bacterium
AAGTATGGTATACATTCCAGAGAGAGATTGGATATGTTCCCGCCTACCGATAGTGCCAAAAACGTAGTGGATATGTTTCCGAGAACGGATACGCTCAAATGACATTCATTCTGTCCTCTCGAGCCAATGTGAAGAGTGGGGAACAATGGAAGAACATATTGTAAATAACACACCGGCATCTATTGCAAAAGTTACTTCCAGCACCAAAAGGATAGGGGTAGCTCAACAAATTTCTGATATTCAATCTGATGGAGAACATCGGTATAAAACCGGCCTTTCTGAATTCGACCGTGTACTTGGTGGTGGAATTGTTAAAGGCTCTTTAATTTTGCTTTCAGGTGACCCAGGAATTGGTAAAAGTACAATTTTGCTTCAAATATCAGAATATCTAGGTCAAACACTCAAGATTTTATATGTGTCCGGTGAAGAATCGTCTCATCAAATCAAACTTAGAGCAGATAGGCTTGGAGTTAATTCAAATAATATCTATATAATGACTGAAACCGATGTAGAAATAATCTGTGATTATATGGAAGAAGAAAAACCTGAGCTTGTAATTATTGATTCAATTCAAACAGTTATGCTTTCTGAACTATCTTCTTCTTCCGGAAGTTTAACTCAGGTTAGAGAATCTACAAATTTTATAATGCGTTATGCAAAAGAACTTAATATTCCTGTTATCCTTGTAGGGCATGTGAACAAGGACGGTAATATTGCCGGACCTAAAGTACTTGAACATGTCGTAGACGCAGTTCTGTATATTGAAGGTGAAAAAAACTTTTCATATAGAATTCTTCGAGCTGTTAAGAATAGATTTGGTTCAACTAATGAAATAGGTGTATTTGAAATGCTTGATACCGGACTCAAACAAGTTGAAAATCCAAGTATGATGATGCTTTCAGGTAGACCTAAAAATTCATCCGGTTCTTGTGTTGCTTGTACAATGGAAGGAACCCGCCCGATTTTAGCTGAAGTTCAAGGTCTGTCTACAATAACAAACTTTGGTATTCCACGTCGTATGTCAAATGGTTTTGATTACAACAGACTTAATATGATATTGGCTGTTCTTGAAAAACGAGCAGGCTTTGAATTTTCAAATATGGATGTTTATGTAAATGTAGTCGGTGGATTAAAGCTCTTGGAACCGGCAACAGATTTATCAGTGGCTTTAGCTTTAGTTTCAAGCATTCGCGATGTAGTTGTTCCGGAAGACATTTTAGCTTTTGGTGAAATAGGACTTGCGGGTGAGATACGTTCGGTTTCACATTGTGAGCAGAGAATTAAAGAAGCTGCACGCCTTGGATTTAGAAAGGTTATTATTCCTGAAGATAATTTAAAAGGACTTTCAAAGAATCTTGATGAAAAAATTGAAATAATCGGTGTAAAATATTTAAGTCAAGCATTTGAGGTCGCATTATGAGTGCTATTAATGCTGCAGCTACTACATTCACTACGATAATTACTATATATCTCGGATTAGCTCCACAATGGCTTAAATCGGCATTTTCTAATTATGGCATAAAAGTAATTGAAATAGGTGCTTTAGACGTCCTACCGACGCCTGTGGCGCATCATATTGACCTTATGTGTTGTGGTGGATACATCGCAAAAGAAATAGAGGGAAAATTGCCCGGAAAACCAATAAAACAAAATCTTGGTAATGTTTATCCCTTAGATGTTCCGCTCAATGCAGCAATAGTAGGAGAGTATATCATTTGCAATCCTGATACAGTGGCACCGGAATTGCTTGAATTGGGTCTCAAATTAATTCCCGTAAAACAAGGATATACCAAATGTTCAACACTCGTAATAGACGAAACTCACATTATTACCGAAGATGAATCAATATATGAAGCAACAAAAGATATTTTGAACGTTCTTTTTATAGAAAAGGGTCATGTGTTCCTTGAAGGTTATGATTATGGTTTTATTGGAGGGGCATCAGCTGTAATAGGGGACACTGTGTTTTTCTTTGGAAATATTGAAAAACACCCGGATTTTAAAAAAATTAAAGCTTTTTCACCAAAAAGGATTATTTCTCTTAGTGAAAAAGAAAAGTTAATTGATATTGGCGGAGTTTGGTATTAATTTGCAGTTTTATTTGCTATTGTTGTAAAAAATACTTAAATTAACCAAAAGTGGAGGAAAGATAATGGAAAAGTTATCAAAAGGAAGCAACGATTTAAAAGAAAAAACTAATAAACTCGATAAGAAAACCAGCGGCTTTAAAATGTGGCTTCTAGTTTGGGGTCTTGGTCTTGCCGGTCAGCTTTGCTGGAACATGGAAAACCAATGGTTTAATACTTTTGTATATGCCAAAATTGGTAAAGATCCATCAATCATTTCCGGTATGATTATTTGTAGTGCTCTTGCTACTACTTTCTCAACTTTTTTCTTTGGTACTCTTTCTGACAGAATCGGTAAAAGACGTCATTTTATTGCAATTGGTTATATCCTTTGGGGTATATTTACCATCGGTTTTGGTCTTACACAATTTATGAGCAAAGAAATGTATACACTTGTGGCTTTTACAGTTGTTATGGCCGACGTTGTTATGAGTTTCTTCGGTTCAATGGGTAACGATTCCGGCTTTAATGCATGGATTAATGACATAATGACGGATAAAAATAGGGGAGGACTGGGTGCAGCCCTTGCAACACAACCTGTTCTTGGAACAATGATTGGAACGGTAGCAGGTGGTTTGCTGGTTGGTTCAGAAGATAATTACATGCGCCTTTTTGTAGTAATGGGTTCAATTGTAATTTTGTTTGGTATTATTTCAATCTTTGCTCTAGGTCCGGAATATGATTTTGAACCTCATAAGAAGGGGACGTTTCTTCAACATTTTTTATCAGTATTTAATTTTAAAGAGTTTTTTAAGCTTAAAGAGTTAGTAATAGTTCATATAGGTCTTTCACTTTTCTTCATAGGATTTAATGTTTATTTTGCATATATGGGAAACTATATCATCTACTATCTTGGCTATACACCGGATATGATGGGAATTATTGAGGCTGTTCCATTGACCCTTGCAATGTTTTTCGCTATTCCTATTGCTAAATTGATTAATAAAAATAAACATCCTTACATTGTTCTCTTTGCTATATTGATTAACACACTAGGTTGTGCAATTACATATCCGATTAAAAATACAAGTGTGGATCCAACTAAAATCTTTGATTTAAGGCTTTGGCTTGGTGTTTTTGTTATTGGTATTGGATATATTGCAATTCTTCAGACAACAAAGGTTTGGACGAAGCAACTTTATCCAAAAACCAGTAGGGGACAGTTTGAAGGCATTTGGATTCTATTCTTTGTATTAATTCCAATGGCTTTCGGTTCTCTTATTGGAGAAGCAGTCGTAAAAACATCCGGAGAAACATTTATAGATACAATTTCAGGAAAGATGCAATATGTTCCAAATGGAAACATCTTTTTAGCAGGAGGTGCCATCGTACTAATTTCAATAATTCCATTTTTACTAACCGTCAAATATCATAAAGAAAGAATTAAAGTAGGTGAAAAACATGAATAAAACATTCAAAAATACTTTTAAAATTATTCCATTGATGTTAATTATGGTTTTTCTTTCAGGCTGTATTATGTTTAAACCCGAAAAAAACAATGAAACACCAAAAGAACCTGATTCAAAACAACCTATAGAAGCTGAAATTGCACTTGAAGGTCCATATGATGTAATTTCTGTTAAATCAGCAGACACTATTGTTATTGAGATTGACAAAAAGGAAGTTGAAGTTCTACTTATTGGTATTTCTGCTCCTGCTACCGATACAATGGAGGGGAGTATGGCAAAAAACCATGTAGAAGGTCTTATAGCAGAAAAGCCTGTTTACCTGGAATATGACAAAGTAAAGGAATATGCGGACGGAACAATTCTTGCATATGTTTATCTTAATGATAAAACTACAATGATACAAAAAGAATTACTTAAAGATGGCGCTGTAGAAATTTCCGATGGTAGTAGACATAGTGCTAAAAAAGATTGTGATAATGTAAAATACGAAGAAGATTTTAAAACTCTTCAAGAAGAAGCTAAGAATAATAAATATGGTATTTGGGAAGTAGGCGCCACTGTAGAGATTGAAACCGCTAATAAAAAGTAATTGTATGCATATTTGAGTTGTATATATATTGAGGTTATACATGTATTTTGGATTATATATGTATTTAAGGTGCATGTATATTTAAGTTGTGCACATATTCAAGGGGATTGTATTTATTGTTTAGTATTTACAATCCCTGTTTGTTGTGATATAATTATACAAAATAAATGTTTTGTATAATTTAGGGGGCAAAAAATAAGAAATTATGCTAAATAGCACTATTTTTAGTGTTATTCCTACTGTTATGGCTATTTCAGTCCTTGTATTATTCCTAACTATTACTTGTTTTGTAATAGTTACTCTACACATTCTGTATACAATATTTATTTTGCAACTTTTCGTACACGGTTTTCATTACATTCTGTCATTAATTTATTTTTATCTATATTTACGCTGTTTACACTACTACAGTTTAACTTAAAGTTGTAATTTACAATCTACACCTATATAAATCCTTTAAATATACGGTTTTAAGCAAATTAGACGTCCGTTCAGTTTTTCTTAAATGACCATTCCATCATTAAGAAATTTTCTATCGTCTCTAAATGAGTTTGTATTTTTAGATATTATTAGATTTTGGAGGTTTCTATGATTACCCGTGCTGACTACGTAAATTTTCCTGAACTTATGGTAGATTTTTTAAATTACAATGACGCTATTAAAAATCGTTCTAAACATACAATATCTGAATATGCATCCGATCTTAGAACCTTCTTTAGATTTATGAAAGCATATAAAGGTTTGGTTGCTTTCGATTTAGATAACTTTGATAAAGAAAAATTTAGAGAAATTACAATAATGGATATAAATGATAAGTTTGTGAAAAAAATAACAATTACGGACGTATATGCCTTTTTAGTTTTTTGTAAAGATACTTTAAATAATTCTGCTAAAACCAGAGCCCGTAAAGTCGTTACTTTAAGAACCTTCTTTAAGTATTGCACTGTTCAAAAACGTCTGTTTACACTGAATCCAATGCAGGAACTTGACTCCCCCAGATTTAGGACTACCCTACCGAAATATCTAACTTTAGATCAGGCAAAGGATTTACTTCGAGCAGCTGCTGAAGGACCTTGTCCGGAACGAGATTTTGCTATAATTACATTATTTTTAAACTGTGGTATGCGGCTATCTGAACTTGTTTCAATTAATATTTCAGACATTAGAAATGATGAAACTATCAGAATTGTTGGTAAAGGTGATAAAGAACGTACTATTTATCTAAATAATGCCTGTATTTCAGCTATAAATTCATATATGAGAGTTCGCCCGGTCGATGGAGTTGAAGCTAAACACAAGGATGCACTCTTTTTAAGCGCCAGAAACCAAAGGATTAGTCCTAAAACGGTTCAATACTTAGTTAAACAAGCACTTGAAAGAGCCGGTTTGGACGGCTTTTCAGTACATAAACTAAGACACACTGCTGCAACACTGATGTATCAACATGGAAATGCAGATGTTCTTGTTTTAAAGGAAATACTTGGTCATGAAAACATTGGTACCACACAAATCTATACTCACATTGGTAGTGACCAGCTTAAGAAAGCTACTGATTCCAACCCACTTAATCAACCAAATGTATTGGATAAATAATGCAAGGTGGGAAAATTTTCTGATACATATCTAACCATATGAGATTACTAACATAGAAAAAGCACCTCAAACGAGGTGCTTTTCTATAATTATTTCAATATATTTTTCTTTTTACCTTTATTTTTTCTTTTTATTTTTGTTTTTTCTTTTTATTTTTATTTTTGTTTGCAGGTTTTTCTGCTTCATTTTTAGCTGAAACATTTCTTCCGGCTGCTTTTGATTTAGCGGCTTCAAGTTTAGCAGCCTTAATTTCATCAGCTTTTTTGTCTAATGTAATATTCTTTGCAATAGCTGACTTTGTAAAACGGATTCTGTTTCTATCAGCTCCGGTTTCAATTACTACAGAATCATCTTTAACTGTAATAACACGACCAAGAATACCGCCGATTGTAAGAACTTCATCGCCAATTTTTAAGTTTTCACGCATTAATTCTTCAGCTTGCTGTCTTTTTTTATCTTTTCTGGTAAGCATATACATATAAACTATCATGAAAGCGAGCATAACGAGCATCCATACGCCCATATTACCACCGGTTCCAGCTTGTTGATTTGATGCCATATTTAAAAAGTGTGTAAATAACATCGTAATTCCTCCAAAATTATCAAAAAAATACTCATTTATTTTAACATATTATATCCTTGTGTCAAGCAACTCAACATATTTGTCATGAAACTCAGTAAACCTATTTTCATCGATTGCAAGTCGAATTTCTTCCATCAATTTATTGTAAAAATAAAGGTTATGCATTACTGCAAGTCTAAGTCCTAAAACTTCTTTTGCTTTAAGCAAATGTTTTATATAAGCTCTTGAATAATTTTGACAGACATGACAGTCACATTTTAAATCAAGTGGCTGTTCATCTCGTTCATATTTAGCATTACTAAGGTTAATAATTCCATCCCAGGTGAAAATATGTCCATGACGAGCATTTCTGGATGGCATTACACAATCAAATAAATCTATGCCACGACCTACCGCTTCAATTATATTACCGGGTGTACCGACTCCCATTAAGTAACGGATTTTATCTTTTGGAGCGATTGGACAAACTGCAGATAAGATTTGATACATCTCTTCTTTTGGCTCCCCTACTGCAAGTCCCCCTATTGCATATCCATCAAGGTCGAGTTTCGCTATTTCTTCCATATGCCGCATTCTAAGGTCGTCAAAAGTGGAACCTTGATTTATTCCAAATAGCATTTGATTTGGGTTTATTGCGTCGCTAAGCGCATTTAAGCGATGTATTTCCTCTTTACAACGAAGAAGCCATCTAGTTGTACGCTCACAGGACTCTTTTGCATACTCGTATGTAGCAGGATTCTCAACACATTCATCAAATGCCATTGCAATTGTAGAACCAAGATTAGATTGTATCTGCATACTTTCTTCAGGTCCTATAAAAATACGTTTACCATCGACATGAGAATTAAATTCTACACCTTCTTCAGTAATTTCACGAAGTTTTGCAAGTGAAAACACCTGAAACCCACCTGAATCTGTAAGGATTGGTCCATCCCAGCATGTAAATTTATGAAGTCCTCCAAGGTCACGAATTATTTCGTCTCCCGGTCTTATATGCAAATGGTAAGTATTACAGAGTTGAACTTGACAACCAATATCTTTTAAATCAAAGGAAGACAGCCCGCCTTTTATTGCTCCACAAGTAGCAACATTTTGAAAAGCAGGTGTCTCTACAGTTCCATGAACAGTTTTAAAAGTGCCCCTACGAGCTAAACCATCGGTTTTCATTAAAGTAAACATTATAACTTCTAAACTCCTAGTTTTAAGATATCATCATCGAATCTCCAAAAGAAAAGAATCTATACTTTTCTTTTACAGCTTCCTTGTATGCATTCATAGTTTTATCAGTGCCTAAAAAGGCTGAAACTAACATAATTAAAGTGCTTTCCGGTAGATGGAAATTTGTAATTAACGCATCTATGCACTCAAATTTGAACCCGGGATATATAAAAATATCAGTAATACCGTCATCAGCAACCATTCTACCATATTTTTTAACAACTGATTCAAGAGTTCTACAAGTTGTTGTTCCGACAGAAATAACCCTACCACCGTTTTGCTTAGTTTCATTGATTAAATCAGCGGTTTCTTGAGGCAATAAATAATGCTCAGAATGCATTTTATGTTTTGATATATCATCAACTTTAACGGGTCTAAATGTTCCAAGACCGACGTGTAATGTAATATATGCAATATTTACACCCATTTTTTTAATCCTGTTTAATAATTCTGGTGTAAAATGTAAACCTGCAGTTGGCGCTGCGGCTGAGCCAAGTTCTCTCGAGTAGACGGTCTGATATCTTTCCTTGTCTAAAAGTTTTTCTTTTATATATGGTGGAAGAGGCATCTGACCAATTTCGTCTAATATTGCAAAAAAATTACCGTCAAAGAAAAATCTAACTATTCTGTTTCCGTCTTCTTTGACTTTAATTACTTCAAGAGATAATTTATCAGAAAAAGCGAACTTTGTTCCCACCTTCGCGCGTTTTCCGGGACCTGAAAGACATTCCCAAACATCATGTTCCAGCTGTTTTAACAGAAGAAACTCTACAACTGTACCGGTCCCCTCTTTTGTTCCATATATGCGACAAGGAAGAACTCTTGTGTCATTCATAACGAGTAAATCGCCCGGGGATAAGTAATCAAAAAGGTCAGTAAAGTGTCTGTGTTGAATATCGCCAGAATTTTTATCTACATGAAGAAGACGTGACGAATCACGTACAGCTATTGGTTGTTGAGCTATAAGTTTTTCCGGTAATTCATAATAAAAATCAGCGGTTTTCATTGACATGAGACCTTCCTTGATATATAGTATTTAAAACATTTTATCAGACTAAATTTACTTGTCATATTATATTGTAAAGAGTCCCGGTTTTCAATCGGTTTTTATATATTGGAGGTAATTATCTATGAAAAAGTTTAGTGTAGGAATCATTGGTGCTACAGGAATGGTTGGGCAACGTTTTGCTTCTATTCTTGAAAATCACCCATGGTTTGATGTAAAAGTTCTTGCAGCAAGCTCAAGATCAGCGGGTAAAACATACAAAGAAGCTATAGGCACTAAATGGACAATTACCAAACCAATGCCAAAATCAATGAAAGATATTGTTATTCTTGACGCAGAAACAGATATTGAAAAAATTGGTAAACTTGTTGATTTTGTGTTTTGCGCTGTAAGTCTTTCAAAAGAAGAGACGAAAGCACTTGAAGATAAATATGCAAAAGCAGAAATCCCGGTTGTATCGAACAACAGTGCACACAGGCACACACCTGACGTTCCAATGGTAATTCCGGAAATTAATGCTGACCATATTAAAATAATTGAAGCGCAACGAAAACGGCTTGGTACTAAACGTGGCTTTATTGCAGTTAAATCTAACTGTTCCCTTCAAAGCTATGTTCCGGCACTCTACCCTCTTGATGAAAAATATGGTGTAGAAGATGTTCTTGTTTGTACATATCAAGCAATTTCAGGTGCCGGAAAAACCTTTGATACCTGGCCTGAAATGGTAGATAACGTTATTCCTTTTATCGGTGGCGAAGAAGAAAAATCTGAAATCGAACCACTAAAAATTTGGGGTAAAATCGAAGGCGACAAAATTGTTCCAAATATCAAGCCTAACTTTACAGCTCAATGCATTCGTGTAAGTGTTACAGATGGTCATATGGCTGCTGTATTTGTTAGATTTAAAGATAAACCTTCAAAAGAAGAAATCCTTGATATTTGGAAAAACTATAAAGGTAGAGCTCAGGAACTGAAACTTCCTTCCGCTCCAAAACAATTTTTACACTATTTCGTAGAAGATAACTTACCACAAACAAAACTTCAAAGAGATCTTGAAGGTGGAATGGCTATCTCTTGCGGTAGACTTAGAGAAGATACACAGTACGACTATAAATTTATATGCCTCTCACACAACACTATTCGTGGTGCTGCAGGTGGTGCAGTAGAACTCGCCGAGCTTCTTTGTGCTGAAGGCTACATGGATTAATTATAAAGGAGAATCGATATGTCAATGACACCTATCTTTACCGGTGCCGGTGTTGCTATTGTTACACCAATGGATGAAAACGGTAATATAAATTATGATAAGCTTGCTGAGCTTATTGAAAATCAAATAAATCGCGGAACAGATGCAATCATCGTTGCAGGAACAACCGGTGAAAGTGCTGCTCTCGACCCAATAGAACATGTTCAAGCACTTAAATTTGCAGTAGAAGTAGTAAACAAAAGAGTACCACTGATTGCCGGTACCGGTTCAAACGATACAGCTTTTGGTGTTCATCTTTCAAACGAAGCGGAAAAAGTTGGTTCAGATGCCCTTCTTATGGTAACTCCTTACTACAACAAAACATCACAAGCAGGTCTTATTAGACACTACAAATATATTGCCGACAGAGTTTCTATTCCTATTATTCTTTACAACGTACCGGCAAGAACCGGTGTTGATATAAAGCCGGAAACTTATGCTGAACTTTGCCAACACGAGAGAATCGTTGCTACAAAAGAAGCTAACGGAGATATTGCTGCTCTTGCAAGAACAATAAGTCTTTGTGGCGACAAACTTGATATCTATAGCGGTAATGATGACCAAATTACAGCATTTATGGCACTTGGAGCTAAAGGTGTAATCTCAGTTCTTTCAAACATTTGCCCGGAAGTATCTCACAATATTGTTATGAAAGCATTAAACGGAGATATTAAAGGTTCCGCTAAACTTCAAATTGAATATCTTGATTTAATTAATAAACTCTTTATGGATGTAAACCCTATTCCTGTTAAAGAAGCTATGAATATCATGGGCTATGAAGTTGGCGAATGCAGAATGCCTTTGGCTCCTCTTTCAGAAAGAGACCATCAGATCATGATCGACACTCTAAAGGCATATAACCTCATTTAAGAAGGGATAATAATGATTAATATTTTACTTTCAGGTTATCTTGGCCAAATGGGTCGAGTAATCATAAAATCGGTTGCAGAAAGAAATGACTGTACTATTGTTGCGGGTGTTGATATTAACTCTTCCGCTGACTTTTTCCCTTTTTCAACCTACACGAATTTTGAAAATATTAAAGAAAAAGTAGATGTAATAGTTGATTTTTCAAACCCTGCAACTCTTTTTGGAGAACTTAAGTTTGCCATTGAAAAGAAAATTCCTATTGTAATTGCTACAACAGGTTTATCAAACGAGCAAGTTAAATCAATACAGGATGCTTCTAAGCTCGTTCCAATTTTCTATGCTGCTAACATGTCTCTTGGTGTGAATATTATTTGTGAGCTTGCAAAAAAAGCTGCTTCAATCCTCTACCCTGATTTCAATATCGAAATTGTAGAAACACATCATAACAAAAAGGTTGATGCACCGTCAGGAACGGCTCTAATGCTTGCAAATGAAATATCAAGTGTTTTACCTCAAAAACCTGAATATGAGTATAACAGACACTCAAAACGCGAAAAGAGAACAGAAAACGAAATAGGAATCCACTCTATTCGCGCAGGAACTATTCCGGGTGAACATGAAATCATTTTTGCCGGCAAAGATGAAGTGGTTAAAATCTCTCACACTGCACTTTCCAGAGAAATCTTTGCAACCGGCGGTTTAAACGCAGCATTCTTTATTGTAAATAAGGCACCCGGTCTTTATTCAATGAAAAATTTACTAAACTTGAGCTAATAACAAAAATAGAAGCGATTAGGTACTTACCTAATCGCTTCACTCTTTCTGTCTCTCCAGCCAAATCATCTTTACTTCCATCATCAACAGTTTTTTCCATACCGGTTATCTCAACTATTTCTAATATATTTAGTAGATCTAGAAGCACCGGTCTTTCTAATACTTCCGCTCTTCACCATTAAACCTAAAACAGCTTCAACAGTAGATGGACTAATGTCCGGATGTATATTACAAATATCTCTTTTTGAAATAGGTGTTAGGCTTCCTAATACAGTTGCCTCAATGCGTGCTGACTTCGTAACCCTCTTACCATGAACAACTGCAAAACGTTTGTCTAACTCCTTGTAACAAAAATATAAAGTAGAAAGAAAGTTATTTATAAACGGAAAATAATCATTCTCGTTTTCATTCCAACCTTTAGAAGATTGTTTAAGTGCCTCATAATATAAATCCTTGAAACGATTTATCTGCTCTTCAAAAGAAACATACTTACCTACATCAAAACCGTTCTTGTATAGAAGCAATAAAGATAACAACCTGGATATTCTACCATTACCATCTTGAAACGGATGTATACATAAAAAATCCAATATCACGCATGGAATTAAAAGTAGCTGGTTAATATGAGGGTTAGAACATGCTTCCAAATACGCAAGTTCTAACTGCTCCATAGCAGTAGCTGTTTCGCTCGCTGGAGTTGGTCTGAATCTAACCCGTCTGGAACCATCGACACCAACTTCTAAAATTACATTATCTGATGTTTTATATTTCCCACCATGCTCATACCCAACAAAGCTCATCATCATTTCATGCAACCTAAGAATATCTTGCTCGTTAAACGACAAATGTTCATATTCTGTATGAACAATATTTAACGCATCTCTATATCCTGCAATTTCTTCTTCATCATGATTTAGAGGTGCACTGTTTTTATTTACAATATCTAAAATACGTGAGTCACTGGTAACAATACCTTCAATGGCATTAGAACATTTAACAGACTGAATCTTTGCAACAGCTTCTAGTTCAGTGAAAACTTTTGCAAAGTCTACTTTACGTATTTCTTGAGCGGTACGTAAGGAATAAATGTTACCAGTTATATTAATTAATTTTGCCGGAAGCAGACCATCATCTAAAAATGAATAATCAAATTTTTTCACAATACTCCCCCGTTTCTGCATATAATATAACACTTTTTATGCAGAAAAGCAATATTTAATGCATATAAATCAGCAAAAAATATGCAGAAACCTTAAAAGTTTCACTCATAAACGAAACTCCCACCTATCAATCATAATATATGGACAAAAAATAGCGGTTAGAAAACCTAACCGCCAACTTAATTATTTCAATTTCTCTTCCCATTCTGCTTCCCTAAACCCTACCAGTACTACATCGTCATTTACGAGCAAAGGACGCTTTACGAGCATACCATTTGTTGCCAATAGCTGTATTTGTTGATATTCACCCATTGAAGGAAGTTTATCCTTAAGTTTCATTTCTTTGTAAATAAGACCACTGGTATTAAAGAAGCTCTTTAAAGGAAATCCACTCTTCTTATACCATTCCTTTAATTCTTCATATGTTGGATTTTCTTTTACTATATGACGCTCCGTATACTCAATCCCCTGCTCATCTAGCCACTGCTTAGCCTTTTTACAAGTACTACATTTTGGGTAACAGATAAATAACATGGTATCAACTCCTATAAATTTTTTTGTATGAGAAAAAACTAATTTTTGTCAAAATAAATAATAAAATCGATAGCAATTACATAATCTATACTACCATGAAAGTAGAACTCTTTAAACTCTATTTTTAATGAGTAGTTTTCAAAATAAAACTTCGTATTTATAAATGATGAAATTTACAAAATAAAATAGTTATAGTATTATGGTAATACGTAATTCAAATACATATATTAAAAATTTTGATTGAAGAAATGAATACAAAATCATTTACTAAAAACAGTATTTTATAAGGAGAAAACCATGCCTATTTATAATGAGTTTGATTTAATTGTTATTGATGATGCACGAATCGATGAAACTTGCAATGCCTATTTTAAATGGAAAGACTTAAATACTTATATTTCCAGTAATAGTCGTCGAGGAATGAATATGCCTGATGTTATAAGCGAACCTATGGCTTGTTATTGCTTAGGGTTTTTATGGAACAAAGGAAAAGAAGCTGGTGATGCAACTGATCCAAAAACTGGTCAAAAAATTGAATTTAAAGCAACGTCACGATTTGAAGGAGATTTATCATCTTTTGGTCCAAAAACTCAATTTGATAATTTATATTTTTTACGATTTAATCTTGATGAAAATTTACTATACATATATGATTTGAAAATTAATTCTGAAGAATTTGGTGAAATTCAAGCTAATCAAAAGGAAACCATACAAGATCAAAAAGACCAAGGAAGAAGGCCTCGTATAAGCCTATTAACCCATTTCGTATATAAGTATGATTTACTTCCAGATATTATATTTGACATACGAAAATGTAGAATCATAGAAGACAATAGGCAAAACTAATAAATAAAGAAAGAAGGAAAGAAGAAAAGAAAGAGGGTATATCATTACCCTCTTTCTTTCTTGGTTTCTTTTATTGCAAGTTCAATTTCTTTCGCTATGCGCTCAATTACTGTCACACAAACAGAATTACCCGCTTGTTTATACAATCTAGCATCACTCAGATCTTTTGGGAGCTTAAAATTTTTATCAAAACCCTGAGTATTAAAGCATTCATGTGGAGTCATTTTTCTAATACCGTTTTTTGTACTAATTAAACAAACATTATGACCACCTTCGCCCTGATTGGCAGTTAATGTAGGCACTACCCCACTCTTGTTTTTTCTAACATATTTTCTTCTCCATTGGTAAATGGCGTATGGATCATCCATTTCTTTTACCAATTTTTCATAAATATTACCTTTATATTTTCCTTTTGTATAGTAATACTTGTCATCCAGTTTAGAATCAAAATCAATTATATCTGTTACTTTCTTTTTTAGCACAATGGGCATTGGAAATTCAAAGTTTTTATAAGTATTTTTATTTTTAAATCCAACTATATATATTCTTTCCCGATTTTGAGGAATATTACCATATTCCATAGCATTTAAAACAGAATGCTTTATATGATATCCCTCATTTTTTAAAGCTTCAGCTATAACTGCAAATGTATTTCCATTATCATGTCCAACTAAATTTTTAACATTTTCTAAAAAAACTATTGATGGGTGCTTATCTTCTATAATTCTAATTAATTCAAAAAACAAAGTTCCTCTTCCTTTTTCGTCCTCAAAACCTTGTCTATTTCCAGCAACACTAAAAGCTTGACATGGAAATCCTGCTAACAAAACATCAAAATCGGGAATTTCAGAAGGTAAAACATCATGAATATCTCTACAATCAACTTTTATTTTTGAATTTAGTTCATATGTCTTTACAGGATATGGATCAAACTCGTTAGCGTAAACGATATCAAAAAACTTAGTAGCCTCAAACCCTTTATCAATTCCTCCGACACCTGCAAAAAATGATGCACATTTCAACATATCTAAACCTCCAAATATCAAGCTTAGTATATCATAAATCGCGGCGTGCTGCAATTTTATTTTATGGTACACAACTATAAAAATTTTTTGAAAGATAGATAAAATAAAAGAAAGCGATTATATGGTAATATAATCGCTTCTAAGATTTTTTACATAACTACTATTTATTTGAAAAATATTCCTTTCCAAGTTGCCAAAGATATTGGTCAAGTTGCTTGAAATTACATTTGTCTAATTTATGTATTTTACGAAATGCAATTAGTATACTCTTGTACTTCACATAATCTTTTAAATCATCGTTTTTAAATCTCAATTTAACATACCCATTATTATACTTTTCATCATGATTTCTAAAATAGCGAAGCACCTTATCCACGTAGCTATCATAAATTGGAAATTTATCCGGTTTGTGAAAACTACAATACTTTGTCGTAAAGGAATAAAAATTTATTATTCCTGTTTTACTGTTTTTAATAGGCACTTGTTTTAACTCTTCAACTAATCTAGGCTCTCCTGATTCTAATTCGGGATCAATATTTTTATTTTTAATATGTTCAGCTACTTCATAAATTGAAAAAACATTAGTACTGTAAAAACTGTTAATTGCTGCAGCTTTCAAAAGGATTTCTGAAATATCGTTATTATGTGGATAATTTTTAAATAAGGTATTTAGAGATTTTTCTTTATCGACATATTCGCTTTTTTTACTCCATTTTTCGATATATGATTCTACTTGCTCCCTTGATGGAGATGGTATTTTTAATTCTTTATCCAAATCTATACCCCTTTAAATTTGTGCATCATTATAGCGACACTGAAAATATACTCCTTAAAACTTTTTTTAAATAAAACATTTTAAAAATAAACTTATTTTCACTTGTTTTTTTCTTGTTAAACCTTTTTCTTCTCTGTTGTACTAAGGTTTATGTATTCTGATTTAATTCTACTGAATATAGCTTTATCCATTGCCAGGATTATTGGGATTTGAATGATAAATAGCGGAATTACTTGAATAAACCTTGAGTAGACTATTGACATGTATACTGCATTTCCTGATGTAAAATAAATCCAGTAAGATGTTAAAAGTAAACTTAAGATAAATTCATTGATAAATGCTGCCAATAGTACACGTGGAAAAGTTACTTTTTTGTAAAGTAAGATTCCATATACTAAACCTTTAAGTGTACATGTCAACGTATAGCCCGGGAAATATGGACCAAACGGAAATAATGTGGCCGCAATAAAGTCCCCTATGCCACCGATTATGGTAGATTTTACCGGTCCCAGTAGTGTTGCAGCTATTACTAATGGTATAAAGCTTAATGCTATTTTAAGATTCCATGACTTAAATGCAGCAAAACGGTCAAGAACCACATACATTGTGATGAGCATACCCATCATTGCAATGTCGAGTGTTGTAAATTTAAATATATTTTTCATTTTTTCACCTCAGTGGACGCGGAAAATACATCGCAGAGCTTCAGTCTTCGGTCGGCGAACAACTTCCCATTTCACCGCAACTTAACGCGTACTTTCCTACTCTGAGTTTACCCAAAATTTGGGAACCCTTGGTTTATATGCGTACAAAATTAATCTTTCTTTATAGGACCTATTTCACCTTTCCTATAAGCATTTGTATACTTACGGCAATGTTTATCTTTACCTATGAGAATATTAGTTGCCAACATAAGTGCTTTTAGGTCTCTATTAGTTGTATCTCCAATAAATGAATCAAGTCCTGCATCCATTGCAAGTGTGAGGAAAGCCATATTAAGTGCCTTCTTCACCGGAAGAGTAAATGAAACATTTGAAAGAGCACCGGTAATAATTGTATTTGGATACCTCTCTTTTATCATTCTAATTGCTTTACAAAATTCAATTGCAGTATCGTTACGAGTTGATGCATCGAAGATGAGTAAATCGAGGAAGAGTCTATCTTCTGTTACACCGTATTCTGCAGCTCTTTCAATAATTTTGAATGCAAGTTCAGCTTTTTGTTCTGCCGTGTAAGAAACTCCTACATCGCCACCGGAACAAAGAGCTACAGCCTTCCACTCCGGATTATCTCTAAGGAGAGGAAAAAGAAGTTCGCATTTGTTTCCCTCAAGAGAGATTGAGTTTATGAGTCCGGGTTCTTTAACACGTGGAAAAACTTTTAAAATAATTTCCGGATCCGGAGAGTCAACACAAAGTGGTATTGTGTTAACTTCCTGAACTGTATCAATAAGCCAACAAAGTGCTTCATATTCAATGTCTGCATCTGTTGAAGCACAAACATCAAGATAAGAAACACCTGCAGTTTCCTGCATTCTAACTAATTCTTTAATGTATTCTGCATCACGGTTAGCAATTGCAACACCGGTTTTTGGAACTGCACCATTAATTTTTTCACCAATTACAATCATTTTACATACCCGCCCATCCCTTACAGATGTTTACAGAATCAGCTGGTGAATGTGCCCAAGCATCCGCTTTCATAGCTTCACAAGCTTCAGCAGAAACAGGGTTTCCACCAATAAGAATCTTAACATCATCACGCATACCGGCAGCTGTGAAAGCTTCTACACAAGCCTTCATTGAATCAAGAGCAAGAGTTAAAACACCTGTAAGTGCAATGATTTTAATTCCCTGCTCTTTTGCCGTGTTAACGATTTTTTCATGTGGTACATCAATACCGAGGTCAACAACTTCAAAGCCGGCAGCTTCAAAGAAAGATTTTACGATATTCTTTCCAATATCATGGAGGTCATCTTTAACAGTAGCAAGAAGAATCTTTTCTGAAGAACCTCCTTTTGAATCGCCACCAAGTGCAGAAGAGAGTGTCTGTACAGCATCTGTCATAATCTCGCCTGCATAAATGAGGTCAGAAACAAAATATTCACCATCAGCAAAACGATCTCCGACAATGTTCATACCTTCTGAACAAGCATCAACAGCAGCCTGAGCTTCTCCTCCGCCTTCTTCCATAACTTGGTCAATGATTTCTACAACGATATCTTCTTCAAGGTCGCCCATAGCTTCTGTGAGTTTTTTTAGATCAACCATTTTTACTTTCCTCCTAACACTAATACAAAACAAATTTCAATAAATTTTGCCTCATAATATTTTCCAATAAGCACTACATCCTATTAAAACATAAAAAATAATTAATTAAAAGCATAAAAGTATAGCAAATTGATATATTATATGCTACAATTTGTAGCGTAATAAATAAGTGCCTGTACTGATTGATATTACTAGTGTTTTAAAACATTCTGAATTTGTTCATAATGTCCAACGCACAATTTTGAGCGACTAATTAGAGGTGTAAAAATGAATTACAATGTTACCTTTATGCCGGCGAATATTACCGTTTCCGTACCCGAAAACACAACCATAATGGATGCTGAAAGAATTGCAAAGCTGGGGTTTGAATACCCTTGCGGCGGTAATGGAATCTGTAACAAATGTGATGTTCAAATTGCTGTAAACGGCAAAACAACAGTTGTAAAATCATGTTCAACAATCATTTCATCGGATATGATTGTAACTCTTAATATTTCTGAAAATACTGAAAAGGTATTAACAGAAAATCTTAATTTTTCTTGTGAAATTAACTCCCCTGTTTCAGTTTTACATGAGATGATGCCAAATGCAAAAGCTATCCTTTTCAATGATGAAGTAATAGATGTAAGGAAAGATGATTTTACCCCTTTAGGTGTAGCATTTGATATTGGCACAACTACTGTAGCTGCGTATCTTTTAAACCTTTTTACAGGTGAACAAATTGATACAGTCGGCAGTTTGAATAACCAGGTGAAATACGGTAGCGATGTTATATCTCGTTGTACGTATGTTGTCAAAAATGGCGTAGAAGAAATGCAAAAATGTATTCTCAATCAAGCTGAAAGTATGATTGCTGAACTGCTTAAAAAGAATAACAAATCTCCGGGCGATGTATACCTCGTTTCTATTGTAGGAAATACTTGTATGCAACATATTTTTGCAGGACTTGATACAACTTCACTTGTAACTGTACCATATGTGCCGGCAGTTAAAAAAGCTATTACGGATAATGCAAAAAAATATCTTAAATCTGTAAACGAAAATGCACGAATTGTGATTTTACCGGTAATTGCCGGTTTTATTGGTGCTGACACTGTTGCTGTAGCTCTTGCTACAAGGTTTTATCAAAAAAAAGAGATTTCTCTCCTTCTTGATATCGGTACTAATGGTGAAATAGTACTTGGAAATTCAGATAGATGGGTTGCTTGTTCAACTGCATCCGGGCCTGCTTTTGAAGGTGCAAAAATTGTAAAAGGAATGCGTGCTGCATCAGGTGCTATTGACCACGCATACTACGAAAATAGTGAATTTAAATACACAACCATTGACAGTTCCCCTGCTGTTGGTATTTGTGGTTCCGGTCTTATTGATATCGTTAAGGTTTTACTCGATGAAGGGGTCATTCTGCCGACCGGGCGGTTCAATAAGCGGTATGAACGGTCGTTAAGAGATAGAATGACTACCGTTGATACCGAAACTCGCTTTAATATTACTGAAGATGTTTATATAACTCAGAAGGATATTCGAGAAGTACAACTTGCAAAAGGTGCCATTGCTGCCGGAATTGAAATTTTAACTCAAGTTTTAGATATTTCTTATACTGACATTGAAAAAGTATACATCGCAGGGGCTTTCGGTAACTTTATGAAACCATCTAGTATGTGTGGAATAAAACTCGTGCCACCTGAACTTGAAGAAAAAATCGTACCGGTTGGAAATGCTGCCGGAAACGGAGCAAAGCTCGCTCTTTTATCTAAAGAAGAGTTAAAAAATGCAACTTTTGTTTCTGAAAAAACTGAATTTATTGAACTTGCTTCACACAAGAATTTCCAGGAAATATTTATTAAAAATCTTGATTTTTAAGGAGGCCTGTTATGGTTATTACATCATCTATGTTGTTTTATCAACTTGCGAAAAAATGTGAACTTAAAACTAAAAAGGCCCCTTCGGACAA
Source organism: Oscillospiraceae bacterium (assembly GCA_012520505.1). Taxonomy (GTDB): domain Bacteria; phylum Bacillota; class Clostridia; order Oscillospirales; family Acutalibacteraceae; genus UBA1227. The sequence goes on from JAAYOC010000026.1 coordinate 19,979, forward strand.
ATTACAAATTAAAAATGTTAGAGTTTATAGTGGTAAAACCAAAGTAGGTACTCTTTATCTTGTGGACTGTAACACACTAGATATGCCTATATCTTCTAAAAAGCCGGTAACTTTTATTTTCATTAATGCTGAATCGCTCGATACTACATATATTCCCAAAAATTGTGACTATGCCATTTTTTCTAATATTAATAACACAGTGGAGCTTTTTGAGGTTGTTTCTGATTCTATTTCTGAACTCCAAGAATGGGACTGCAAACTAAAAGATGCTTCAGCATTACGTCATTCACTCAATGAGTTTAGCGAGCTTTCAAAAGAAATAATTAATGAACCAATATATATTTTGACACGTAATCTTTCACTTCTTCACTTAACAGATACAAATAAAAATTCTGATAACAAAACTGTAGAAATTGATTATGCAAACGAACTGTTGGCTGATGAAGAGTATCATGAAACTTCAAAAACAATAGATACCTACATTTACACTGACGGTGTTGGGAACAAATATCTCTGTATAAATATATTTTCCGGTTCGCGATATATTGCTAGAGTTATGTCTCCCAAAAAGACTTATGCAGATACAATAGATGAAGGTCAAGTTCAGTTGCTACGACATTTCTTTAAATATTTAAGACAAGTTTATTTAAGATACACAGATGATCCACTTATCAAGAGTTCTTCAGATAAGCTTCATCAATTAATCTATTCTATGCTTTTTAATCCCGAAGTTTTTGATGCTACTGAAAGCAGTCTTATTCTCCAAAACTATGGTTGGAATGAGAAACATACTTATTCTGTCATTAAATTCAATTTCTTTAAAAACGCAGTATGGGATGAAATAACAGAATATATTTGTGTCAAACTTGAAGAAACTTGGTCAAACTCTTGCGCAGTTATGCACAATGAAGAAATTATATGGGTTTTTAACCACTCAGTTTCTAAACAATCAATTAATGAACGTAAATTTTATCATGTTCTTGCATATTTCGTGCGTGATTTTGTCTGTAAGGCCGGTGTGAGCGATAAGTTTAACGATTTAAACAATCTCCCTTCTTATCTTTTACAGGCTGAAACGGCACTTAAAATCGGTCAAAAGAGTAGTCCTGATAAATGGTATTTCAAATTCTCAAATTATGCTCTTGATTATATGTTTGATAGGATTGTCGGAGAATTTAGTTTTGACCAACTTATACATAGAGGTGTTCGTAAACTCATTGAATATGATAAAAAAAATGCAACTGAGTATTTAAACACACTCCGTTGCTTCCTATATAACAACTGTAATTCAACTCATACTGCCGATGAACTTTATGTTCATAGAACAACTCTTATCAGGCGTATTGATAAAATTCAAGAAATTAGTAACATAAATTTCGAAGATAGAGAAACACAAATTTATCTAGTAATTTCCTTCTGGATTCTTGAAAATTTAGGATATAAATTTACAGAACTTAATTTAAATCAGATAGAAGATCCTTCGCAATAACAGCAGTAAGAGTAGCAGTTGTTCCAAAAGCATCTGCTCCCAGCTCTTTTGCAATTTCAGCACTTATAGCAGCTCCGCCGACAATAATTTTTACTTTGTCGCGGAGCTTCTCTTTTTCAATCAAATCAATCGTCGCTTTAACATTAGAAACTGTTGAATCAAGTGAAGCTGAAATTGCTACCACCTGAACATTTTCATTTTCTTTAATTGCGTCAACAAAAATTTCAGGTGGAACATCTATTCCAAGGTCATGCACTTTAAATCCAACACTTTCAAGCATCAGTATAAGAAGACCTTTTCCAATATCATGAAGGTCACCTTGAGCCATACCTACAACAATTTCTCCAATATAAGTTGTATCTTTTCCTTCAATTAAAGGAGTCAAGTACGCAATCCCCTTCTTAATAGTTTGTGCCGAAGAAAACATATCTGACACCTGGATTTTGCCACTATGAAACATTTCCCCTACTTTTATCATTGATTCAACCATTTTATCTATAAGACATACAGGACTAGCCCCTTTTGACAGTGCATCCACTATTGCAGGGATAATCTCTTTATTTTTTCCATTTTCAATGATTAGTTGCAAGGGCTCTTTTTTCATTATTCTTCATCTTTCCCTTCTGATTCAACTATTGCGGCACCAGAAGTTATAAAGATGCCTGCAATACTCACAGCATTTACAAAAGAATGAATAATTACGTAGGTTGGATCTATTATTTGAAGTTTAAATAAATCGCCATAGGAATCATTTAATGCATCATAACCATAGTTTAAATTTTTGTTTTCTCTAAGTGTGTTCACGATGACACTGCCTTCAACACCGCAGTTTTTAGCAATTTGTCGGATTGGTTCAGATAGAACTGTAAGAATGATATTCGCACCGGTCTTTTCGTCTCCTGAAAGAGTGTCTACGTACTCAGTTAATACTTTTTCACAATTTAGAAGTGCTTTCCCGCCACCCGGTACTACACCAAATTTAATAGCATTTGCACAGGCATGCATAGCATCTTCTATTCTATATTTGCGTTCAAACATCTCAAGTTCAGATGTGCCACCAACTTCTATAACAGCCATGGCAGAGTTCAGCATACCTAAAGTTTGTTCAAGCTTATCTATTTCATACAACTGCTGTTCAGTTTTAAGTCTTTCTGTAATCTGTGATTTTAAGGTTTCTACTTCCGGTGCATCAGGACAGGCAGGGCCAAAAAGAGTTGTAATATTTTTTTCTACAAGGATTTTATCGACCTTACCACAAGCCTCAAGGCCAAAATTAGACATATCATAACCGAGATCCGGATCTATAACTGTTGCTCCACAAAGAGCTGCAATTGCACGAAGATTCCTATCTCTTGTGTCTCCGTATCCCGGAGCTTTAATTGCAGAAACTTTGAGTATCTTTTGCTCAGCATTTGCAGCAAGGGCTGAAAGAGCTTCTCCTTTAATGTCTTTTGCAATTATAAATAAAGCTTTATCTTGCTGTACACAATCTTCAAGGAGCTTATAAATCTCTTTAATCTCAGTTATTTCACCCGTATAAACAAAAACTGCAACATCTGTATATTCTCCAATGTTTTTACCGGGATCAGTCAAAAAATATCTGGATAAATAACCGGAATCAAGCCTACAACCATGAGATATAACAAGCTTTGTTTCAGCCATTTGAGTAATTTGTATGTTGACAATAGCTGTATTGCCTAATTCTTCATATATTTGATAAAACAACTCCCCTATTTCAGGGTCGTTTCCACCTGAAACAGTTGCAACATTTTTTATAATATCAAGGCTGATATCTGTTTTTGAAAAGCTTTTTAAACTGTCTACCACTACAGCAGTAGCTTTGTTTAAACCTCTTTTTATAAAAGCTTCATTAGCACCGGCTGCTATATTTTTAACCGCTTCATTTATTATTCCTTTTGCAAGAACTACTGAACCGGTTGTTCCATCGCCGGTAGCTTTATTAGATTTAATTGCCGCCTCTCTTAGTATGGTGGCACCTAAATTTTCAAATTTGTCTGAAAGAGTTATCTGTCTGGCAATTGCATAGCCATCATTAGTAACCAAAGGAACATCGTATTCTTGTGAAAATACAGCATTTCTTCCCTTTGGACCAAATGTAGCACAAACTGCATCAGCAACTTTGTTCATACCAATCAGCATTTTATTAGTTGCTTCACTTCCAAATAAAATCTCTTTTGCCATAATAAATATTGCTCCCAAAAATAATGTTTAGTATTACAGTTTTGTATTATAACATTTTACCAAAATAAATTAAAGAGTAGTTACAGATGCCTGTAACTACTCTTTTCAACGCACCTAACCGTCAATGAGAATCTTTATAAGTAAAGGACCCATTATTTTTTTCATAGGTCTTGCCCATAAGGGCATAATTTTGTTAAGAAGCTTATTAAACCCTTCCGGATAGGATGCATATGGCCAAGTATTTTTATCCATAATCTGTCCTCCCTTTATAATTCATAGGTTGAAACAAACTCACAAACAGCCTTAAGGTTTTCAGATTTACAGTCATTTCTATAAGATAACATTTTATCTTCTGAGAGAATAAAACCGCCATCTGACCCGAGCTCGTCAATAAGTTTTTTCGTATATTCTACACATTCTTCAGGAGAGGCATTACCAAGCAGCTGTGTTGTAAGGCCACCAATAATAGCTACATTTGGAAGAGCTTCTCTAATTTCCCAAGGATTATCGTTTTCAAGATGAAATGCAAGTGAACCTTTCTTGAAATCTGTAAAATGGTCAACAAACGAACCAATTTTACCTTCTGTAAAGATTCGAGGACATTTACCCTTTGTTTCATATGCTTTGAGCAATGGTTCAAGATAACACCAATAAAGTTCATCAAACTGTTTTGGATTTAGAATGTTTTGTGAAAGCATTATAAGAGATGCATCAAAACAATACTTCATATCCGGGCCATAATCGCTTTTAAGCACCTTGTCTATAATTGGCTTTGTCTCTTTTTCATGCCAAGCATCACAAAACTCTTTTAACTCATCAAAATTACGCCGCAGTGCGATTGAAAGATTTCGGATACCAAGGAGGTTTGTTATAGCTTCTTCAATAGCAAAGTTAATTGTACCTTTCATTGGATTATTTGGCGCGCCGGATGGAAGCCCATACTTGTTACATACTGAGTTCATCTTAAAGATAAACATTATGTATTTTATGTATTCTTTCCAAACATTTTTCCAAGTATCTACGGATTTTTCATAAAAATCAGGAAATTTCTCCGGAAGAGCAACTTCCCAAGCAAATTTTTCTTTGTCTTCAATATATTCAAGAAGTCTGTCTACCGGGCAGTAAGCATGGTCATTAATGCCGACAACTTCCGCATCGTAGTAGTAATAACCATTTTCACCCATTCCAAAAGCCTCAGTAACATTAAACTGATTTCGAATACCTATATCTATTAGCACATCAATTGGATATGTGTCAAGAAACTTTACAACTACTTCTTCCATAACATCAAAGTTTGTCACGGCTTGATCTATTGTATAACCGGCATCAAATATTTTCCATGTGACTATATTACCGTAATGTGAAATTCTATCAGGCTTTACCCAAGATTGAGCATCACGAAACAGCTTAACTCTATATTTTCGCAACTCCTTAGGTTTCATTGCCTTTTCGACTTCTCTCATACAAGTCCTCCTTTATGAACCGATTCATATACGTACTAATATTACTATAAAAAATGCGTTATTGTCAATAAAAGGAAAGGTTAAATCTCTAAATAAACATAATAAAAACAAGGTGAACAAATTACTTCTTGTTCACCTTGTTTTCAATCTTTATTACGCTTTTCTTTATGTTAAGTTGTGTATATGCTTTTTTAAATTGGACCTGTACCCGATACCTCACCTTACACGACTTGCAAAAATAAAAGGCTCTAAAATTATTATTAACAAACTTCCAGTCAGATGTCTGATTTGCAAGCATGCCACATTCTGTGCAACGGCACGACAAAACTGTCTTATCAACTAAAATGTCGTTGATATCTGTAACAATATATGGCTTAAAGAGAATTCTCTCATAAAATTCATCATCACAGGTTAATACATATTTTAAATAATCATTTTCATCGAAAACTGCCCTAAAGCATACAGCTGCAAGTTCACTATCCCCTAAAGCTCTATGATGTGTATATTTATCAGCATCTACTTCAATTAAAGTCGCTGCATTTGAAAGACTTATTTGCTGTCCTTTAGCAAGATTTTTCTTTAACATAAAATAACTTTGTAAATCAAAGTATTTAGAAACAAGAGGAATGCGTGGATTGTCATAATAATATACACAATTATCAATAAGAGTGCGTATATCCATATCTCCCCACGACATAAGCATTATTTCTTCGCCATCATCTAACCACTCTAAAAAGCGCTCAAATACAATTAAAAAACCATCTGCTTCTGCAACATCTTGATTAGAAATGTTAGTAAGATTTTTTACTCTTGAACGAAGCTTCTTTTCAATTTTAGGCTTAACTAAACTTGAAAATGAGTCAATTACATTTAACTCATCATCAAGTTTAACTGCACCAAATTCAATTATTTCGTTTATAAAACGTTCTTTTGAACGAGAATAAGCAGTATTCCATTCAAGATCTAAAATGACAAATTGTGTCACGTTGTGTCCTCCAATGCTTCGTATAAAATTTTCTCAAACAGTTATTAAATCAATCAGTTTCGCTAGAGTTTTTTCACCTATTCCTGAAACTAAAATAAGGTCATTCGTTGATTTAAAATTCCCATTTTTCTCTCGATAATCAATAATTGCTTGAGCTTTTACAGGACCAATTCCCGGAAGAGTTTCAAGCTCAATAGCAGAAGCCGTATTGATATTAACAAGTCCTACGATAGTCGAAGTTTCAACAGTTGTTAATGTGTTTGTATCAACATTTGGATTGGTATTAATATCACTATTTGAACTAGTGCTAAGTGTATTAGTAAAACCAAAATTTGCACTAGTAAAAACCTCTCCACCATTTTCAGGTTCCGGAAAGGTTAATACGTTATAAGTTATGACCCCTGCTAAAAGAATTAGCGCTATGGCTATCAACACGTTATCTTGACGGTTGATAATGCCACTCCTAACGTGTTTTACTATGAAGATATTCTATCATTTTATATATTCAAAAACAATAATAATTGCTTTCCCAATCTGGAATATATGGATGGTGACGAAGGAAGATTTTATACTCCGGATTTATAGAATGAATCTTAATTGGTAGTGTAAATAAATCAAGAGTTTTATGGTATGCGGAAACTGCAAGTTTGGGCTTAAAAATCTTTAATGTTTTTTGAAGTCCGTCAAGAGTTTCAGTTTCGGCTCCTTCTACATCCATTTTTATATAAGTTACTTTTTCATCTTTTAAAATTGAATCAACATCAATCGCTACTACTATATCTTTTTTGTTCGTAACATCAAAAAGTGTCGAATTTCTGCCACCGCCACCTGAAAATTCTAAATTTGTTTTATGTGACCAGGAAGCCATATTAAAACATTCTACATTATCTAAAGTACCCACGTTTTCACAAAGTTTTTGATAATTTTTATTATCCGGCTCTAAAGCAAAAATCTTTTTATATAAACCTTTTACAGTTAACAGAAATTCTTCAACTGTATCTCCTCTATATGCGCCCAAATCAACATAAGTTTCATTGTCTGAGAGTTTGATAATATCTTTAAAAACATCTTCTCTACTTGATTCAGCATTGAAAAGATATTCAGGTTTTCCCGTGATTCTAAAACTTATCAAATTTTCAAATACATATTTAGATTCGTCATCCGCAAGTAAAAAATAAGCTTTTTCTATTAAAGCTTTATTTTCCTTTGCGATTTCTAAAGAAAAATAATCGTCACCTATTACTGATACAGATGGCACTAAAACTTCATATTTTGAAGCAATTTTTTTGATTCTATTTATGTAATCCAGTCTGAATGTAGCAAAAGCGATTACAACTATAAAATCCTCATATTTCTTTTCTATATCTGTAAATTTAACTGTATTAAAACCTTGAAAAATTGTGCCCTCTCTGTAAAATTCATCACTCACAAAAATGTCTGATACTTGTATATCATATTTTTTAAAAACATTGAATATTTTATCAGCCCCATCGCCAGTACCATACATAACAATGGGTTTTTCAGTGCTTTTCAAATAAGTCCAAACATCTAACATAAAAATCCCTTTTAAAAGTGAAATAAAACCCTTCTCAAAAAAGTGGTAACTGCCAGCGAGCAATTACCACTTTATTCTCAATTATTCAGAAGCTTTTTCTTCTTCAACCGGAGCTGGTTCAGTTGTTTCTTCAGCCGGTTCTTCCGGAGGTGGTTCATTTGTTTCCTCAGCAGGAATTTCCTCAACTTGAACTTCTGGTTCAGTTGTTTCATTAGCTGGCTCCTCAACCGGAGCTGGTTCAGTTACTTCTTCGTCTGATTTAAGTTCCTCTTCAGCAACAACTTTCTCTTCTGGCTTTTCAGCTGGTAGTTCAGTTGTTTCTTCAGCCGGTTCTTCTATAACTGTTTCTATTTCCCCTTCAGCAGAAGCTTCTACAACAGATTCCTCTAAAACCGCTTCTTCAAGGATAACTTTCTCAACTAAAGCTTCAGTCTCAACTTCCTTTGCTTTTTCTGCAGATGGTTCTTCAACCGGAACTTCAGCTTCTTCTGCAACAACTGCAGGTTCTTCTAAAGTAGATGCTACTGACTCTGTTTCTACAACTGTTTCTTCAGTTTTTTCTTCTAGTGCTGCTTCAACCTCTTCAGTTGATGTTTCTTTTTCAACTACCTTTTCCTTTGGTGGTAAAAGAGCACGAATTGAAAGACTTACACGGTTCTTATCAAAATCAATTTCAGTAATTTTAACAGTTACTTCTTCTCCCATTGTAAGAACATCCTGTGGCTTTTCAATATGAGAGTTGGAAATTTGAGAAATATGAATTAATCCATCAATTCCATCGATAACGTTTGCAAAAGCTCCAAATGATGTCATGCCAACAATCTTAGCCTTGATAATATCACCGACAACATATGTATTTTTCAAAATAACCCATGGATTATCTTCATCTCTTCTATAGCCAAGAGAAATTTTATTATCTTCAAGTGCTTTGATAAATACTTCTACTGTATCGCCAATAGCAAGTACATCTGATGGATGTTTAATACGTTTCCATGAAAGTTCACTAATGTGAATCATTCCATCAACACCACCGATGTCCACAAATACACCATAATTTGTAATTGATTTAACTACACCGGTGTAAAATTGACCAACCTCAGCTGTTGCCCAGAACTTCTCTTGAGCTTCTTTACGAGCTTTATGATTATGAGCTTTAATTGAGCCAATAGCACGGCGGCGTTGCTTTACAACTTCAATTACCCTAAAGGAAACTTTTGTTTTAAGTAAATCAGCCATTTCGTTCTTTGGAGCACCTGTGAGTGAACCAGGAATAAATACGCGAAGCCCTTTTGTTGTTGTAGCAATTAGACCACCTTTAATAACCTGTGTTATCGTGCCTTCTACAGGTTCGCCGGATTCAACGCATGCTTCTAATTCATCCCAAGCATTAGCACTGTCAAAACGTTTCTTTGAGAGCGAAATTGTACCTTCGGCATCATTTGTCTTCATAATGACAACATTGATTTCGTCACCCACCTTACAATCAGTAGCCGGATCGATTGAATCATCGTAGCTGTACTCATCGTAAGAAATGTAACCAGTCTGCTTCCTTCCTATATCAACTTGAATTTCAGTAGGTGTAATACCAACAACGATTCCTTTCACCTTCTGATCAGTAGACATGCTTTCAAGTGACTCTTCCAGGGCAGCAACAAAATCAAAACCCTCTTCGTCATTAATAATTGTGTTTTTTACTTCAGACATAGCCTCAAGTACCTCCTTTATGATTGCAGCCGGCACGGATGCCCCTGCAGTGACACCAATGGTGTCAAAACCGTAAAGATCCTCCTCTTTCAATTCTTTAGCGGTTTCAATGAACAAAGTCTTACAATTTTCAGAACAAACCTCGAATAGTTTTACCGAATTTGAAGAATGCTTTGCTCCAATAACTATCATTAAATCACATTGCTTAGATAGTTCTTCAGCTTCTGTTTGGCGGTCTACGGTAGCTTTACATATTGTATCAAAAACAGTTGCTCTTGTATACAATAATTTTATTAAACTAATGCAGTCATCCCACTCTTTTAAAGAAAAAGTGGTTTGACTTACCACAAAAATATCAGCCTTTTGTAAAAGTTCACTATTTTCATCCAAGATTTGTTGAAGTTCTTCTACATTTTGAAAAATGAAGGTTTGACAGTTTGCAAACCCTTTTATGCCTAAAATTTCAGGATGATTGGCAGTTCCCGCTATCAAACATACTGAATTTTCCTTTGGAATCTCCGCAACTATATCATGAATTCTCTTAACAAAAGGACATGTAGCATCAACATAATTAATTTTATGCAAATCAAAATGGTCATATGCTGCTTTTGAAACGCCGTGAGCACGAATAATTACATTCGCATCATCCGGAATCTTTAGGTAATCATCTTCAATAGTGACACCCAAAGATTTCAAATCATCATTGATTGTATTATTATGAATAATTTCGCCGAGAGTATAAACCTTTGCAAGCTTTTGCTCGTGTATACAATCGTAAACAGTTTTAACAGCTCTATCAACACCAAAACAGAAACCCGCTTTATCTGCTAGTATTATATGTCGTCCATGTCCCATAACTCTGTAATCCTGCTCATTATAAACTGTGTAGCTTTTCTAAGTTCTCTAGATTTAACCTCACCTTTGGTAAATCCCAGATCCTCATAAGGAATCATTTCACCAATTCTAATGATAAGTTTTGGTCTCCTTTTGACTGGGTTTTTTTCGCGATGAATACTGCATGGAATAACGCCGGCCTTAGCTTCTCTAGCAATCATTGCCACACCTGATTTACCTTTAGTAGGTCTTTTAAATTTTCTGTCTCTTGTACCTTGTGGAAAAATCATAAGACCAAAGCCCTCTTTTACAAGTCGGACAGCAAGATTTATAGAAGAGCGGTCTGAGGTTCCCCTTTTTACCGGAAAACCATTGAAAAAAATTAGCGGGTATTTAGTGTAAAAGAAATGAAAAAATTCTTCTTTAGCTAAAAAACACAATGTCCTTTTTCCACCGGTTGCATACAAAACAGAAAATGGATCAAAACCATGTAAGTGGTTCGCAGCAATAATAAAGCCACCCTTTTTAGGAACATTCTCTTGTCCATAAACTTCTACATCCCTAAAAAAGACTCTGTTTAGCAAAAACTTAGCAAGAGGCATCAACATGCGATAAATCATCCTCTTATCTTTGAATTTACGATCAAAGTTATAGTTGTATTTTGCTTTGCTGTAAAATGGTAATTTGTCAATGTTTGTAATAATTTGTTCAGCCATTATACTTCTCCTTTATCAAAGAGATTACTTTATTTTTAACTTCATCGAAGCTTAAATCCGTAGTGTCTAACATTATAGCATCGTTTGCAGGAATCAATGGCGCAATAGTTCTTTGAGTATCTTGACTATCCCTTTCATTAAGCTCCATTAAAATATCCTCATATTTAACATCCTGACCCTTTGCAATAAGCTCATCATAACGTCGTTTTGCTCTACCTTCTAAAGTAGCTGTCATAAATATTTTTAAATCAGCAAAAGGAAGGACAACCGTACCAATATCTCTTCCATCCATAAGACAATTATTCCTATGTGCAATATCTTGTTGTAAATCAAAAAGAAACTTTCTTACAGGCTGCATTGCTGAAACATTAGAAGCTGCCATTGAAACTTCCGGAAGCCGTATTTCCGCTGAAACATCTTCATTATTAAGAAACACACGTTGTTCCCCTTCTTTGAAAGCAAGCTCTACATCAATGGTCGTAAGAGTATCGGCTATATCTTCAGCATCTTTCGTATCAATCCCAAGTCTTAGGGCATTTAAAGCAACTGCTCTGTAAAGGGCACCTGTATCTACATAAATAAAACCCAGTTCCTCTGCTACTGCTTTTGCAATCGTGCTTTTTCCAGCGGCACCAGGTCCGTCTATGGCAACATTAAACATAGTTTATATCCTCCGTTATACTGAATTACCGGCAAGATAACCGGTAGAAAATGCAATTTGCAGATTATATCCACCTGTCAAGGCATCTACATCTATAATTTCCCCGGCAAAATAAAGTCCGGGAATAAGTTTTGACTCCATTGTCTGGGGTTCTATTTCAAGAACGTTAATACCGCCGGATGTCACGATTGCCTCTTCAATTGGTCTAAACACAGTAAGCGGAATACTAAAATTCTTTAGGGTGAAAATAAGAGTTTGTCTCTCTGATTTTGAAAGTTGGTTGACTTTTTTTATAGGGTCAATACCTGTCCTTTCAACAATGACAGGTATCATTTTTTCCGGCAACAAATTAGAAAGTGAGTTTCTGAAATCTTTATTTTGTTGAGCCAGAAAATCTTTTTGTACTCTAACATCCAGCACTTCAAGTGGAAGAGCAGGTTTTAAATCAATAAACAATGTATATTGATCTTTTTTTAACGTTCGTATATGAGAACTTGCAGACAATATCGTAGGACCTGAAACACCAAAATGTGTAAACAGCATTTCACCAAAATCTTTATACACGGTTTTACCAGATTTATTATCTACAACTTTAATTTCAACATTTTTTAAGGATAAGCCTTGCATTTTTTGACAGCAAGGGTCAGAAGATTCAATTGGGACTAATGAAGGTACAAGTTTGGTAACAGTGTGACCGAGTTCTTTTGCCATTAAAAATCCATCGCCGGTGGAACCGGTAGCCGAATAAGAAACACCACCTGTAGCAAGAATAACTTTATCACAACTAAAAATTTCATCGTTAGATAAAATAATACCACAGACAGAACCTGTTTCGTCTGTTTTAACTCCTCGCACTCTGTCTTTCCAAAATTTAACATTATTTTGCTTCATATACTTACGCAGTGCATCAACAATGTCTGTTGATTTGTCCGACTCCGGAAAAACTCTGTTACCGCGTTCAACTTTTAAAGGAACTCCAAGTCCTTCGAATAATTTAATGGTATCATCAGATGAAAAATTAGCAAGCGCAGAAAATAAAAATCTACCATTTCTTGGAACGTTTTCAATGAAATCCTTAGGATCCGGAGTAGAATTTGTAACATTACAACGACCCTTACCGGTAATCATTAGTTTTCGACAAATTTTTGAATTACGCTCAAAAACTGTAACACTGTTTCCATTGATTGATGCTGTACAAGCGGCAATTACACCAGCGGGGCCACCACCAATAACAACAACGTTACTCATCACCGTTTACCTCATAGAGTTCATAAACATTATGTTTTCTCCAAACATTTTCCAGTTCAGAAAAATTAGTAAGTACTTTATCCTTACGTTTTAGAGAACCTGCAACAATAAGAGCATTAATAACGCTCAAAGGAGCTACTAGCGAATCAATAAACGAAGCCATATTGCTTTTAGCTTCAAGCACATATGTTGCATAACTCGCAAGTGGAGAACTCAATTTACTATCAGTTATAGCAATGATTTTTATACCTTTTTCATAAACAAATTTCAAAACATTTATAACTTGTTTTGAATATCTTGGAAAGCTAATTGCAAGACATAAATCATTCTCTGTAATTTTGAATAGTTTTTCAAACATCTCAGCTTCACTATCAGTATTTACGAGAATAACATTATCGTAAACCATATCAAAATAAAACTTGATAAAATTTGCAAGTGGCGCTGCACTTCTAACACCTAAAATATAAATCTTTTTTGATTTATTTAAAGCTTCGGCTGCACCTTCAAAATCTTCACGAGAAATATTTTTAAGAGTTGTCGATATTGCCTTTTTATCAGCAGTTAAAACTTTAGTTAAGACATCTTCATCCATCATTGTAACACTAGCAACTTCCATACGCTGAAGAGAAGATAATCTATCTTTAATATCTTCCTGTAATGCTTCAATAAATTCCGGATATCCATCATATCCAAACACTGTAGCAATGCGCACAACAGTTGATTCACTAACATCAACCGTTGCACCAAGACGAGCAGCAGTATAATATGCCGCCTTTTCATAGTTATTTAAAATAAAATCAGCAACTCGCTTATGTGACTTTGAAAGTTTTGGATAAACAAGCTCAAGTTGAGCTAGCAAAGAATTATTTTGCATTTAATTGTTCTCCTTAGTTATCTTTTCTTTAGTCATCCACATCTACAATGTCATCCGTGATGTCTACAACTTTCTCATTATTTTTAAATTTCTTAAAGTATTTCTTTTTTTCCTGTCCTATAAATTTTTCAGGATTGCGTTTAATATATACTTTCTTACCAACCGTATAAAAAATTGGTCCTACAATAAATCCAATAGCATTGCTGCCAAATATTAAGTAACCGAAAATAGCTGATAAAGCCTCTTCAATTGGACTGACTCCCAAAGATTTTCCACGTACAAAAGGTTCAAGGATTTGTTTTATTACTAAAACAACGATGAATAAACCAAAAATTGAAAGGCTTGCATCAGAATTTCCGGCAAGGGCCAAGATTAAAGCCCAAGGAAGCATAGTAATAGAAATACCAAACACAGGTACTGCATCAATTATGGCGATGACTAAGGCAATTAATGGAATCAAAGCTTTCCATGCTATTGGAGTAATCCAAATATCAATTATAAACAGACCTACAAGAAGCATGCCGAAAGTAATTGCCGAAAGTTTTGCCTGAGATTTAACCCAATCAAAACCACTAGACTTTATATCTTTGATAAATTCAGAGAAAGTTATGTACATTGAGCTTTCCTCCTAAAATTTGAAAATTTTAATGATTTTTTTATGAACAACCTTATCGTATATAACCGAAAGACTGGAAATAATTGATTCGTAAAAATAGAAAGTGATATTTGCTAAAAACAAAAGTACATATGCCGTGTATTTGCCAAGGATTCCTATTTCCTCTATTGGAATACCCAGAACATAAATAACTATTACGTATGCAGTAACTACACAAAAATTAAACCAGATAAATTTCAGTATTGTTTTTAAAAATTTATTTGTTATTTTTCTTTCAAAAAACTCTCTGGTAAATGTGTAATGCCCAAAGAAAAATACATACATTAATGCAGCTTCTCTATCCGCTAAAATAAATATTGAAAGGATTGAAACAGTTATATAAATAAAAACAGACCATTTAATGTCCACTTCCTTTACAGTTACAATGAGAATAAGGCCTGCAAATGCCGGAACTATACATGTCATGAAAGGAATTATTGAAGTAAACATAAAAACTATTGACAATGCAGCAATAATGCCACCGAGTGCAGTCAATGATGTATTGTTCAAAGTACTCCCTCCCAACATAACATTATGTTATTGTACATTGTTTCTGCTCAATTTTCAATTAATTAAATTAAAAATACATAATTTATAAATAAAAATTTAATATTATGAGCGAACAGGTTGAATTTTCTTTGAATAAAAAATATAATATTTAGGAACATTAATTTTGCGGAGGAATAACTATGGATGAAATCACAAGAACTGATAATAATATGCCTGAAAACAATGATTTTACAGATCAAATCAATAAATATCCGGCGGAAGTCATTGACTTAAAAGCTGAAAATGATAGTTTAAAGGATGAAAATGAGCGTCTAAAAACTAAGAATGCTAAACTTTATAATGACTGTGTTTCATTTGCTAAAAAAATTAAAGCAAACGAAGATCATTTTTCTCGTGTTAGTGAACTTGAAGCTGAAGTTGAAAGATTAAAAAATGAAGTTGAAGTTCTCCGGATGACTTCTAATGTAGATCCAACCCTTTCTACAGATGCTACATCGCACAGTATTGATTTTAGTAATGTAAAACCTATGTTTAGCCCTCCTCCACTAGATAAAACTTTTGAACCTACAGAGATGTTTACCGATGGAGCAGAGCTTATTGAAAACGTTACTAAACTCATTTCCGACGAAGACAACTTTCTAACAAACCAGGAAAAGGAAACGAAAAAAGGCAAGGAGAAAAAGGCTAAGGTTCCAAAGAATCATGTGATTGAAGAAAAGGGTTCTGTTTTCCGTAAAATTGTTAAAGGACTTATCTGGGTATTGTTTATTTTTTCCCTTTTGATTTCTCTGGCAAGTGGCATCACCTATCTTTTAACTCATCAATATTCTAATTACACGATTGCAGGTTATCGTTTTGCAACAGTTATAAACGATTCTATGCACCCAGACGTTTCAAAAGGTAGTGCAGTACTTGTAAAATATACATCGCTTGAAGACAGCATTCCAATTGATAGCCTTGTTATAACGACAAAAGACAAACGTTCTGTTGGTAAAATCATAGCTCTCGATGCATCCGGTTCTGCCACAATTGCCGACAAATCCGGTAATTATGAAATTCAAGATACTCAACTCATCGGTTTAGTTGTTTTTGTTGTTCCATATCTTGGCGAAATTGTAGCTTATGCATCAACTAATCCTTATCATTATTTAACGATTGTTGCATCGGCGACACTCATTCTTTTGGCACTCTTGATTATCATTCCAACTAAGAAGGTTAAGAAACCTAAATTTGGCAAAGATTATACCGTTGAAGACTTTACAATTTAAAGCTTATTCAATAAATTTTAATGCCAACGTGATGAATTTTTTTGTAAAAATTCATAATTATCTATGATTACATAATATTCCTCTTGATATCATTTTTCTAAAGTGTTATACTAACGTCGTTTGAAAAAATATTTTTGGAGGAATATTTAAATGGGAAACAAAAAAGTATTTATGACCGGTGCTTCCGGTAACATGGGATGGGAATCATTTAAGCGAATTTATGAAAATCGTCCTGACCTTGACATCGCCGTTCTTCTACGTGATTCAAAAAAGAACAGAGATTTATTTGCTCCTTATCTTGGCGACAAAAGAGTTCAAATTTGCTGGGGTGACTTTGAACAATATGAACCAATTCTTGAAGGTATAACAGGTGCATCATATGTGCTTCACATCGGCGGTATGATATCCCCTGCGGCTGACTATTATCCAAAAAAGACCTTTAAAGTAAACCAAGCTGCTGCTGAAAATATTGTAAGAGCTATCAAAGCTCAACCAAATCCAGATGAAATCACAGCTTGTAACATTGGCACAGTTGCTCAAACTGGTAACCGCCCACCTGGCATTCACTGGGGACGCACAGGCGACCCATTCAAAATTTCTGTATATGATCACTATGCACAAACAAAGGTTAATGCAGAACGTATATTTGCTGAATCAGGTCTTAAAAAGTGGGTTTCGTTACGTCAATCAGGTATCCTTTATCCAAACATCTTAAAGAATATGGATCCTATCATGTATCACGTTCCATTAGTAGATGTACTTGAATGGTCCACTGTTGATGACTCTGCTATTCTTATGGACCGCGTTTGTAACGATGATATTCCAGACGAGTTCTATAGACGCTTCTACAACATCGGTTCTGGTCATGAATATAGATTAACTCTCTATGAATTTGAAGACCTTCTTCTCTGGGCTATCGGCATGGGTCGCCATGCACCAAAAAGACTCTTTAAACCAACTTGGTTTGTAAATAGAAACTTCCACGGTCAGTGGTATGCTGACTCTGACGTTCTTGAAGATTATTTACATTTCCGTCAGAATATTCCTGCTGAAGAATACTTCAGACAAATGTCTAAAAAGGTTTCATGGGTGTACAAGCTTTCAGCTTTCACACGTATTCCTGGTATTTCACATCTTGCCGGTGCGGCTCTTGGTATGATTGCTAAAGATAAGCGTTTCGGAACAAGAGCTTGGGCTGAAGCCAGTGATGTAGAGCGTTTATCAGCTTTCTATGGTGACGCGAGTGGTGGCGGTCCAGAATACTTTAAGACCCTTTCCGACAAATGGGAAGATTGGGATCTTACACCTCCGTCAAACGATATTGCAGAAGCTGACAAATACAAGCTTGACCACGGTTATGATGAAACTAAAGACCTTACAGAACTTACAGTTAAAGAACTACAAGATGCTGCTAAATTCCGTGGTGGTGAATATCTTGATTCTAAGAAACCGGCTGATATTTATGCTCCTTCCAAATGGAAATGTGCATTTGGTCATGAATTTGAAATGTCACTAAACACTGTTCTTAAGGGCGGTCACTGGTGTCCGGAATGTGAACCAATTCCATGGAACTATGACGCAATTGCTAAGGTTAACCCATTCTTTGCACAAGTTTGGTATGCAGACCACGGCAAAGACGAAGACAATGTTTTCGGCTGGGAAATCTACAGAGATTACGACGAATTCCAAGAAAAGTAATTAACTATAATTTTTTAGCGCATATAATAAGTAAAGCCGTGCCGGGTTTCCGGCACGGTTTTTTGATTCTTTAAAACTTCAAAGCAGTTAAGTTTTTATTAATTTTCAAGTGGAACTTAGTTCTATTATGTAGTTAATTCTCCGCATGTAATTACTTTTCTATCTTGCTTTACAATCACAATAAATACATCTGTAACCGGTTTTAGCTTTGATAAACAGTGGAGTAAGTCCTTGCTCTATTGATGAAATGCAACGTGTGTTTCTGCATTTGATTACTGTTGGCGCGAATTCAGTGGCGTCGGTAATATATGGTCTTTCAGTGTTAGTGGCTTCAAGAAGCTTAATTATGAGCGCCATACGGATGAACTTGCCGTTTTTAACCTGACGGAAGTATGCAGCGCGTGGGTCTGCATCCACTTCAACAGCTATTTCATCCACCCTTGGAAGAGGATGCATAATACAAAGGTCTTCTTTAGCAAATTCTAATTTTGGGCTATCCAAAATATATGTACCTTTAAGTTTGATGTATTCTGCTTGATTACTAAATCTTTCGCGCTGAATACGTGTCATGTATAGTACGTCAAGTTCAGGCATTGCTTCCTCTAAATAAGCGGTTTCAATATGTTCAATATTACAGTTTTCAAGTGCGGTCATTACATGTTCAGGCATCTTAAGCTTAGTCGGTGAAATAAAATAAAACTTTGTACCTTTATATCTTTTCATAGCAGAAACAAGAGAATGTACTGTTCTACCATATTTTAAATCACCGCAAAGTCCTATTGTAAGATTCTCAAAAGTTTTCTTTTCTGTGTAAATTGTTAAAAGGTCAGCTAAAGTTTGTGTTGGATGATGATGTCCTCCATCGCCCGCATTTATTACGGGAATATCAACATTAGTCGCGGCTACATATGCTGCTCCTTCCTTAAAATGACGTATTGCAATTATATCTGCAAAACATTCTACGGTCCTTGCAGTATCGGCGACGCTTTCACCTTTTGCTACCGAACACTCAGTCGGTGAAGAGAAACCAACAACAGTACCACCAAGATCAAGCATAGCAGATTCAAAACTAAACCTTGTTCTTGTGGACGGCTCATAAAAAAGTGTTGCAATCTTTTTATTTTTGCAATGTTCTCTATATTTGTCCGGATTTTTAATTATATCCTTTGCAAGTGTAATTAAGTCATCGATTTCACTTGTGGATAAATTACAAATTTCAAGCAAGTCTTTTTTCATAATATCCAACTTTCATCCTGAGGATTGTCTCTAAATTTTAATAGTCTTTCAATATCTTTAGGGTCAATATATCCTTCTTCTGCTGCAACTTTTATGATGCAGTCAAAGTTCGTAAGAGAAACGTTTTTAACATTCGCTTCTGCAAGTCTTTTTAGACCTTTTTCCATACCATAAGTGAAGATACTAACAATACCTAAAACCTCTGCTCCTGCTTCTCTTAAAACATTTACAACCTCAATAACAGAACCACCTGTTGAGATAAGGTCTTCAACTACTACAACCTTTTGTCCTGCTTCAAGTTTCCCTTCAATCCGGTTTTGCCTGCCATGGTCTTTTGTACCTGAGCGAACATAACCCATTGGTAAGTTCAAAATATGTGCAGTGATTGCAGCATGGGCAATTCCTGCTGTAGAGGTTCCCATAAGTACTTCTGTTTCAGGGTAGTTTTCTTTTATTACTTTTGCAAGAGATTCTTCAATATGGGTACGAACCTCCGGTGCTGTTAAAGTTAAACGGTTATCACAGTATATGGGACTTTTAATTCCCGATGCCCAAATAAAAGGCTCATTAGGATTAAAAAACACTGCTTTTATTTTAAGTAAGTCTTTTGCAATTGTATTTTCCATTATTCTTTCCTTTTCATGCATAATATGCAACTTTTAGTTTAACTATTTTATCTAATTAGATTAATTTAAGTCAATCTACAAATTCTGCTACACAACGATTATATACAGAAACCGGATCTTTTGCAGCTGTTATTGGTCTACCAACTACAATGTAGTCTGAACCTATTTTTTTAGCTTCTGTCGGTGTCATAATTCTCTTTTGGTCACCTGCTTCACTATCAGCAAAACGAATACCCGGAGTTACAGTTAAAAACTCTTTACCACAAAGATTATGAACCTTTTCTGCTTCAAGAGGTGAACAAACAACTCCGTCAAGACCTGACCTTTTTGCATTGAGCGCATAGTGTATTACAACTTCATCAATTGATTTATCTATAAGTAAATCTTTTCTCATCGTTTCTTCATCTGTTGATGTAAGTTGTGTAACTGCAATGAGTATCGGTCTTGTTCCGTCCCGACGTATCAGTCCTTCAAGTGCTGCTTCCATCATTGGTTTTGTTCCTGCAGCATGAATATTTATCATATCAATATCGAACTGTGATAAAACTGCCATAGATTTTTTTACAGTGTTAGGAATATCGTGTAGCTTTAAATCGAGAAAAATTTTATGTCCTCTTGCCTTTATATTTTTCACAATTTCCGGACCTTCCGCATAAAAAAGTTCCATTCCTATTTTTACAAAAGGTTTTGTATCTGTGAAATTATCAAGAAAAGTATAGGTTGCCTTCGCTGATGCAAAATCACATGCAATTATTACATCTTTTCCCATCAATGTGCACCTCCTATTATTTCCTTTAAATCTTTTATTTTATATTTTTCCATTATATTTAGAAGATTTTCTACTATCTCCTTAGAAGCAAACGGGTTTATAAGGTTTGCAGTGCCAATCTGAACCGCAGTAGCTCCGGCAAGCATCATTTCAATTACATCTTCTGCCCTGCTTACACCACCGATTCCAACAATTGGGATTTTAACTGCTTCGTAAACTTGATATACCATACGAAGTGCTATTGGAAAAACTGCCGGGCCTGAAAAGCCACCCATTGTATTTGCAATAATCGGCTGTTTTGTATTCAAATCTATTCTCATACCAATTAATGTATTGATGAGGCTTACGCCGTCTGCTCCTGCACCCTCAACTGCTTTTGCAATTTCAGTAATATCTGTAACGTTCGGAGATAACTTTACAATAACCGGCTTTGTTGTAACTGCTTTAATAGCCTTCGTTACTTTAACTGCAGCCTTAGAGTCCGTTCCGAAAACCATTCCGCCGCCACGCACGTTTGGACAGCTTATATTAACCTCCAACCATTCAACTTGTTCCTCTTCATCAAGTCTTTCTGCGATGTATGCATATTCCTCAACAGAAAATCCACTTATATTCGCCATAATTGGCTTTGAAAACACTTCTCGAAGCTTTGGAAGTTCTGCATTTATAACAGCATCTATTCCGGGATTTTGAAGTCCGATTGCATTTATCATACCACTTTCACATTCAGCAATTCGAGGTGTTGGGTTACCAAACCTAGCTTCTCTGGTAGTCCCCTTGAAAGAAAGGCTCCCGAGACAATTTATATCGTAAAATTCTGCAAATTCGTATCCATAACCAAAGGTTCCGGAAGCAGGAATTATTGGATTGTCAAGTTGCACACCGCAGAGGATAACTTTAGTATTTAATTTAGAATTTGTCTTTTTTCCTAACTTGACGGCATCTGTTTTAACACGAGTTTTAGTATTTTTATAAACTCCGGCATCTGCCTTAGCATTTACCATACCAATTCCTCCTTTACTAAAACCGGACCCTCCACACAAATACGCTTATAGCCGGTAATTGTTTTACAAGTACAACCCATGCAAGCACCAAAGCCACAACCCATTCTTTCTTCAAAGCTTAGTTGCCCTGAGGTTTTTGTTTGCTCGTATACTGCTTTAAGCATTGGTTCCGGGCCACATGCAAAGAAATAATCGTAATCAATATCCTTTAAAACGTCTGTTGCAAGGCCTTTTACACCTTTTGTACCGTCAATAGTTGTAATTATTACATTTGCACCTAATGCCTTAAATTCATCCTCGTAAAAGATTTCAGTAGCTGTATTAAATCCTAAAACAACTGTACAGTTACCTTTAAGGTCTTTTGCAAGTTTATACAAAGGCGGAATACCTACACCTCCACCTACTAAAAGATTTTTCTTTCCGGCAAGTGTTAAGTCATATCCGTTACCAAGACCTGTGAGTAAATCAAGTTTTTCACCGGCTGTCATTTTAGACATTTGCTCTGTACCCTCACCCACTATTTTATAAATAATGGTGAGGCTTTTTTTATCTACATCGCAGACAGAAATAGGTCTTCTTAAAAAGAAACCGTCTAACTTTATGTTTACAAACTGGCCTGTACGAAGATCAGATGTGTCGCCTAAGAGAACCATTTTAAAAATGGAATCTGTCAGTGCAATGTTTTCTTTAATTTTAAAAATTGATTGTTTCATAATTTTAAGCATCTATAGTTGAAATTGTAAGTGTTGTCTCCTCTAAAACATCGAGGAGAATGCGTACTGTGTCAAGACTCGTAAAAAGTGTTACGTTATTTTCTGTAGCATATCTACGAATTAAAATTCCGTCATCATAGTGTACTCCGGACATAATTGCACGTGTGTTTATTACATAGGTTACATAACCGGCCTGTATCGATTCAAGAATCTCATTTGAACCTTCCGATATTTTACCACGAACTCTGGTTCGAATACCATTATCTCGTAGAAAATTTGCTGTACCTATTGTAGCCTCAATATTAAAACCCATATCATAAAAACGTCTAATCAGCGGAAGTGATTCTTCTTTGTCCTCATCTGCAAGGGTCACAAAAACCGTACCATAATTTTTAACTTTCATGCCTGAAGCTTGAAGAGCTTTGAACAATGCTCTGTTCATCTTGTTGTCGTAACCGATAGCTTCACCGGTTGATTTCATTTCAGGTGAAAGATAAGCATCAAGTCCTTTAATTTTGTTAAACGAAAATACAGGAACTTTTACGTAAAAACGTTGTTTCTCTTCCGGATAAAGTTCAAAGAATCCCTGTTCCTTTAACGATTTACCTAAAATTACTTCAGTTGCAATATCAGCAAGTGAATAACCGGTTGACTTTGATAAAAAAGGAACAGTCCTGGAAGAGCGAGGGTTTACTTCAATTATATAGACATTTTCATCGTCATCAACAATAAATTGAATGTTAAACAGACCAATAATTCCTATTCCAAGCCCTAAAGCTTTTGTGTATTGAAGAATTATACCTTTTACTTTATCAGAGATTGAAAAAGCCGGATAAACACTAATTGAGTCACCGCTATGTACACCGGTTCGTTCAACGAGTTCCATAATTCCCGGAACAAAGACATCTGTACCATCACAGATTGCGTCTACTTCAACTTCCCTACCTTCAACATACTTATCTACAAGAACCGGTTTTTCTTCATCAATTTCAACTGCGGTTTTAAGATATTGACGAAGGTCCTCATCCTTTGAAACTATCTGCATTGCACGCCCACCAAGAACAAATGAAGGACGCACAAGTACAGGATAACCAATTTCATTTGCAACTTTTATTCCGTCTTCAATACTTGTAACTGCTTGTCCTTTTGGTTGTGGAATATTTAAATTCGTTAAAATCTTTTCAAAACTATCTCTGTTTTCTGCACGTTCAATTGCAGCGCAATCAGTACCTATAAGTTTTACCCCTCTATCTTTAAGTGGTTCAGCAAGATTTATAGCCGTCTGTCCACCAAGAGTTGCAATAACGCCATCAGGCTTTTCAAAATCAATTATCGCCATCACATCTTCCGGTGTGAGCGGTTCAAAATAAAGCTTATCAGCAGTTGTATAATCAGTTGAAACAGTTTCAGGGTTGTTGTTTATAATAATCGACTCATATCCCGCGCGACGGATTGTCTGTACTGCATGAACAGTTGAATAGTCAAATTCTACTCCCTGTCCAATTCTGATTGGTCCGGCACCAAGAACAACTATCTTTTTGTTATTTGTCAACTTTGAATCATTATTTCCCGTATAAGATGAATAAAAACAAGGAATATATTTACCCTTATTGAAAGTATCGGCCATCTTAAATACCGGAATAATACCGTTCTTTTTTCTTGTGTTGTAAACTTCAAGTTCGTCCACACCCCAAAGATGAGCGATGTATTTATCTGAAAAGCCCATAACCTTCGCTGCTTCTAAAGTTTTAAGATTTTTTGATGATATAATTTTATTTTCCATATCAACAATATTCTTAAATGTTTCGAGAAAAAGCTTAGTAATCATTGTGACTTTATGAAGTTTATCAATGCTTTCCCCTCTTCGTAAAAGTTCAAATATTGCATAAATATTGTCATCTCTAAACTCTTCCAGATATTTGTAAAGAGCTTCATTATCGTAACTGTCAAATTTAGCAAGATGAAAATGACATGCTCCTGTTTCAAGTGAACGAACAGATTTTAGACAACATTCCTCTAAACTTGAACCAATTCCCATAACCTCTCCGGTAGATTTCATCTGTGTACCAAGAATATTTGGTGCAGAAGAAAACTTATCAAACGGAAATCTTGGAAATTTAGAAACAATGTAATTGAAAACCGGCTCAATCGCAGCAGTGCCACCGGCGATTGAAATTTCATCAAGAGTCATTCCTATTGCAAGCTTTGCAGTAACTCTGGCGATTGGATATCCTGAAGCCTTTGATGCAAGTGCTGAAGAACGAGATACCCTTGGATTCATCTCTATTAGATAATATTCTGATTTTGTTGGGTGAAGTGCAAATTGAACGTTACAACCACCAACAATTTTTAGTTCACGAATAAGTTTAATGGCACTATTTTTGAGCATTTCTGTATCTTCTTTGCTTAAAGATAAAATTGGAGCAACAACTATAGAATCCCCTGTGTGAACTCCAACAGGGTCAACATTTTCCATACCACAGATAGTAATCACGGTATCTTTAACATCTCTCATAACCTCAAATTCAATTTCTTTGTATCCTTTAACACTCTTTTCAATAAGTACTTGGTGCACAGGTGAAAGTTTAAAAGCATTCAAACATATTTCACGAAGTTCTGCTTCGTTATGAGCAAAACCTCCACCGGTTCCGCCTAGAGTAAATGCAGGTCGCAGAACAATCGGATAACCAATTTCTTCTGCAGCTTTAACAGCCTCGTCGACGTTATATGTAATTTTAGAAGGAATTGTTGATTCACCGATTTCTTCACACATTTTTTTGAATTTTTCTCTGTCTTCTGCCCTATCGATTGAAGCAGAAGAAGTTCCAAGAAGCTCTACACCACATTCTTTAAGAATACCCTTCGTTTCAAGTTGCATACAGAGATTAAGACCGGTCTGTCCTCCAATTCCCGGTAAAATTGCGTCCGGTCTCTCATAACGCAAAATCTTTGCCACATATTCAAGCGTCAAAGGTTCCATATAAACCTTATCTGCAATACTTGTATCTGTCATTATTGTTGCAGGATTTGAATTGCAAAGTATTACTTCATATCCTTCCTCTTTGAGGGCAAGGCATGCCTGTGTACCGGCATAATCAAACTCAGCTGCTTGACCTATAACAATTGGTCCTGAGCCAATAATAAGCACCTTTTTAATGTCGGTTCTTTTTCCCATTAAATAATGCCTCCTAAAAGTTCCATACCTTCAAAAGGAGTTGCCTTTCCTTTTGATATAAATTTGCTTGAATCGACGATAAATCTTTTTTCAAGATCCCAGGTAAAAAATTCGTTCTCTTTAAACGGTATATTAAAACGCTTTCTAGGCGCATATGCCATCAAATCTATCAGTTTTTCCAGCGTTATAATTTTCTCTCCAACTAATTTCGTATACATAAGTGGGAATGCAATTTCCAGTCCCACGACTCCAAAAGCACTTTTTTCAAGACCTTTAGATTTTTCTTCAATTGAATGTGGTGCATGGTCTGTTGCAATCATATCGATTGTACCATCTGTAATACCTAAAAGAAGTGCTTCTTTATCTTTTTTTGACCTTATAGGTGGGTTCATTTTAAATCTTCCATCATCTATCAAATCGTCTTCACAGAGCAGTAAATAATGAGGAGCTGTCTCACAAGTAACATTAACTCCGCTCATTTTAGCATCTTTAATTATCTCAATACTCTCTTTAGTTGAAACATGGCAAACATGATATGGACATCCTGTAATATCGGACAGTTTAACATCTCTTTCTACCTGTCGCCATTCGCTTTCTGAGCATATTCCTTTGTGACCGTGGGTCTTTGCATAATTGCCCTCGTGAATATATCCACCATTTAGTAGCTCGTTTATCTCACAATGTGCCACTATCAGCTTATTTAGAGCTTTTGCTCGTTCCATTGCTTCTTTCATCATTCCTTCATCTTGAACACCGTATCCGTCATCTGAGAAAGCAATACAATATGGAGCAAGCTCTTCAAGAGGAGCAATTTTTTGCCCTTTTTGACCCACGGTTATGGCAGCATATGGATAGACAGAGATTACTGCATCTCTGTCTATGATATCCTGCTGAATTTTTATGTTTTCAACAGAATCTGAAACCGGATTCAAATTAGGCATAGTACAAACAGCAGTATATCCGCCGGCTTTCGCCGCCATGCTGCCACTTTTTATAGTTTCTTTGTAAGAAAACCCGGGTTCTCTAAAATGCACATGGACATCACATAGTCCCGGTATTTTAACTAAATTGCTCATTTTACACCCTTATATTTGTTTTAAATCTTTTGTTAAGTTCTACATTCTCTGTTTGGTTTTAAATCTTTTGTTTAACTTTGCAGTAATTTAATTTAACTTTATATCTTTTATTTGTTTTTTTAAAAGGAGCACCTCCATTTGAGGTGCTCCAATAAATATTAAACTACGCCTTTACTTCCTTTTTATCTTCTGCCTTTTTAGCTGCACTTCTAGCTTTTGCTCTCTTACTCTTCACAACATCCATAACATTCGTTGATGATGAAAGTGAAGCGCCGGTATCAATTGGCTCATCTTCACTGAATTCGAAATCCTTTCCAGGAAGAATTGCATTAAGTATGATACCTGCAATAGAAGCAACCGCGAGACCTGAAAGTGTAATTGTTACACTACCAATTGTGAAAGAAGCACCCGCTGTGAGACCAAGTGATGTTACAAGAATAATAGCTGCAATAATGAGGTTTCTGTTATTTGTAAAGTCAACTTGTGAATCAACAATATTTCTAACACCGGCTGCGGAAATCATTCCGTATAGTATAAATGAAATACCACCGATTGTTGCAGTTGGGATTGTTTCAATAATTGCCGCAAATTTTGGTGAGAAAGAAAGAACTGTAGCAAAGATTGCCGCAAGTCTTACAACTCTTGGGTCATAAACTTTAGTAAGCACTAAAACACCGGTGTTTTCACCGTATGTTGTATTTGCAGGACCACCAACAAGTGCTGCGAGTGATGTTGCAAGACCGTCTCCTATGAGTGTTCTATGTAGTCCTGGGTCTTTAATGTAGTTTATACCTGTTGTAGCACTGATAGCCGAAATGTCACCGATGTGTTCCATCATTGTTGCAAGAGCAATTGGTGTAATTACAATGATTGCACTAAGAATAAGTGATTTATTAGACCAATCAATTGCTAATATTGATTGATCCGCATGAAGCGGAACACCAAACCAGTCAGCCTCTTTAATTGGAGTAAAATCCACTCCTCCACGGAAAAGAGCAACAATATAAGAAGCAACGATACCTAATATAATTGGGATAATCTTCATCATACCTTTGCCCCAGATATTAAATATAATAACAACAGCAAGAGCTACAAGTGCAACAAGCCAATCTGTAGTACAGTTGTTGATAGCCGAACCCGCAAGGCAAAGTCCGATTGCAATGATAATAGGACCGGTAACAACCGGTGGGAAGTATCTCATAACTTTATTTACACCAACAAATCTAATAAGTGCTGCCAAAACAAAGTAAACCATACCTGCACATGCAACACCGAGACAAGCATAAGGTAAAAGTTCCTTGTTGGAACTACCATCAGCAAGTTTTGGAGCTATTGCTGCATATCCTCCAAGGAATGCAAAAGACGAACCAAGAAAAGCTGGAACCTTCATTTTTGTAAGAACATGGAATAGAAGTGTACCTAAACCTGCGCATAAAAGTGTAGTTGCAACATCAAGACCGGTAATAATTGGTACAAGAACTGTTGCACCGAACATGGCAAACATATGTTGAAGTCCAAGAATCAACATTTTTGGAACGCCAAGTTCTCTCGCATCATAAATTGCTGAATTTTCTGACATTTCAAAAACCCCTTAATTTGAATTTGTTTTAAAAAAAAGACAACTTCTCAAACAGAAAAGCTGTCTATAAAACCGTTTTCAATTTTAATGTTATAAAAAAGAGAACACTTAACCACGGAATTAAATAGTAGCGAATTTAAAACCGGCATTACGTGTACCTCCTTTAAATCTTCCTACACATAATACACGATTTATTAATCAGTTTCAAGCAAAAATTTAAAGTTTTTTTAATTCGTTAAAAATGCATAAGAACTACTACATTTGGTTGTCTATTTACACATCATGTCAAAATATAGTATGTGGTGCGGACGATGGGACTTGAACCCACAAGGAAAGAGTATCCACAGGCGTCTGAGACCTGCGCGTCTGCCAATTCCGCCACGTCCGCAAACTTACATACTCAAATTTATTCAGCTAAAACAAAAGTTAAATATACAGGATTATGATCGGAATACTTAAAGTTTATATCACATACATCGCTTGCAATAATTGTAACGTTGGGAGAAACAATAAATCCATCCACTGTTACTTTAAATGGATTTTCTGATAAAGGAACGTCGCAGTTTCGACATGAAGGTAGAGGTTTATCAGCATTAAACGGTGTAACTAATTCAAGTCCTGCATCTTTGATAAGAGTGCGATCAATTTCCTGTGCCCAGGTATAACCATCTTTTGGTTTAACACCGAAAACATTTTCTGAGCCGCCTTCAATAAGGTCTTTATTAAAATCGCCACCTGCAATTACATAATTACCCTTTTCATATTCTTTCTTCATCAATGAAACAAGAAGCTTTAATTGTTCATCTGCAATTTTTCCATCTGAAGTATATGCAGACAAATGGTGATTTATAATTACAAGTTCTTTTGAATTGCTGGTTGGAATTCTTGAAAGTGTAAGACATCTATCAAGGTCAACAAACTTCATTAAAGTATCTTCAACAGGAAGAGAAAATCTAACAGAGCTATCCATATTAAACCTTGAAAAAGTTTGCATTCCCGCTAAAGTTTTACCATGGTGGTCAAAGAACGGATATGCAAGATAAGCACTATCCCAGTTAACGGCAAAAACTGAATCATAATCAGGAAAAGCATCTACAAGTATTTTAGATTCGTCTACATGATATGTACGTGTAGCTTTAACATCTACCTCTTGAATTACTGCAAAATCCGGATTTTGAGCTTTCAAATAGTTCGTAATATCAGTCATTATACTTAAAACTGATTCTTTTGAAGCAGCTTTGCTTTCTTTTCCTCCGTCCATAAAAAAGGTGAACTCTGGAGTATATGCAGCAAAACCTATATTGTAAGAAATGATTTTGTATTCTTCCCCTACCATAGCAGTTGAACCTATTTTGTCATTAATTTCTAAAGAAAGCTCATCTTCAATTCTATTGTAAGAAAAATAAACATATGCTACATAAATTGCAACAATTAGAATGAATATTAAAAGAATAATAAATATAGTTTTAACAATCTTTTTAGCCTTTGAGGTTGTTTTCACATCAGCAGTTGCATCGGTCGTTGCATTAACACCTATATTAGTTGTTGTATTAGCATTTGCGTCGACATTTTTATTAACCTTCATAACAATTCTCCTTCCCTTTACCAATCAGCAACAAACAGCCTTTACATTCAACAGGTAAATTATACCAAATACTAGATTTGAAATCACTATAAAATAAAAAAAGACTACCTCATACGAAGTAGTCTTTTGGTGCGAGAGACGGGACTTGAACCCGTACGAGTCGCCCCACACGCCCCTCAAACGTGCGCGTCTGCCGATTCCGCCACTCTCGCTTGCTACGCATGGGGTACTCCCCTTGCGCAACGGTGATAATTATAACAAAGCAGAATATTCTTGTCAATACGATTTTGACAAATTACTTACATAGTTTAATCGTAAATAAAGCATAAATTTACTATTAAATCAAACATGGATTAATCACATAGGTTAATCATAAAATTTCTCGCGATGTTTTTTCTTTAAAAAGGCATAAATCGCATACATTATCATCACAATTGCAAAAACAGCAAGTCCAATATAAGTAGAAATGTTTGATTGGCCATCGACTTTTAAATCGCCCCAGAGATTTGACATAAGTGCTTGTGTCTCTGCAGGTAAATTGTGAAAATACTGATAATCCTCAGTTACAGACGCGTCCGGATAAAGAATTTCATCACCTTTAAAAGAATACTTATCCATTTCCAAAACAGCAGTGTTTGGAGTTGCGTAACAAATATATTCTGCGTTTGCAAGTGAGATTTCCGGTTCACACATATAGTTTATATAAAGTTCAGCTGCTCCTTTGTTTTTAGCAGTTTTGGGGATACACATGCTATCAACAAATATATTTGCTCCTTCTTTTGGAAATGCAACTGCTAAATCTTCATTGTTTTCTTGCATAGTAAGAAAATCGCCTACGTAATAAGGAGCTAATGCAGCAGCACCACTTTCCATTATATTGTAAATTTCGTCCATTACATATGCACGAACAACCGGTTTTTGTTCAAGCAACTTATCATATGCTCTTTGCCAATCGTCCGGATTGGTAGAATTTAGATCTTGTCCAAGTATCAACTGTGCAATAGCAAAAGCATCCCTCGGATTGTTAAACATCAGAATATTTCCCGCATAACGTTTATCCCAAAGTGCTGTCCATGAAGTTGGAGCCTCATGTACTAACTTTGTGTTGTATATCAATGCAACATAGCCAACAGTATAGGTCACAGAATACTCGTCCTTAGGATCAAAATAAAGGCTTTTATATTCATTTGAAATATATTTAAAATTAGGAATATTTGCATAGTCAAGCTTTAAAAGCAAATTTTCATCAATCATACGAGCAATCATATAATCTGAAGGAATTATTAAATCATAATTTGCTCCACCGCTTTTGATTTTCGCATACATGTCTTCATTGCTATCATAGTTAGTATAGTTAACCTTAATTCCGGTAAGTTCTTCAAAGTATACATTTACATTGAGAGAACCTTCTGCTCCATCAGAAATATATTCACCCCAATTATAAACATTGAGAGTAGACCCTCTGTAAGGGCTGTTTTTATAGTATTCTATGTTAATAGGATAATCATCTACTGATGATGCAGAAACCGGAATGCTTAATGAAAAAATTAGAAGAACAATGCTTAAAAATGCGCTAATTTTTGTAAAAATTCTTATATTATCTTTCATGTTATTTTTCATGTTATTTTTTATATTATTTTTCATGTTATTTTTTATGCTATTTTCATTCATACTCTCTCTCCTTTTCTGCTTATTTTGAGAGTAATTAGAGAGAACCAGTAAAACAAATACAGTAACAAAAATTAATGTAGATAACGCGTAAATATCCGGTGTTACACGTTTTTTAGTCATTGAATAAATCCTAATTGGCAAGGTCTGGAATTCTGGTCCGGATACAAAATAGGAAATTACAAAATCATCAATCGATAATGTAAACGCCATTACAAATGCAGCAAAAATTTCTGCACTTAAATAAGGAAGTGTTACCTTGAAAAAAGCTTGAACAGGTGTACAACCTAAGTCTTTAGCTGCTTCTACCAAATTTTTATCCATTGACTTAAAACGAGGTAAAATATTTAAAATTACATACGGAAGTTCAAATGTAATATGTGCGATAAGCATTGTGCCAAAGCCAAGTACACCCGATTGTCTTAAAATCGTTCCAACAAATATAAACAGGAGCATCATTGAAATACCGGTAACAATATCCGGGTTAACCATCGGTATATTATTGGCTGTCATAATTGACTTTTTATACCACTTTGTTTTTGAGTAATGAAGACCTGTAGCAGTAATTAACCCTAAAACAGTAGAAATTATTGAAGATATAACTGCAAGTAAAAGTGTATTTTTTAAAGCCTTAATAGTAGCTGTATCATTAAACAATTCAGTATACCAACGAAGTGAAAACTCATTAAATACACTTGTAGAATTGCTTGAATTAAATGAAAAGAATATTAACACAGCAATAGGAGCATAAAGAATTATGAAGATAAGTACCGTATAAAGTTTTGCAGGAATAGTGATTTTATTTTTCATACCAACATACCTCGCTCTTCCGTATCTTCAAACTTATTCATAACAGCAATACATACAAGAATCAGTACCATTAAAAGTAATGATA
This sequence comes from Oscillospiraceae bacterium, assembly GCA_012520505.1. Classification (GTDB taxonomy): domain Bacteria; phylum Bacillota; class Clostridia; order Oscillospirales; family Acutalibacteraceae; genus UBA1227. The sequence goes on from JAAYOC010000026.1 coordinate 52,167, forward strand.
TTGCTGCTCCCAAGTTATAATTGTATGCCGTTTGAAATTGCATTTCAATCACGTCACCTATAAGAGTATATTTGCCTCCACCAAGTTTTTGTGAAATATAAAAAGTTGATACTGACGGTACAAAAACCATTGTAATGCCTGTAACTATACCTGATTTTGTTAGCGGAATCATAACATCCCTCAAAGTTTGAAATCCGGTCGCTCCAAGGTCATAAGCTGCCTCTATAAGTTTATTGTCAAGCTTTGTCATCGATGTATATAGAGGTAGAATCATAAATGGTAAATAGTTATAAACCATACCAAATATAACCGCTCCTGCAGTGTTTATCATATGAATCGGTGAGAGACCAATTTTTTGAAGAAAATTATTAATTATTCCTGTATCTTCAAAAAGAACCATAATTGCATATGTTCTAAGAAGAAAGTTCATCCACATCGGGACCATAACTAGCATGACCAATATAGTTTGGGTAGATACTTTGGTTTTTGAAAAAATATATGCGAGCGGATAAGAGATTAAAAGACAGACAACAGTTGCAATAATTCCAAAATAAATTGAACGAGCAATAGTATCTGTGTACATTGAAAGATGTTTTATATTTTCAAAGGTAAAATTACCGGTCTTATCTGTCAAAGCATAAAATGCAACAATAACAAGTGGTGCGACTATGAAAATTGCACACCATAAAGCATATGGTGAAGAAATAGTATTATATGTTCTATTTTTCATACCTTTCACCTACTTCAACTAATCTATTATCTCTTCTTCTGTGTCAACAAGAACTTCATTAACATCAGAAATGAAATCCATCTCATCAGAAAAGCTTGAATAGTCACCGTACAAGCCTGAATACTTGGATTTTTTCATAATATGAATTTCATCAGGTGCAATAAGAATACCAATATTGTCACCAACAGCACTATAATCCGTAGTTTGAATCATCCATTTAAAGCCCTTAATATCTACAATTATTTCATAATGGACACCTTTAAAAACAACTGAAGTAACTACACCGGAAATCATACCTTTTTCCGGTTCACAAATATCCACATCTTCAGGACGAATTACAACATCAACAAGTTCATTTTCTTGAAACCCTTTATCTACACAATCAAAAACATGACCGGAGAACATAACTTTGAAATCTTTTTTCATAACACCGTCTAGAATGTTTGATTCGCCAATAAAGTCAGCAACAAAAGCATTCTTTGGTTCGTTATAAATGTCTAGCGGAGAACCAATGTGTTGAATTTCACCTTGGTCCATTACTACTATTGTGTCAGACATTGAAAGTGCTTCTTCCTGATCATGTGTAACATAAATAAATGTAATTTTAAGTCTTTCTTGAATGCTCTTAAGTTCAGCTTGCATATCTTTTCTAAGTTTTAAATCAAGTGCACCCAAAGGCTCATCAAGAAGCAAGACTCTTGGATCTACAGCTAACGCTCTGGCAATTGCAACACGTTGTTGTTGACCGCCGGAAAGTGATTCAACTGAACGATGCTCAAAACCTTTTAAATCTACGAGAGCAAGCATTTCAGTAACCTTTTCTTTTATCTCTTTGTCTTTCATTTTACGAAGGCGAAGACCAAAAGCAATATTTTCATAAACATTGAGATGTGGAAACAGTGCATAGCGTTGGAAAATAGTGTTAACCTGTCTTTCGTTTGCAGGTACATCATTTACACATCTGCCATCAAAAATAACTTCTCCGGAATCAGGTTCAAGGAAACCTGCAATAATTCTAAGAATTGTAGTTTTACCACAACCGGAAGCACCTAAAAGAGTTATAAATTCTCCATCTCTAATAGAAAGATTTAAATCTTTCAATATCTGCTCGCCATCAAAACTGATTGAAATATCTTTTAAACTTATAATGACATTCTTTTCCAACAATCCACTCCCCCTCATATTTATCCGCATTTATTTTGCCTATTTATATGTATTTGTTTACTCCATTATTATCTTTTGCTAATAAATTCACCTGTTTAATTATCAATATCTTTTATCTGTTTTCCAACAACTTAACATAGCCGTAAATTAAATCAGCGGTACCTTCAATACCGAGTTTTGAAGAATTTACACATAAATCATATGCATTTGCTTGACGCCATTTTGTTGAAGCATGATAATCATGATAATGTCTTCTTCTATTGTCAATCTTTTTCATCTGAGTAAATGCTTCTTTTTCGGACCAATTATATCTTTCCATAAGATGGCGAAGCTTTACATCTTCATCTCCACTTACAAATACACGGACAAGTCCTTCTCTACCTTTTAAAATTTCATCGCCACAACGGCCAACAAGTACGAAAGATTCGCCAATATCAGCCAACTCTGTAATGTAATCAAAAACCATTTTTGCAAAAACATCTTCTATTGAGTTTGAGTGACCATAAACACTTCTTGAAAGAAAATAATTTCTACGTTTTTCATCATATTTTGCAATTGTTGCATGGTCAAACCCATGCCTTTCAACCATTTTGTGCAAAATTTCTCTATCAAGCAAAGGGATGTCTAATTTTCTTGCAAGTAAATCAGCTACTTTATGACCTTGGCTTCCAAATTCACGACTGATAGTAACTAAAATCTGTTTCTTATTCATTGTCAAACTTCTCCTTTACCTAAAAATATTTGATGAAAATAATAACCATTGTCAGCGCCACCACCAAAACAGTAATAGGAGCATTATATTTACAGTATCTACCCCATGTAACCGGATGGCCTGCTTTCATTACAATACTTGTTCCTACAACATTTGCAGAAGCCCCAATCGGTGTTGCACTACCACCAATATCGGTGCCCATTGAAAGTGTCCAAGACAATGTTTCAAGAGACATACCGGTAGTTCCAGCCATAGAAGAAATTACCGGAACCATTGTAGCGGCAAATGGAATATTGTCTATAAAAGCGGATGCAAAGGCGGATATCCAAAGAACAATTGCCACCATAAGAATTGGGTTATCACCTGAAAGTTTAGCAATGGCATTTGCAAGTAAAGTAAGAACACCTGTTTCTTCAAGACCTGAAACTACCATAAACAAACCGATAAAAAATATAAGTGTTTTATAGTCGATTTTCTTTATCAAATCAGTAGTGTCTTTAACTCCATAAGTTACAAGAATACCAAATAGTGTTATTACTATTGCAATTATACCAATTGTTGCTACTGTTAAATGCGTCATTGCATGTGTTATGAGTAACACCGTAACAACCAAAAAAACTACCCAAAGAACAACAAAGCCGGCTTTATTTTTTATAGCTTCTTTTGGGTCCGGATATTCAATATCTGCAGGTCTGTTTTTTTCGCTCTCCTTCAGGTTTTTACGCATAATAAGATAAAAATAAGGAATTGTCAGTAATAAACAGAAGAAAGAAATAACACCTGTATTCATAATAAAATCATTAAAATTATATCCAAAAGCTGTACCAATAATAATGTTCGGTGGATCACCACACATGGTTGCAGAACCACCAAGATTAGCACAGAAAATTTCTGCTAAAACCATAGGAATAGGATCGAATTTTAGTAAATGTGCAAGTCTAACTGTTACAACAGCTAGAAACATAATAACGGTAATACTGTCAATAAACATTGAAAGTACAGCTGACATAACCATAAATGTTATAAGCAGTGGAACGGTCTTGTATTTTACAAGCTTAGCAAGTTCTAAACAAAGCCAGTTAAAGCAACCTGCATGAATAAGTCCCTGAACCATAACTGTCATTCCGGCGATAAATATGATAGTTGCCCAGTTAATACCACTGTCTTCTCCCCCGCCACCAAACCAGAACTCAGACATTGTAAGTTCATTGAAGCTTAGAGTTCTAAAGACAGCTTCAGGAGATTTCATTACAAGCAAAAACATCAGCAGTACTGCCGCACCACTAACGAGTGTAATGATATGTTTTTCAATTTTTTCAGCAATAATAAAACCAAACATCACTAAAAAAATTAATACAGCAATTATTTTTGCTGCGACCATTTTGAAAAACCCTCTTTCAAATTTTGATTCTATATTTAATTTTTTCTACAATAAATATCAAACCGCCAAAGTTATCCCTTGGCGGTTTTGAATAAATCATTTCAAGTCACGAACAAAGGTGATGTTGCCCTCATTGATCATCGTATAGTTGTTTGATCTTTCCTTACCTGCCCTTTTAGCGATTTCAGAATCCACAGAATACAAAGCGTTACATTCCGGACAAATAGTAAATAAATCAATTTTAAAATCATACAGTTTAAAACCTAAAAATCCAATACCGTTAGATGCTTTAAGTATATTCATATAAACTGTTGCTTTACAGCGCGGGCAAATTATGTCTTCGGTAATGCCAAAATCCTTAATGTTATCAGCTAATAAATTCATAATTATTCCCCTCTTTTGAAGTTTCTTCAATTTTATCAAATGTATTCTACATTCAATGTCTATCAATGTCAATTACTTTTAATAGTTAATTTAAATTGTTTACAGACTTACCTTATGGAAAACTTTTTTACCTTTTTTTATTACAATTCCGGCAGTTAATTCAGCAGAACCATATTCCGTTTTTGGATCAGTTATCTTTACATCGTCAACTGCAACTGCACCCTGCTGGACAAGACGTCTTGCATCACCATTTGAAGTACAAATGCCTGTTTTAACGAGAAGGGTAAGAATACCTATTCTGCCGTCTTGTAAGTCTTTTGTCAAAAGGATAGTTTCCGGCATATCTTCACTGATACCAACACCTGAGAAGAGTGCTCTGGCAGTTGCCTGTGCCTTTTCCGCCTCTTCTTTACCATGAACTAAGCTTGTTAACTCATATGCAAGAATCTCCTTTGCCTCATTAAGCTGTGAACCTTCCCAATCGTTCATGGTTTTAATTTCTTCAATCGGCAGAAAAGTAAGCATTCTAATGCACTTAAGGACATCATCATCAGCAACATTTCTCCAATATTGATAAAAATCATAGGGCGATGTTTTTTTAGGGTCAAGCCATACTGCATTACCAGCTGTCTTGCCCATCTTATTTCCTTGTGAATCAGTAAGTAAAGTAATTGTCATAGCATGAGCATCTTTACCAAGTTTTCTTCTAATAAGTTCAGTGCCACCAAGCATATTTGACCATTGGTCATCCCCACCAAACTGCATGTTACAGCCATAATGCTGGTAGAGATAGTAGAAATCGTATGATTGCATAATCATATAGTTAAACTCAAGGAATGAAAGTCCCTTTTCCATTCTCTGCTTATAACAATCTGCACGAAGCATATTGTTTATTGAAAAATGCGGACCTACTTCTCTAAGCATTTCAATATAATTCAACTCAAGAAGCCAATCAGCATTATTAACCATAATAGCTTTACCTTCACCAAAATCGATGAATTTTTCCATTTGTCGTTTAAAACATTCTGCATTATGGTCAATATCTTCTTTTGTTAGCATTTGTCTCATATCAGTTCTGCCGGATGGGTCACCAATCATAGTAGTTCCACCACCAATAAGTGCAACCGGTGTATTGCCAGCCATCTGTAGTCTCTTCATAAACGTTAAAGCCATAAAATGACCTGCTGTAAGGCTATCTGCGGTACAGTCAAAGCCTATGTAAAACTTTGCCTTACCTGCATTAATCATCTTTTTAATTTCTTCCTCATTTGTCACTTGAGCAATGAGACCACGGGCAATTAATTCATCATAAAGTGTCATAACTATCTCCTTCTATTTCTAAACATCTCTCCGGATATACAAGAATTATTGTATATTAAATTATCGCAAATTAATTATCTTATCAACTTTTTAGTTTTCTTTAACAATTTTAGCAATTTTAGCATTTTCTAACATTTCTTTTGCATTAGAAATTTGTAAATCTGTTACATTCACGCCGCCGATAATTCGAGCAACTTCCTCTATTCTGCCACTCTTATCAAGAGGGGTAACTCTTGTATATGTTTTTCCATTTAGTACTTCCTTAGTAATGAGGAAGTGATGGTCGGCATAGGCGGCAACCTGTGCGCTGTGTGTAATGCAAATTACCTGTCTTGTCTTAGAGACATTTTGAAGAGATATTGCAATTTTCTCAGCAGCGCCACCTGAAATACCGGTATCTATTTCATCGAATATCATCGTACTTACATTGTTTTTTGTTTTTGCGAGCACGTTTTGTATTGCGAGCATAATCCTTGAAAGTTCACCACCGGATGCAATTTTAGCAAGCGGTTTTAACGATTCACCCGGATTTGGTGATATTAAAAATTCAATTATATCTGAACCTGCAGAGTTTAGCTTACATCTTTCAAATGCGGTTTGTATTTCCACATTCGGCATATCAAGGAAAGTCAGTTCATGTTTTACACGAACTTCAAATTCAGAAGCTGTATGTTTTCTTGCAATGGAAAGTTTATCTGCAACTGCAAGTAAGTCTTCTTTATCCTTTTCAAGCTGAAGTATAATCTCATCTTGATTTGCACTCATAGTTAGTAAAGTATTTAATTCTTCTTTGGAGTTTTTTAGATACTTAAAAATTTCTTCTTCAGATTCACCATATTTACCTTTTAACTTAAAAAGGCAATTTATTCGTTCTTCAATTACTTGTAAGTCATCCGGGTTAAATTGAAGATCAAAAATGGCAGCTTCTATTTCATTCTTTTTATCAGAAAGTGAATAAGCGAGTTCAAATATTTCAGATGCCATTGTTTTAGCACTGTCATAATACTGAGAAGCACTCTCAAACGATTTAGCCACATCAAATAAAGCGGTTACTGCACCTGTTTCTTCATCAGAATCAGCCATCATTTTGTATGCATTTTTAAGAGCAGTAGTTACCTTTTCAGCATTTCTAAAGAGAGAACGTTTTTCACAAAGCTCGTCGTACTCTCCTATTTTAATATCAGCTTCTTCAATTTCGTTTATTTCAAATTGTAAAAACTCAATTCGTTTTTGTTTTTCTTCTTCATTAGTATTTAATGCCTTGAACTGTCTATACAGTTCAATATACTTTGTATATTTTTCAAGATATTCGCTATAAAGTTCTTCAAGTCCACCTAAAGAGTCCAAATATTTATAGTGATGTTCTGCATTTAAAAGATTTTGACTATCATGTTGACCATGAATGCTAATTAATTCTTTACCAAGTGTCTTAAGCATTCCAACAGTCGCAGGCTCTCCGTTAATTTTACAAATATTTCTACCATCAAGACAAATAATTCTAGAAACTATGGTTTGCTCAACACCATTATCAAAAACCGCTACGACCTCGGCACGTTCAGCACCGGTACGAATAAGTTCCTTTGATGTACGCTCGCCAAGCACAGCAGACAGGGCGTCGATAATTATAGATTTACCGGCACCCGTTTCACCGCTCATGACATTAAGACCGGGCTCAAAGTCAATTTCAGCGGATTCAATTATAGCAATGTTTTCAATTTTTAATGTTGATAACATAGTTGCTCCGTTTTATTCACACTCTAGAATTAAAGCGTAACCTACATATTTGATTTAAGCTATGAATCTACATAGCTATAAACCTACATAAATATAAGCCCGTGTGAAGATTTGTTTTAAAGATTTATTCTAAAAATTTGTTTTAAAGATTCATTCTAGATATTTTTCCTTAATTTCGATACAGAAGTTCCTTGCATCTTGTTCGGACCTACAAAGAACAAATATTGTATCATCACCGGCAAGAGTGCCAACAACACCTTCCCAATTCATAGCATCTATGGATGCACATGCTGCATTTGCCATACCACTATGAGTTTTTAATACACTTATATTTGTCGCATAATCAACTGATATTACGGAACCTGAGAGAATTGTATGGTACTTTGTTACGAGTTTCTCATCCTCGTCCATATTTAATGAATATACAGATTTTCCAGAGTCACCAATCTTTTTAATGAGTTTTAAGTCTTTAATATCTCTTGATACTGTTGCCTGAGTTACCTTAAAACCCTTTACCTTAAGCTTTTGTATCAATTCATCCTGAGTTGAAATTGTCTCGTTACTTATCAGTTCGACAATAGCATTTTGTCTTCTCTTTCTTATATTCATATGTCTTTCCTCTCTATTCCGGCAAGTTTATTATCAAGAATGTTATAGAAATGATCATGCTTAATTCTTATAAACTTTGCATATTTGTCCGATTTCGTAATTAAAATAATATCTCCTTCACCGACATTTTGAGTTTCCTCACCATCAAAAGACAAGTAAAGATCTGTATTTCGAGAATTTTTATTACTATAAATTTCTATTTTATTTTCAGCGGAAAATACAATGGACCTGGAAAACATCGATTGTGCCGCAATAGGTGTTACAACTATCGCTTCAATTGAAGGATTAATAATTGGTCCTCCTGCCGACAGAGAATAAGCTGAAGAGCCTGTAGGAGTCGCAACAATAATACCATCAGCTCTAAATGTTTTAATAAAATTACCGTCACAAATTACATCTATATCCGTAATTTTAAGTGTAGCACCACGTGCAAGTACAACATCATTTATACAATAACTTTTTGAAAACAGTTTTCCCTTGCGATGTAGTTCCACATCAAGAAGCATACGCTTATCAATAACATAATTTCCATTGATAAGTTCCTTTAAAAGTTCAAGTTCCTCTGCTTCAAGGCCGGCCATAAATGCAAGCCTACCGGCATTAATACAAAGTATTGGTTTGTCGTAATCAACGGTATTCTTGGCTACATTTAAAAGTGAGCCGTCACCACCTACAGAAATAACTACATCACACCAGTTAAGAAGTTCAGAATAAGGTTTTAAAAGCATACCATCAATAGCCCCAAAACATTTCTCACTGGTGTCTAAAGCAGCAAATTCTGCCCCGTATTTAGTCAGCCATGAGCATATTTCAAAAGTTATATCTATGGCTTTTTGTATTGTTAGGTTAGGAAGCAAAGCAATTTTCATATTATTTCCCCGCAATTAATTGTACTTTTTCAGTACCATCTATCATATTTTTTATTATGTTCTACATGTTTTACTGTATTTCGTATTACTTTATTTTGTTTTTCTTTTATCATTTTCTTACAAGCAACTATTAACAAATATTCAAATTTTGATGTGATTTTTTTGCAATTATTTCAGGTGGCACATCAACTTTGTTGATAGGATTTTCTGATTTTTCAACAAACAACAAATATTCTATATTTCCTTCCGGTCCCTTGATAGGTGAATAATCAAGACCCAATAAAGAAAAACCATTTTGAAACGCAAAATCTAAAATTATTTCAAGAACCTCAATATGAGTAGAAAGTTCTTTAACTACACCTTTTTTACCGACTTTATCACGACCGGCCTCAAATTGTGGTTTGATAAGGCAAACTGCCTGTCCACCTATCTTTAAAAGATTTCGCATAACCGGAAGGATTATCTTCAAAGATATAAAAGATACATCAACAGATGCAAAATCTATAGGTTCTAAAATTTCAGTTTGAGTCACGTACCTAAAATTAGTTCTTTCAAGATTAATCACTCTATCATCTGACCGAAGTTTCCAAGCAAGCTGTCCATAACCTACATCAATTGCATATACTTTCGAAGCACCATTTTGAAGCATGCAATCCGTAAAACCACCTGTTGAGGCTCCGATATCCATACAAATCTTTTCATCCAAAATTATTGGAAAAACTTCAAGAGCTTTTTCAAGTTTATATCCACCTCTTGAAACATACGGCATTTTTGAGCCACGCACTTCAATTACATCAGTCGGTTTAATGGTAGTTCCACTTTTAAGTTCCTTTTGTCCATTGACATACACCTGCCCAGCCATTATTAAGGCTTTCGCTTTTTCGCGGCTTTCTACATGTCCCTGTTCAAAAATGACTACATCTAGCCTCTTTTTATCACTCAAAATTACACTTCCCCTAAAATCTTCTCTACCATTCTTTTTGGTGATAAATTAAATTCTTCTTGAAGTTCCTGTATAGTTGCATGATGCACAAAGGAATTTTCAACTGCTACATGAACATAACTACCCTTGTAACCTCGTTTTAAAAGTTTATATGCAAATGATTCACCTGCGCCACCACTCTTAGCACCTTCCTCAAAGAAGAACAATTTTTCGGTCTTCATTCCTTCAATGAGGGCTATGCTTGGAATAGGCCACACACGATTAAGTTTAATAACTTTTATATCTTTTCCAAGTTTAGCAAGTTCTTCTTTTGCCAAAACTGCATTAGAAAAAAGAGAGCCATAAATTACAATTGCAGTAGTTGCCTTTGGATTACCATAAACAGAAGCTGTTTCGTTTAAAGGTTTATAATCATCAGGTATATAGCCTTCTTTGCCGCGAGGATAACGAACCGCCGCCACATTTCCAGGTCCATATATTGCATTTTCGAGCATCATTCCCAATTCTTCATAACAGGAGGGACTATATATTACCGTATCCGGAATAGATTTAAGAAAAGCAACATCTAAAATTCCCTGATGACTTCTTCCGTCCTCCCCTACAAAGCCTGCTCTATCAACGGCTAAAACAACCTTTTGTTTTTGCATTGCAACGTCATGAACAATTTCATCATATGCACGTTGAAGGAAAGTTGAATATACAGCAAAAACGGGTATAAGTCCGCCTTTTGCGAGACCTCCCGCAAAAGTTACCGCATGCTCTTCTGCAATACCTACATCGAAAAAGCGTTCAGGATATTTCTTTGCAAAATTTTGAAGACCTGTTCCCAACGTCATTGCAGCAGTAATTGCACAAATATTCTCATCTTTTGCTGCCAAATTGCAAAGGTAATCTCCAAAAGTATTTGAATAGTCTTTCTTTATGCCTGAATTATTCATAGGAGCACCGGTAGCAATATCAAAACTACCAATACCATGAAATTTTGCAGGGTCAATTTCTGCGTGATAATACCCTTTTCCTTTGATTGTCTGAATATGTAAAAGAACCGGTTTGTCAAATTCCTTCGCACCCTCAAGTGCTCTACAAAGTGACTTTATATTATGACCATTTATAGGCCCCATATATGCAAAGCCCAAATCTTCAAAAAAATTACTTTTATACATATAATTTTTCAGCAGTTTCTTAGCTTCACTTACTCTATCGTGTATCTTCTTACCGTTTGGTAGCATCTCAACCAATTCTATAATTTCTTCTTTTGCACGATAGTAGATTGGATTTGTTCTGATTGCAGCCAAATATCTGGCCATTGAACCAACATTTGGAGATATAGACATCTCATTATCATTGAGAATAACAATCAAGTTTGTATTATTTCTACCTGCGTTATTTAAAGCTTCATATACAAGACCACCTGTAATGGAACCATCGCCAATAACAGCAATTGTGAACGATTTAGTATCTTCTTTCATTGTTTTTGCAACTGAAAGACCATAGGCTGCCGAAACAGATGTACCTGAATGACCTGCCGCAAAAATATCGTGATTGCTTTCTTCCGGATTAGGAAAACCGGAAAGTCCACCTTTTTTTCTAAGAGTAGAAAATTTATCATATCTACCTGTAAAAAGTTTATGTGGATATACCTGATGTCCCACATCCCAAATAATTTGGTCAGATGGTGAATCAAAGACTTTATGTAAAGCTATAGTCAGTTCTACTATGCCTAAATTAGATGAGAGATGACCACCATTTTTCGAAATGGTGGTAATTAAAGTTTCTCTAACTTCTTTAGCAAGAACTGTTAAATCCACGTCTGATAAAATTTTGATGTCGTTTGGACTTTTAATCTTATCTAAAAATCTAATTTCCATAACTTAAATCTGTATCCTTAATTTGCATTCTTGTCCTTAATTTTGCATCCTTTGCTTACATCATTTTTATTTCCTTAAAAAGTTCTGCCGAGCAAATATTTTGTACCTTCAATAGCCAATTCAGCATTTTCAAAAGTTTTTAAAGCTTTTATTGCCTTTTCAGTATGTTTTTCTGCAAGTTTTTTCGCTCCTTCAACACCAAGAAGTGTTACATAAGTGACTTTATCATTTTCAATATCCTGACCAACTTCTTTTCCAAGTTCTTCCGGATTTCCTATAACATCCAACACATCATCAATAATTTGAAAAGCAATACCAATATTTTCAGCAAATATTCTTGCCGCATCATACTGTTGACAAGTTGCGTTTCCGGTAATGCAACCAATTTCAGCAGCCGCACGGAAAAGAGCACCTGTCTTCAGACGATGAGTTTCCGCTAACTCTTCCAAAGTTAAATCTTTTCTTCCTTCATTCTGAATATCAAGAGTTTGACCACCAATCATTCCAAAGATACCGGCATAATTAGCAAGAGCTCTTATACATCTAACAGTTTTTGCAGGAGGAACACCGGCATTCGATGCTATTTGGAAAGCATAGGTCAAAAGAGCATCTCCGGCAAGAAGTGCATAATCTTCGCCAAACTTTTTATGACAAGACTCTTGACCACGACGAAAAATATCATTATCCATACATGGAAGATCATCATGGATTAATGAATATGTATGAATCATTTCAAGAGCACAAGCAAAAGAAATAGCATCTGCAATATTTCCTTTGCATAGCTTACAAAACTCAAGCACTATAATTGGGCGTAAACGTTTACCACCATTTTCAACACTATATTTGCACGCGTCAGCCACAATTTGATAAGGTAACCCTCTTACTGAAAGATAGTCATCAAGAGTTACATTAATCAAATTGATGTAAGACTCAAAATGCCTTTTTGCATCTTCTGATAAAACAACTTTATTATTCATTAATTTTTTTCCTCCGAAATGCTCGAAAGCTTAACTATTTTTTGCTCTGCCTCAGTAAGTTCTTTGTTACACTGTGCGGCAAGCTTTGTTCCTTCTTCATAAAGTTTGAGACTTTCATCAAGTTCTAAAGAACCTTCCTCAAGCTTTGCAACAATTTCTTCAAGCCTTGCCAAAGCCTTTTCATAAGTTAATTCTGGCATAAGTGTTTACCCTCCACTTTGCAGTCTGCACTGCCATCTTTAAAAATTATTTTAATTTTATCGCCTTTGGAAATTTCATTGATACTCTTTATAACTCCCTTTGAGCCTTCTGTTATCGAATAGCCGCGGGCAAGCACCTTAAGTGGTGAAAATGCATCAAGTTTATTCACAGCAATTGAAAAGTCGCTCTTTTTCCTATTTTGTAAAGCTAAAACAGATGATTGCATTCTGTCAAGATAATTATCGAGAATTAATCTGCGTTCATTAATCAAGGTCGTTGGACCTTGCATTACTCTTCGTTCAACAAGAGCAGAAAGAATTTTTCTAAGACCAACTGTTTTATCAACAATTGCGCGTCCTGCTCTCATGAATAAATCATTTATTCTTTGCAACTCCTCTGTAATATCCGGAGTTGCAAGTTCAGCAGCGACAGATGGTGTCGGAGCTCTAAGATCCGAAACAAAATCAGCAATAGTAAAGTCAATTTCATGACCTATACCGGAAATTACCGGGGTTTTACAATTATAGATTGCTCTTGCAACACTCTCATCGTTAAAACACCATAAGTCTTCTATAGAACCGCCACCACGCACAAGAAGAATTACATCTACTTTTCCATACTCACCATCATATGAATCTAATTTTTCAAGTGCCTCTATTATCGTAGGTGGGGCTGTTTCTCCTTGCACTATTGCAGGAGCTAAAAGTACTAATGCCTTTGGATATCTGCGTAAGAGAACATTTTTAACATCATCAAAAGCTGCTGCCGTTTCTGATGTCACAACACCAATCACCTTTGGATATTTGGGTATTGGTTTTTTATGTGAATCATCAAACAGACCTTCCTTTTCAAGTTTCTCTTTAAGTTGTTCAAAGGCAATACTTAATGCTCCCACACCGTCAGGTTGCATATTTTCAATATAGACCTGATATTGACCATCTCTTGAAAAAACTGAAACACTTCCAAAAACGATAACTTTCATACCGTTTTCAGGCATAAATTTTAATTTTGAAGCATTACCTCTAAACATAACTGCACGAATGGAAGACTTTTCATCCTTAAGTGTCATATACATGTGCCCGCTTGAATGAGCTTTAAAATTTGAAATTTCGCCAACTAAAAATAAAGCCTTCAACGTTACATTTTGGTCAAGGATTGATTTTATATAATTATTCAGTTGCTCAACAGAATAAACTTCCGGTCTAACTGAGTCCATACTAAATAAATCTCCTGATATTTTAATTTTCTACAATTTTTGCAAGAATTGCGATACCGGCGGCATTATCTGATGATAATTCAGGTACTGCAAAATAAGAATTAGGTGCTGCAAAAGCTTCTTGAAGTATATGATTAGACATGACACCACCGGAAAATACAACTGGAAGTTCGGGATATTTTAAAGTTGCATTTTCATACATAACTTTCAAAGCAGCCTCTATGTATTTTAAACAATAAAGTGCTACATCTTCAAAAGTTTCACCTGTTTCAATCATTTTTTTACATTTATTTTCAACACCTGATAAGCTTGGATTCCCGTTTATATGTGCAATATCAACTTTATATATTTTTACTGATTGTCTTGCAAGCTTTTCAAGTTCCGGACCACAAGGAAAATCAAGTCCCAGCATAAGACCGACACGGTCAATTACTTGACCGGCTTTAACATCTGACGATGAGTTGATTAAGCTTGCAGTAATTGGAGAGCGTTCTGAAGTTCCAATAAGAAGAGATTCCGTCGTACCGCCGGAAACATGGAAAGCTAAAAAAATTTTTCCTATTAAATCTAGTTTTTTTGTTGAAAAAAGAGCAGCTGCAATATGTCCTTCCTGATGTGAAAACTCATAAAGTGGCACTTTTAGAGTTTTCGCAATACCGGTAGCAAATGTATGTCCGACTGTAAAGCACGGCATATATGAGCCTTCTACAGAACGAGGTCTTACTGATACTCCCACAGCCTTAATATCATTCGGCAAATCAAATTCTAAAAATAAATTGCGAAGATGTTGTACATGGTGAAATACGGCATCCGATTGGCGAAGACCTTTTTCTCCACTTTTTACAGGAAGCAGCTTTCTCTTTTGAATTATCTGATTTGTTGTTGCATCATACAAGGCAACTGAAGTAGTGTAGTTACTTGTATCAAAACCTAGATAATAAGCCATTACATATTCCTCGAAATTGTACCTAGAATTCCGTTTATAAATTGACTGTCTTCTTTACTAGCATATTTCTTTGCTATTTCTACCGCCTCATTAATTGATACACCAACTGGAATATCCTCAAAGAAAAAAATTTCACAAACCGCAATACGAAGTATAGAAAGAGATACTTTTGTTATCCTATTTAAACTCCATCCACTTGCAAATTCAGTTATTTTTTTATCAATAAACTCAATATTTTTTACAGTCTGAGTCGCAAGTTTTTCAGTAAACTTTGAAGGCTGCATAAACTCTGACTCTACTGCCATAGTAAAAATATCTTCAACTTCAGTTTCAGGATTAAATGCTTTTTCATAGACAAGAACAAAAGCTTGTTCTCTCTCTTGACTTCTGTTCATGATTACTCCTTTAAACTCAAAAAAACTTCCTTTAAAATAACCCTTTGTGACAAAATTCAAATCACAAAGGGCTTCATTTCGTCATTAAATATCTTTAGGTTCAGCAGGAGCAACTAACTCCGGGATATCATCTGAAATTCCTGTAATTGTAACGTCAACTTTCGTTACAAGACGACCTGTCATGTTTTGTACAGCTGATTTTATTGCATTCTGTACAGCAACAGAAACCTCCGGAATTTGTGCAGAACTTGACAATATTAGAAACACCTGAAGTTTAATATCATAGTCACTTAATGTAACTTTTACATGTTTTAAATTATCTGCATTAATCTTAAATGCTGTATAAACATCTGTCGGTCTATTTCCAAGATCCACAACACCTTCAACATCTTTTGCAGCGTTAATAGCAATTGTAGCAATTACTTCTTCAGAAATGGTAAGACCTGAAGAAAAATTATTATAATCTGACATTAATTTATCCTCCACATAGTTTTGCATAAACATACATGAATAATAACATATATTCATTATTTAAACAATACTAATTTACCTAATAATTGCAAAGAAATTGATTTAAAAGTTTCATTGAAAGCAACACCGACTTTTGCTATACTAAATTTATTACTTAGAAGGCCATTTCAAGGAGCGATTCACCTTATGAAATCTGAAAAATTAAAAAATTTTGACAAGTCAAAGAGTTTTGACAAAACAAAAGATTCTAAAGTATTCAAAATAATCAAAAAAATAATGAATTCAAAAATTTTCAAAAAAGGAATGGAAAACAAATTTGTTCTCCTATCTTTTTTTGTTTCTATTTTCATCTATCTACTTATAGCGCTCTGCTATGAAATGGTGCCTTTTGGCGATATTACAATTCTTAGAATGGACCTTTATCATCAATACGGACCTCTTTTTGCAGAACTGTATGACAGAATTGTTTCCGGTAAAAGTCTAATTTACTCTTGGCAATCAGGTGGCGGAAGTAGTTTTCTTGGAAATTATTTTAATTATTTATCTAGCCCGTTTTCCTTTTTGATTCTTCTTTTTGGACATAAAAATATTACTGAAGCAATTTCATTTCTCATTATGCTTAAAGGAGCTTTATCCGCCGGAACATTCACCTACTACTTAAAAGAATCCGATGAGTTCAAAAAACATGATGCAATTGCTGCAGGTTTCGGTCTTCTCTATGCATTTTCAGGATATTTTATTGCATATTATTGGAATGTTATGTGGCTTGATGGCATGTATTTATTGCCTCTTGTTATTTTAGGATTAGAAAGAATCATTGATGGAAGAAATTCAAAACTATATGTTTTATCACTCGCAATCCTTATGTTTGCAACATTTTACATAGCTTACATGGTTTGTATTTTTGCTGTACTTTACGCAATCATGTATTACTTTGGCAAATATCCTATTTCCAAAGAATTACCAAAAGCAATCATTCGTTTTATTTTATATTCACTTTTAGCTGGTGGACTTGCTGCAATAACACTTTTTCCAACAGCTTTTGTGCTACGTTCCTGTTCAGCAACATCCGGAACATTTCCGACAGAAGTTTCAACCTACTTTAATTTATTCGACTTTCTAGCAAACCATCTTGCCAGCCTTGAACCTACTATACGTAGTAGTGGAGAAGATGTTCTTCCAAACATCTTTTGTGGTGTAGGTACTATACTTTTAGCACTTTTATATCTTTATATTCCATCAATTTCTCTTAAAGAAAAAATCTCAAGAATATTAATGCTGGTTACCCTGTTTCTTTCATTTAATCTAAACTATCTAAACTTCATTTGGCATGCTTTTCATTTTCCAAATGATCTTCCATATAGATTTTCTTTTATATATTCATTCATGCTTTTAACAATTGGATTTAAGGCACTTGTTCGTATCAATGAAATTGAAAAGAAAACCTTACTTAGCATAGGTCTAGGTATAACAATATTCATTGTTATCATTGAAAAGATTGGTTCAAAAAATGTTCTCACTGAAACAATTGTCATCAGTCTTATTTTCGTTGTACTTTATACAATCGGATTTTCACTTATAGGCAATAAAAAATTCCAAGCAACTGCAGTAGCCAGTTTCATCTTTTGCTGTATGTTTGCTGAGATAGCAGTTGCAAATACCGAGCACTATGATATTGACCAACCAAAAGAAAATTATACCGGTGATTACCCATCATTTAAAATGCTAAAAAAGGAGCTTGATAAAACGTACGGTGATGACACCTACAGAATGGAACTTACAAATCTTAGAACTCGTATGGATCCATCTTGGTATGGTTATAATGGTCTCTCGACCTTTTCTTCAATGGCATATGAAACTTCTTCAAATCTTTATCATAACTTAGGTTCATTTGGCAACTACATAAACAGCTATACTTACAAACCACAAACTCCCGTCTTTAATGCAATGTTTGCACTTAAGTATCTTGTTAATAACACTGAAACAGCTTGCACTGACCCTATTGATAATGCCGATGCAAATAAACTAAATCCAAAATATTACACCTCCATTTACACACTAGATAAATTTGTAGCATATGAGAATAATTATGCTCTTCCAATCGCCTACTGTGTAAATAAAGATGTGCGTGGTTTTACTACTGTTTCCGGTAACCCTTTTGAAGCACAAGCAAATTATTGGGAAAGAGCAACAGGTATAGACAATGTTTTTAGAATAGTTCCAATTACCAATATAAGCTACAACAATATTCAAGATTTTGGTGAAATTTCCGGATTTGAAGTTTTTACTTTTAACAAAGTAATACCTGACGATTCTGCTTCATTAACTGTTCAAATTACGCCTGATTACACCGGTAGTATCTATCTGTATGTAAATTCAAATAATGTTAATGCCATAACCATTCGAAATACCGAAGATACATTTTTTAAGACTCAATACACTTCTGAGGAATATATTTATGATTTAGGCGATCATAATGCAGGCATTCCATTATTTATAGACATTCCAATCTCCGAAGGTGAAACCGGCACAGTAGAAATCTACTGTTATGCGCTTGATTACGATAAATTTATTGAAGGATACGAAATTTTAAGTGCTAACACCTTCAAAATAAAAAAGCAAACAGACACAAAAATTACCGGCACTGTAACTGTTCCAAAAGATTCTATTCTCTACACATCAATTAACTATGATAATAGCTGGAAAGTATATGTAGATGGCAAAAAGCTTGATGATTCCAAGATATATGCTATTGCAGATGCGCTCATTGCAATAGATATTCCAAAAGGAACTCACGAAGTAACATTTAAATATCAAGCAAAAGGACTTATTCCCGGAGCAATTATTTCGGGAGTGTCGCTTTTAATTTTAATTGCTCTTTTTGCAATACAAAGAAAGCCTCGGCAAGATGCCGAGGCTTAAGTTTTATTTTGTCTGACTGCATACTTTTTACTCATTTAAAAAACAATGGAAGCGGCTCAAGAAAAATGAGATCAGTACGCTTTGCAGCATCACCTTCTGCAAGTATTGTTGCACAACCTACAATATTTGCTCCGGCTTTCTCACAGAGCACCTTTACAGCTTTTAACGACTCACCGGTTGAAACTACATCATCAACTATCAAAACACGTTTTCCATTCATTTTATCAGCTTCAACTTTATCAAGGAATAATTGTTGATCTCTGTCAGTTGTAATTGAACGAACATCTACACCGAAAACCTCTTTCATATAAAGCTTTGTGCCCTTTCTGGCAACAAAATAAGGTTTCCCTGACTGCCTTGCCATTTCAAAAGCCAAAGGAATACCCTTAGCTTCTGCTGTAATTAGATAATCGAACTCCGGAACTTTTTTTAAAAGACCTTTTGCACACTCTACTGTCATTTCTACATCGCCAAAAATTACAAATGCAGCAATATCAAGATTTTCGTTTACTTCACAAATCGGAAGTTGTCGTGTAACGCCTTCGATTGTAATTTCATAAGCTTCCATTTTTATAACCGCCTTTTTCTTTATAACATTTTGTAAATAAACCCATAAAGTAACTTACAAATTTAATTTACAAAACACATAAATTCTATCACTTGTAGTAAATCGTTGCAACTGTTTAAACTAAATTACTTTGAAAATTACTACAAAAATTATCTCTAATTTTTATTAAAAATTGTCTGCAAAACTATTTATAATATTCAACTGCACTTTCAAACAATTTAAGATCATATTCCCCCGGTACATTCTTATAAAGGCCTTTACCTATGCGCTCTGCATGCCCCATCTTACCAAAAATACGTCCATCGGGAGATAAAAGTCCTTCCACACAAAAAGCAGAACCATTAGGATTAACAGCAATATCAAATGAAGGATTACCGTTTTCATCAACATATTGAGTCATTATTTGCCCATTTGCAGCAAGAGACAAGATAAGTTCATCAGATGCAAGAAGTCTACCCTCACCATTTGATATCGGAGCTGTATAAACAGTGCCTACTTTTGCATTCTTAAGCCATGGAGAATTATTAGAACAAAGTCTTGTCCTAATTAGTTTAGATTGATGGCGTGCAATCGTATTAAATGTAAGAGTCGGGGATTTTTCATCTGCAACAATAATTTTGCCGTAAGGTACGAGCCCCAGCTTTATAAGTGCTTGGAACCCATTGCAAACACCGCCCATTAAACCATCACGATTTTCAATTAGATCTGTAACCACATTTTTCACATCAGGATTTCTAAAAAATGAAGTAATTAATTTTGCAGAACCATCCGGCTCATCGCCACCTGAAAAACCACCCGGAAGAAAAATAATTTGTATTTCTTTTACTTTCTTAACAAAAGTATCTATTGACTCTCCAACGTCTTTTACAGTCAAATTTTTTATTACGAAAATTTCCGATTCTGCACCGGCACGATCAAAAGCTTTAGCAGTATCGTATTCACAGTTAGTACCCGGAAATACCGGGATAAGTACTTTTGGTTTACTTACCTTAATATTTGAAGTAAAAATCTTTTCGGTTTCAAATGAAAATATCGGTACATTCTTTTTTTCAGTCTTAATATTGCATGGAAAAACATCTCCAAGCTTGTTTTCATATATATCAATAAGCTCTTTCATATCAATGTCATTGATTAAAGCTTCATCCGTTGTTTCACCAAGAAGAATTGCACCTTTAACCGGAATATCCGATTCAATTACAAAAGTACCATAAAGGTAACCAAAAATTACATCAAGATCATCTATTGCAAATTTAAATCCAAGACGATTACCTAAGCACATTTTAAATACTGCTTCTGCAACACCGCCATAGGTCGGTGTATAGCAAGATAAAAAGTCTGTATTTTCAACAATATCATAGATTTTCTTGAGCGATTCAGTTGTTGGAACACCGAATTCATTATACTCAGGTCTAAGTAAATAAACTTTTGAACCGGTCTTTTTAAACTCGTTAGATTTAATTCTATCAATTTTATCTGTTGTAACAGCAAAAGAACAAAGAGTTGGCGGAACATCAAGATCTTCAAAAGTTCCACTCATTGAATCTTTACCACCGATTGATGCAATACCTAAACCAATTTGGGCTTTATAAGCACCAAGAAGTGCGGCCAACGGCATTCCCCAACGAGTCTCGTCGTTTCCGAGTTTTGGAAAATATTCTTGGAAAGTAAGATATACATCGCTAAATGTAGCGCCGGTAGCCATAAGTTTTGAGACAGATTCGACTACTGAAAGATAAGCGCCATGGAATTGATCTTTTTCCATTATGAACGGATTGAATCCCCAAGACATAATTGAACAAGTGTCTGTATCACCGTGTTCAACAGATATTTTATGTGCCATTGCTTGAATTGGCGTTGTTTGAGTTTTGCCACCAAAAGGCATAAGTATTGTACCTGCACCGATTGTAGAATCAAAACGTTCTGAAAGTCCACGTTTTGAGCATACATTTAAATCCCCTACAAGAGCCTTAAAACCACTTTCAAGTGTACTTGGAATCTCCCTTTCAAATTTCTTTTGGGGCTCAACAACTGCATTTGTGTGCTTTTCTGCGCCATTTGAATTGAGAAACTCTCTTGATATATTTACTATCTGGTTGCCTTTCCAAGTCATTATAAGGTATGGCTTTTCGGTAACAGTAGCAACAACAGTCGCTTCTAAATTTTCAGTTTTTGCAAGTTCAATAAATTTTTGAACATCTTTCGGATCAACAACAACCGCCATTCTTTCTTGAGACTCTGAGATTGCAAGTTCTGTTCCATCAAGACCTTCATATTTTTTTGGAACTGCATCAAGGTTGACATGAAGCCCATCAGCAAGTTCACCTATTGCAACTGAAACACCACCGGCACCAAAGTCATTACAACGTTTGATAAGTAAAGATGCCTTTGGATTTCTAAAAAGACGTTGAATTTTACGTTCTTCCGGAGCATTACCCTTTTGAACTTCTGCACTACAGGTTTCAAGAGAACTTAAATCGTGCGATTTAGATGAACCGGTAGCTCCACCACATCCATCACGTCCGGTACGTCCCCCGAGAAGAATTACAACATCTTCCGGTACAGGACATTCACGGCGTACATAGCTTGCAGGTGCAGCCGCTATAACTGCGCCAATTTCCATACGTTTTGCAGCATAGCCATCATGATAGAGTTCATCAACTATACCTGTTGTTACTCCAATCTGATTACCGTATGAACTGTATCCATCAGCTGCAGTTTGAACAATTATTCTCTGTGGAAGTTTACCCTCAAGTGTTTCAGAAAAAGGTCTTGTAGGGTCTGCTGCACCGGTTACCCGCATTGCGGCATATACATATGAACGACCGGAAAGCGGGTCGCGAATTGCACCACCAACACAAGTAGCAGCACCACCGAAAGGTTCAATCTCTGTTGGATGGTTATGCGTTTCATTTTTAAAAAGTAAGAGCCAATTCTCATCCTTACCATCTTTGTTGATAGTTATTTTAACTGTACAAGCATTAACTTCTTCAGATATATCAAGCTTATCAAGTTTACCTTCAGCACGAAGGACCTTTGCCGCGAGAGTACCGATATCCATAAGATTAATCGGTTTTGTTCTGCCAAGCTTTTCTCTATCTGCAATATAATCATCATATGCTTCTTGAATAAACGAATCTTCAAAAGTTACTTTGTCAATTGTTGTTAAAAACGTGGTATGTCGACAATGGTCAGACCAATATGTATCAAGCAATCTAATTTCAGTAATAGTCGGATCTCTTTTTTCAAGTCTGAAATAGTCTTGACAGAGTTTTATATCATCTAAATCCATCGCAAGACCTTTTTCTTCTACAAAATCAGCAAGTTTTTCTTCAGATAATTCAATAAAACCGGTTAAAGTTTCAACTGTTGTCGGAATTTCAGTTTGAAATTCCAGTGTTCTTGGCATTTCCATATCTGCAAGTCTTGACTCTACCGGATTTATAATATATTTCTGAATCGTATTTACTTCATTTTCTGAAATATTTCCGGTGAGAACATACACTTTTGCAGAACGAACCAAAGGACGCTCGCCCTTTGACACAATCTGAATACATTCAGCTGCCGAAGATGCTCGCTGATCAAACTGTCCGGGTAAAAATTCGACTGCAAATACAGTATCACCACACAAAACAAATTCATCAAGATTTGCTGAATAATTATCAAGCTGCGGCTCTGAAAGTATGGTCCTGCATACGTAGTCAAAGAGTTCATCATCGATATTCTCAATATCATATCTGTTAAGGATACGAACTCTCTTCACACTGTTTATACCAAGAAGATTTTTAATATCTGAAAGAAGTGCATCTGCCTCAAGGGTCAAGCCTTCTTTTTTTGAAACATAAATTCTATATACCACAAAAATACCTCATTTACGCATTGAGAGCACGTCTACCAATATCTCGTCTAAAATATGCACCCTCAAAATGTATTTTATCTATTGCTGCATAAGCAGCATCAATTGCCTCTTTTAAAGTGTCTCCTGTTCTTGTTGCTGCAAGTACACGACCACCATCAGTAATAAGTTTGCCATTTACAAGTTTTGCACCTGCAATAAAAATATTTTCTCTGTCATCTTCAAAAGTAATCTCAAAGCCTTTTTCATAAGCTTCCGGATACCCTTTAGATGCCATTACAACACAACAAACATGCTTATCTTCAAATTCAACTGCTGTTTTTGCAAGAGTCCCATCTCTGCAAGCTTTCATAATAGTCAAAAGGTCAGATTTTAACAGAGGAAGCACTACCTGTGTTTCCGGGTCACCAAAACGACAGTTATATTCAATTACCTTTGGCCCGTCCGTTGTAAGCATAAGTCCAAAATAAAGACAACCTTTAAATGTTCTACCCTCTTTATTCATTGCTTTTATTGTTGGAAGAAAAATCTTTTCCATACATTCTGCAGCAATTTCTTTTGTGTAATATGGATTTGGAGCTACAACTCCCATACCTCCCGTGTTCAAACCTTTATCTCCATCAAGTGCACGCTTATGGTCTTGAGAAGAAATCATAGGAATTAAAGTCTCTCCATCTGTAAATGAAAGTACGGTAACTTCCGGGCCTTCAAGAAACTCTTCAATTACGATATTCGCACCGCTCTCTCCGAATTTCTTGTCTTGCATCATCATGTAAACAGCATTTTCCGCCATCTCTCTGGTTTCAGCAATAATTACACCTTTTCCGAGTGCAAGTCCATCAGCCTTAACAACTATTGGGATTTTACAGGTTTTAACATATTCAAGAGCTTTCTCCATATCTGAAAATTTTGCATATTCAGCTGTTGGGATACCATATTTAATCATAAGGTCTTTTGAAAAAATTTTACTACCTTCAATGATTGCCGCCTTTTTATCAGGACCAAAACAAGGAATCCCATGCGCTTCAAGTGCATCAACACAGCCAAGCACCAATGGGTCATCAGGTGCTACAACAGCAAAATCAATTTTCTCTTTAAAAGCAAAAGCTACAATATTGTCAATATCTGTTGCGGCAATGTCAATACAAGTAGCATCAGCTGCAATTCCACCATTACCGGGCAATGCAAAAATCTCAGTCACATTAGGATTTTCCTTAATTTTAGTAATGATTGCATGTTCACGACCGCCGCCGCCAACAACCATAATTTTCATATTTGCCTCCGAAACTAATCTCTATATTTTGACCTTTCCTCTAATGATTCCACTTCATTTTAGAATACAATTAATGATGGAAAAGTCGCATCTTAGTAAATGCCATCGTAATTCCATAATCATTACATTTTTCAATTACAAGGTCATCTCGTATTGAACCGCCCGGCTCTGCGATGTATGAAACACCACTCTTATATGCTCTTTCAATATTATCCGGGAATGGGAAAAACGCATCTGACCCGACTGAAACTCCGGTAATAGTAGAAAGATAAGCTTCCTGTTCTTCTTTTGTAAAATGTTCCGGCTGTTTTGTAA
Organism: Oscillospiraceae bacterium; assembly: GCA_012520505.1. Lineage (GTDB taxonomy): Bacteria > Bacillota > Clostridia > Oscillospirales > Acutalibacteraceae > UBA1227. The sequence goes on from JAAYOC010000026.1 coordinate 77,018, forward strand.
AATATTTCTGCCAGTTTCCGTCAGCACAAACGTCCTCTTCATTTTGATTTATATATCCATCAATTACATTATCCCTTGTAGGACGAGCAATATCAGGTAGGAAAGGAAGACTAAGTACCTTATCCGATTGACGAAGCTGCCATGTATCTGCCTTACTACCCGCAAGACGAGTGCAATGAACTCTTGATTGTTGTCCTGCACCTACACCTATTGCTTGTCCATCAACAGCAAAACAAACAGAATTGGACTGTGTATATTTAAGAGTAATCAATGAAATTATAAGGTCTCTTACTGCCTCTTTAGGCAACTTTTTGTTTTCTGTTACGATATCTGTCAGTAAATTTCTGTCAATTTTAAAGTTATTTCTACCTTGTTCAAAGGTTATACCAAAAACCTGTTTACGTTCACGTTCGGTTGGAACATAGTTTTCATCAATCTGCACTATATTATAATTTCCACCACGTTTTGACTTTAAAATTTCAAGTGCATCATCCGTATATCCCGGAGCAATAACACCATCAGACACCTCAAGTTTAATGAGCGAAGCTGTTATAGCATCACATTCATCTGAAAGCGCTACCCAATCACCAAAGGAACACATTCGGTCTGTACCACGAGCACGAGCATATGCACAAGCGAGCGGTGAATCATCAAGTCCTTTAACATCATCTACAAAACAAGCTTTCTTAAGTTTTTTTGAGAGTGGAATACCAACTGCTGCTGAAGTTGGACTTACATGCTTAAAAGAAGTAGCAGCAGGAAGTCCCAGAGCTTCTTTAAGTTCCTTTACAAGTTGCCAAGAGTTAAATGCGTCAAGGAAATTTATAAAACCCGGTTTTCCATTTAATATTTTAATTGGAAGGTCTGAACCATCCTCCATAAAAATTTTTGACGGTTTTTGGTTTGGGTTACAACCATATTTAAGTTCAAATTCTTTCATTTTAATCACCTGTTCTATTCCTTTGTCTTTATATACCTCATGTATCTCAATGTTTTTATCTATTCTTATTAATCAATCTGTCGTCATATTCACCTGTTTTAAGGTCAATATACCTTACATAAAGTGAAATTCTATTGTTCGCATCCAAGTTATTCCAAATATCCTCATAAAACTCATCTATATTATCCGGAATTACTACTCTTTCAGGCTCACCCTGGAAAGTTGGAAGTGGATTTCCATCACACACATAGGTGTGAATGAAATGTCCAAGTCCGGAAAGTGGTTCATATTCAAAAGTGTATCTGTTACAAGCTGAACCTTCTACATCAGCGCTCTTTAAAATGTTAAGCTTATAGGAAAATCCATCTTCCAAATCTATAAGACCTGAAATTCTGGGAGTTAAGTTGGGAGCATCCGGTTCAAATCGGCGGGTAGCAAGTGCATTTTCAAAAGCTCTCCTACATTTATTTTCTATTTGATTTTCTGTGTCTTTCTCTGTTTGATTTTCTACGTAACTCTCTGTTTGATTTCCTATACCTTTCTCTGTTTGATTTTCTGTGCGATGCCTCACTTTATTCTTCTGCAATAAATCGTAAATAGTTTTTGTCTGGTCACCGTTAGTAACAATTGTTTTCTTCCCGTCAACCAAAATTGGTGGATAAATAATGAGACTTGGGTCCTTTACCTTTGACTCATCAAAAGGATAAATCATTAAATTGTCCCCTTCTTTTTTAAATATACGATTTCGACTATTTTCTGAGCGACCCATAATGAAGTACGCAACAGCAGCCTTTGTACCATCTTCAGTTTTTCCAATTACAATACCTCGACCAACATATTCATTACCATGAAGACGTGCACCCATTGATTTTACTTCATAAATCTTCATCAATTTATCCCCCTAATAATATCATTTGCAACCTTTTCAGCTGCCTTTGGAAGCAATACCCATTCAGCTTCTTCCATCACTCTTTTCTGGAGCGATTCAGGTGTATCTTCAGGAAGAACTTCTACTGCTTTTTGAAAAATAATTTCTCCGCCATCTGTAATTTCATTTACATAATGTACAGTTGCACCGGTAATCTTTACTCCATATTCAAGTGCTTCCCTGTGTACTCTTAATCCGTAATAGCCATCTCCACAAAAAGACGGAATAAGCGATGGATGAACGTTTATAATGCGTTTTTCATAATGTTTTACAAAATTTTCAGATAAAACAGATAAGTAACCTGCAAGTACAATCATATCAATATCATATTCTTTAAGTACCTCAAGAAGCTTTTCCTCATCTCTATGTACTACTTCCGTTGGAATTCCCGCTTTTTCTGCACGAATTAAAGCATAAGCATCCGCTTTACTTGAAACTACAAGTGCAAGCTCTCCTGATGGAATATCAGCATCTATTAAAGCTTGGAGATTAGTTCCGCTTCCTGAAACCAGCACAGCAATTTTTGCCTTCATGTTTCCCTCCATTGAATCTATATTTAATTAGAATTCATATTAATTAAAAAATTATGTCTTTTGTCTTTGACGTTATACGACTTTTCTGTCATTAAACTTTAAACAATTCAATACAAATGTAACTTTTCAGTTCCGCATTTAATTGAACCTAGTACATATGCATCCTCACCTGCATGTATCAAAACTTCTAAAGCAATATCTGCCTGTTCTGCAGGAACAATAGCTATCATACCAACACCCATATTAAAGGTATTAAACATATCATGAGTTGAGATATTTCCGGTTTTCTGAATATATTTAAAAATCGGAAGTACTTTTACATCATCCATTCGTATTTCTGCACAAAGACCATCAGGAAGGCTTCTTGGGATATTTTCATAAAAACCGCCACCTGTAATGTGTGATACTGCACGAACTGCTATCCTTTCAAAAAGAGCAAGCATTGATTTTACATAAATCTTTGTAGGAGTTAAAAGTATATTTCCTAACGTTGCGCCCCCTAATTCTGCAATTGGTGTTTTTAAATCTACATTTTCAACATCAAACACTTTACGAACTAAAGAAAAACCATTTGAATGAATACCGGAAGAAGGTAATGCAATTATTACATCGCCCTCTTGCATTTTTTTATTGTCAAGAATTTTATCCTTATCTACAACGCCAACAGAAAAACCTGCAAGGTCATATTCATCAACAGGATAAAAACCGGGCATCTCAGCAGTTTCACCGCCAATTAAAGCAATTCCTGATTGAACACAACCTTCAGCTATACCTGAAACAATCTTTTCAATTTTTTCAGGTATATTTTTACCGCAAGCAATATAATCAAGGAAAAACAGTGGTTTTGCACCAGAACAAATAACGTCATTTACACACATTGCTACACAATCAATACCAACCGTGTCGTGCTTATCCATGAGAAAAGCAAGTTTGAGTTTTGTTCCTACACCATCTGTCCCGGAAACTAAAACCGGTTTTGAAATTCCGGTAAGATCCATTTCAAAAAGACCGCTAAAACCACCAATTGAACCCATAGCACCGGGTACAACTGTTCTTGCAATATGCTTTTTTATAAGTTCAACAGCTTTATAACCGGCAGTAATATCTACACCGGCAGCTGCATAAGCATCAGATTTTGAAATTTCCATCTTAGTCGTCCTTTCCATCCCAACAATACGTACAGAGTTGCTCTTTTGGAAGTCCTATAGATTCAACAAGTCCTTCAAGTGTTTGGAACTCAAGTGAAGATAAACGAAGCTTCTTGCAAATTGCTTCACGCATCGCCCGACCCCTTTGTGTAGAGCCGTCGCTATATTCAGCAAGATGTTTAAGTCCTTCATTACCTTCAAGTTCTTTGATTGTAACCCTTGTGATAAGCTCATCTACATTTGTAGCTCTTGAAAAATTTAAAAACTTACAAGAATACATAATTGGAGGACATGCTGAACGCATATGAACAGATGCGGCGCCATTTTCATAAAGAAAATCAACAGTTTCCTTCATTTGTGTACCACGAACAATTGAATCATCCACAAACAAAAGATTTTTACCATCTATAAGTTCTTTTACCGGTATCATTTTCATTTTTGCTACTTTTTCACGTTGCGCTTGATTAGTCGGCAAAAAGCTACGTGGCCATGTAGGAGTGTATTTTATGAATGCACGAGCGAAGTTAGTACCGCTCTTATTAGCATATCCTATTGCATAAGGCGTACCTGAATCCGGAACTCCACATACAAAATCAACCTTTAAAAATGCTCCATTATCAAGATCATTTTTTGCCATACGTCTTCCATTGTTATATCGCATAGTTTCAACATTAACACCTTCATATGTCGAATTTGGATAACCATAATAACTCCAAAGAAACGAACAGATTTTCATTTCTCTTTTTGGATTCACAACAGTTTTAAAAGAATCAGCAGTTATTTCTACTACTTCTCCAGGGCCAAGCTCGTAAATTTTATTATAGCCGACCTTTTCAAAGGCAAAAGATTCAAAGGACACAGCGTGTCCAAAACCGTTTTTGCCTATACCTATAGGTAGTCGGCCATGCTTATCACGAGCGGCAATAAGTGTGCCGCCCTCCTTCATTATAAGGAAAGAAATTGTTCCATCTATAACTTCCTCGGCATACTTAATCCCCTCAACAATATCTTCCTTTTGGCTTATGAGGGCGGCTAAAAGTTCCACTGTATTAATCTTACCACCTGTCATTTCAGAAAAAAGACCATTAGTTTCTTCTAAATATTTTGAAATAAGCTCCTTCTTATTTGCGACAACACCAACCATACAAATTGCAAAAGCGCCAGCTTTTGAACGCATAACAAGTGGCTGTGGATCATAGTCACTAATACAACCAATTGCAGAATTACCTGACATATTTTCAAACACACCATCAAACTTTGTTCTAAATGGCGAATTCTCAATGTTATGAATTTCTTTTTGTAAGCCATCCTTCACGTTATAAGCAGCAAGCCCGCCTCGACGAGTACCTAAATGTGAATGATAATCTGTACCAAAAAAGACATCAAGTAATACATCATTTTTTGAGACAGCACCAAAAAATCCTCCCATAATAAAACCTACACTTTCAAATTAATACGCAAAAAACAATTTTGATAATGTCAAAGGGTCAATATATTGGCCATCCTTATAAACACGCATGTTACCGGAAGAAATTTCATCAATTAACATTACATTTCCAAACGAATCATATCCAAACTCAAGTTTAATGTCATAAAGCTCAAGTCCCTTCTCAAGAAGTTCTTCAGCAATAATTTGAGTTATCTGCTGAGTCATAAATTTAATATCTTCATACTGATCTTCAGACATAATTCCAAGTGCAACAAGACCATCTTTTGTGATGAGTGGGTCACCTTTTTCATCATCTTTTAAAGTCATTTCAACATATTTAGGAAGGTCAGCCCCCTCCATAATATAGTCACCATACCTACGAATAAAACTACCAACAGCCTTATGTCTACAAATTACTTCAAGACCATTTCCAAATACCTTTGCCGGAAGAACTTCCATTGTAGTATCCTCAAGCGATGCAGATACAAAATGTGTATTTATACCGGCAGCATTTATCTTTTCAAAAAAGTAAATTGACATACGAAGATTTACATCACCTACACCGTCGATTGTAAGACCTACCTCATTTTCACCCGGATCAAACACACCATCTTTACCGGTACAATCATCTTTAAATTTCAAAAGATAATTTCCATTATCTAAAGCATATACATCTTTAGTTTTTCCCTTAATTATTTGATACATAAAAACCTCCAAAAGGACTAAAATATGGTAAAACAAAAACAGGCAGATTAGTATCTGCCTGTAATTTTCTTGTCAGCTGCAAGCACTTTATCTGCGCCTGCTTCTCTTGCACTATCTAATTTTTTTGCAAGTACACAGTCCTCTACTGCAAGTATTTGAATTGCAAGTAAAGCTGCATTTTCTGCTCCATCTATTGCAACTGTTGCAACAGGGAGTCCGCTTGGCATTTGTACTGTAGAAAGAAGCGCATCAAGCCCATCAAGTGTTGAACTTTTAACCGGTATTCCTATAACCGGAAGAGTTGTTTGAGCAGCACATGCGCCTGCAAGGTGTGCAGCTTTCCCTGCTGCAGCTATAATTACACCAAAACCTGCTTCTCTTGCACCAGATACAAATTCAGATACTTGCACCGGTGTTCTATGTGCAGAAAACACATGCACCTCAAAAGGCACGCTAAATGCTGAAAGAGTAGTAAGACATTTTTCAACAACCGGTAAATCAGAATCTGAACCCATCAAAACTGCTACCTTTTTCATAAAGACCTCCTAAAAATAGTTATGGACAGTTCCTTAGTCCTGTAACTAAAGAACTGCCCAGACGGTCGACATTATTTACTTCTTTGCTCCCATGTGGTTAAGTCCACTCATTCCGTCAGTTACAAAGAAACTATCATTATTATGCCAAAATGTTATATAAAAATCAATTGAATTTATGCACAAATATATTAATTGATTTATTATAGTTCTTGTTCACTTAAAACTAATTCCTGTTTACCTAAAACTAATTCCTGTTTACTTAAAAATTATTTTTTTTCACCTTAATTTGCCACGACCAATAACAGTCTAAATTGTCTACGTACGCTATATGTTATATGCCTATACATTTATATGCCTTATGCATATCACCTATAACCCTTAAACTCAGCTTTGCATAAATTGCTTGTCAAATTACCTGTCTTATTGAAGAAAAACATAAAACAGCACACCTAAAACAAAGAGTAAAATTAAAAGACACGCCAACCATTTTCCTACCTTCAATCCAAGTTTTATCAAAACAGATACGAAAAGAGCCAAAACGGCTGTCTCAATTACTGCATAAACTGAAGTAGGTAAACCTGGAATTAAATCATATAACCAAGCTGTCAATCTATGTACTAACTCCATAAACATATCTTCCATAAAACATCCTCCTAAAATTAATCCTAAGAATAAATTTTTATTCTAATAAAATTATACTAACCGAAAATCAGCATAATTTATACTACATTTTATTAACAACTGTTTTCAAATATTTTATACTAATTTTACAAGATAGCTTTTTCCTTATAACTACGTCTTTTTATACACCTCTTTAATCCTTTACTGTGCTACCACACTAATTTTTGATGTGGTTTTTTGTTTTTGAATATGTTAGAATTTTAACAAGGCAGTTCATTTAGCCTAAAAATTTAAGGAGGATTATATTATGCTTGGCGGAATTTTTGAATTAGTAGAAAGTATCGTTCAGATTTCAGGCGGCGACTACGTTACAGTTGGCGAAGTATTTAAAGCTATCTTAGAATTCGTTGGTTAATAGCCATTTAAATTAACTTAAAAAATGACGCAATTTAAATTGCGTCATTTTTCTTTTACCTATTTATAACTCTTATAATCTCTTGTAATTATTTCAAAATATTCTTCTCAAGAATTTCAACTGCCGTTTCTACAAAACGAACACATGGACGTGTTTTGTAATATTCTTCAGTTCTTGGAAGCGGATCTGCATCAAGTTCTAAAAAGTCAAGAAGCTCACTACAAGTTGAAGTTTCATAAATCGCTTCAAACTTCTCAACTAAATTTCTAGTTGACTCATAATGTTCTTTCTTGCCATCTTCAGTAATGTTTCCATTCATAATGTTATTAACTATAATCATACCTGTGACAGTGCCACAAATGCCCCTAAGACCACCAATTCCACCACCAAAACCTGATGACATCTTAGCTAGGAATTCCTCATCTAAATCTAAATCATCAGCAAATGCTAAAACTACAGATTGTACACAATTATAACCACTCAAAAAATAATTTCTTCCCTTTTCCACGCGTGTCATATCTTTTCAATCCAGCCCTTTTTATCTTCAATTTTACCCCACTGAATACCTGTAAGTGTATCGTAGAGTTTTTGAGTTGTTTCGCCTATTTCAAAATTGTTGATTGTATATTTCTCACCCTTATATGAAAGTTCACCTATCGGAGATACAACGGCAGCTGTACCTGTACCCCATGCTTCTTCAAGTTTACCCTCTTCAAGTGCCTTGATAACCTCATCAACACTGATTTGACGTTCTTCTACTTGAACACCTTGGTCTTTAAGAAGTTCAATACACGACTTTCTAGTAATGCCCGGAAGCACAGAACCGAGAAGTTTTGGTGTTACAACTGTACCATCAATTTTAAACATCACATTCATAGCACCAACTTCTTCAACATATTTACGCTCAATGCCGTCAAGCCAAAGAACTTGTGAATAGCCCTGTAGTTCAGCCTTATGACCTGCTCTGGTTGAAGCAGCATAATTACCGCCGCATTTCGCATAACCTGTACCACCGACAACTGCACGAACGTCTTCAGTTTCAATCATAATCTTAACCGGATTAATTCCTTCCGGATAATAACTACCTGAAGGTGAACCTATGATAACAAATAATGCTTTCTGAATAGTATGAACACCAAGTGTTTCATCTACACCAATAATAAACGGACGAATATAAAATGACGTTCCCTCAGCATGAGGAACCCAATCCTTCTCGACTTCTACAAAAGTTTTAATTGCTTTTAACATATCCTTTTCATCCATTTGAGGAAGACAAATACGATCAGCAGAATTGTTCATTCTACGTACATTTTCAATTGGTCTAAAAAGTTGTATATTACCTTTTGCTGTTCGGTATGCTTTTAATCCTTCGAAAACTTCAGGACCATAATGAAAAACTGCACATGCCGGATTCAATGAAAGATTTTCAAAAGGTACTATTCTGGCATTAAACCAACCCTTACCCTTTTCGTAATCCATAAGAAACATATGATCTGAAAAAATATTTCCAAATCCAAGTTTTGATTCATCCTGCGGTTTTGTTTTCGGAGCAGTGGTTTTTGTAATTGAAATATTCATTTATTTCTCTCCCTTTATTGAAAAGTGTAGCCTACGTTAATAGCCTTTTTATTGTATTCAACAAGATTCTGACGACGAGCTGAAACAATTTTACCAAGTACTTCATCGAGATTATCTATACCAAGACCAGAAACCTCTTTGAGCAACTTTCCTGTTATTACCATATTTGCAAGTGTTGGCATATCATGCTCACTTGCAATTTTTGTTGCCGGAACATAATAAACATCTACATCTGTCCGCTTAACCTTCCTTTCAATAAGCGATGAATCGACGAAAATTTTACCACCTGAGACTACCGCATCTTCATACTTATCAAGAGAAGGAAGGTTCATTGCAACAAGAATATCCGGTTTGTCCACTATAGGTGAGCCGATTGGATCATCAGAAAGAATAACTGAACAGTTTGCCGTTCCTCCACGCATTTCCGGGCCATAGGAAGGAAGCCAACTTACTTGTTTACCTAGAAGAAGACCTTCATATGCTAAAAATCTACCGGAGAAAAGAATACCCTGTCCACCAAAACCGGCATAAAGAATGTTTAAAGTAGCCATTATTTCTCCTCCCCTGTTATATCTTTGTAAACACCAAGTGGATATGCAGGAAGCATATCCGTCTCAATGAATTCAAGAGACTTTTGCGGTGAAAGCCCCCAGTTAGTAGGACAAGTAGATACCACTTCAATAAGAGAGAACCCTTTGCCTTCAACCTGATTCTGAAATGCCTTTTTAATTGCACGTTTTGCTTTTTTTACATTTGCTACATTATTTACAGTAACTCTTTCAAGATATGTCGCGCCTTCTATATTTGAAAGAAGCTCACAAATTTTAATTGGGAATCCTACAGCTTCAACATCTCTTCCGTACGGAGAGGTTTGAGTAACCATACCCGGAAGTGTTGTTGGAGCCATTTGGCCACCTGTCATACCGTAAATTGCATTGTTTATAAAAATAATTGTAATATTTTCGCGACGTGCCGCTGCATGTACTGTTTCGGCGGTACCGATTGCAGCAAGATCTCCATCACCTTGATATGTAAACACTATCTTTGATGGGTCTGAACGTTTAACTCCGGTTGCAACAGCCGGTGCGCGGCCATGTGCTGCTTGAACGAAATCAACATTGAAATAATCATATGCCATAACGGAGCATCCAACGGATGCAACGCCAATTGTATCTCCCTCAATTTCAAGTTCATCAATCACCTCGGCAACAAGGCGATGAATTATGCCATGGGTGCAACCCGGACAATAATGTAAAGATTTGTCGGTTAGTGAATGTGGTTTACTAAATACTACTGCCACTATTTTACACCTCCAACTTCTTTTATCTTTGCTAAGATTTCTTCAGGTTTTGGAATCATTCCACCTGTACGATTACAAAGCGTAACCGGTTTTTTGCATTCAATTGCAAGTTGTACATCTTCAATCATCTGACCCATGTTCATTTCAACTGATATAAATGCTTTACATTGATCAGCATGTTTCATATATGTAGATTTTGGAAAAGGCCAGAGTGTAATTGGTCTGATCATTCCAACTTTAATTCCCTGTGCCCTTGCTTCTTTTATTGCATTCTTTGCCACGCGTGATGTAATACCAAATGCTGTAACACAAATCTCCGCATCTTCCATCAAATATTCTTCTGCAAGAGCTTCTGTTTCTGCAATTTTGGTATATTTTTTATATCTATCAAAATTTGTCTTTTCAAGTTCATTCGGTTTTAAATAAAGAGAGTTTACGATATTAGGTTTTCTCTTCATTCCTGTACCTGTTAAAGCCCATGGTTTTTCAACCTTCAATGGTTCAATATTATCAATTTCAACAGGCTCCATCATTTGCCCCATCGTACCGTCAGCCAAAATCATAACGACCATTCTATATTTGTCAGCAAGGTCAAATCCTCTAACAGTTAAAGACGCCATTTCCTGTACAGAAGCAGGAGCTAAAACAATGTTATGATAATCTCCATGTCCGCCACCCCTTGTTGTCTGCCAATAATCAGCCTGTGAAGGTTGAATACCACCAAGACCCGGGCCACCACGCTGAACATTTACGACAACTGCCGGTAAATCACAGCCGGCAAGGTATGATATACCTTCACCTTTTAAAGATATTCCCGGAGATGAGGAAGATGTCATTACGCGTTTACCTGTTGCAGCAACACCTATAACCATATTTATTGCAGCAATTTCAGATTCTGCCTGTAAAAACACACCGCCAACTTTTGGCATACGCTTTGACATATATGCTGCAACTTCTGTTTGTGGAGTAATAGGATATCCAAAGTAATGCATACATCCGGCTCTAATAGCTGCTTCAGCAATAGCTTCGTTTCCCTTCATTAACACTTTTTCACCCATTTTTCTCACCTCTCCACAGTTATTACACAGTCAGGACACATTGTTGCACAAGCCGCACAACCAATACACGCATCCATATCTATACAGACAGCAGGATGATGTCCCTTTACATTAAGTTCAGTTTTTGAAAGTTCAATTATATTTTTAGGACATGCGTCAACACAAAGGGCACATCCTTTACAAATATCAGTTTTAAAAGTTACTTTAGCCATTAATAAACCTCCCCAAAAGTTTTTGGCTGTAATTCAATAGTAAAAGTATTATCTATTTTAATACCTTTTTTTACAGTTGTAAATACAATTGGCAAATTAGTTTTTTCACTTACTTCTTTAACATAACTATAAGAATCCAGTACATCTTGCTTAGTTGTTGAATCGCCAAGATTTGAATTATTTACTATTCCCGTAAGTTTTATACCTGCCGCCGCTTCAATTTCTTCTTTTATCTCTACACATAGCTCAGGAGTCTTTGTAAGCGGTCTATATTTGTTTATTACAAGAAACGCATCATAGTTATCCTCTTCAAGTATCTGATCTCTATATCGGCCAAGAGCATAAGCACCACGGTCATCGCCACCTATGTCTAAAACTGCATAAGTTGCTTTATCATCAAATACTGAATACATTTCACCGGGAATTGCAGGAAAATCCACATTTGATGCTGCATATTCAGAAGAAATCAGCTTAATACCCTTTTCATCTAATATTTTTTGACTATCCTTTGTGCGAAAATACGGATTTACAATATCAAGGTCAGCAATAACGACCGGAAAACCGGACTCTTTAAGATGTAGTGCATAATTTACAGCTACATTTGTCTTTCCGGAACCGTAATGACCCAAAAATAAGGTTATTCTTTTCACAGTCGTCGCCTCCATTTATTTTTTTAGTTCTTTACTGCATTGTTTATAGTTCTTTGCTAATTATTATAACTCTTTGCTAATTGCTTACAATTCTTTTCTAATTATTTTACCGGAAATTGTCTTTGGAAGTTGATCTCTAAATACAACTATACGAGGGTACTTGTAAGGAGCAGTCTTTTGTTTTACATAATTTTGAATCTCTTTTTTGAGTTCTTCTGACGGCTCAGTACCATCAACTAAAACAACTGAAGCTTTAACTACTTGACCTCTTTCTTCATCCGGTGCTGCAGATACACCACACTCAAGCACATAAGGAAGCTCCATAATTACATTTTCAATTTCAAATGGACCAATACGATATCCTGATGATTTGATTACGTCATCTACACGAGAAACGTACCAAAAATATCCATCCTCATCTCTCCAAGCAATATCACCTGTATGATAATATCCGTTATGCCAAACTTCCTTTGTCAACTTCTCATCCTTATAATATCCAAGGAAGAGACCACATGGAACTTTATCTTTTGTTCTAACACAAATCTCACCATTTTCACCAATACCAACTTCTTTACCATTTTTATCAAGAAGTACCACATCATATGCAGGAACTGTTTTACCCATTGCTCCCGGTTTTGGTGTCATGCCAACAAGATTAGCAATTGTGAGAGTTGTTTCCGTCTGACCATAGCCTTCCATAAGTTCAATACCTGTTGCACGCTTAAACTGATAAAAAACTTCCGGATTTAAAGGTTCTCCTGCAACAGTAGCATGTTCAACAGAAGATAAATCATAATTCATAAGATTCTGTTTAATAAACATTCTATACATAGTTGGTGGAGCACAAAATGTCGTGATTTGATATTTTTCAAAAAGTGGCAACATATCCGCTGCATCAAATCTATCAAAATCATATACAAATACTGCACCTTCATACATCCATTGTCCATAAAGTTTACCCCAAAGTGCTTTACCCCAACCTGTATCAGAAATTGTAAAATGAATACCATTATTACGCACACAATGCCAATATTTAGCCGTGTGGAAATGCCCTAAAGGATATTTACATGAATGAAGAGCCATCTTTGGATAGCCGGACGTACCTGAAGTAAAAAACATAAGCATTGGGTCATCACCCTTTATTGCATCCGGTCCTCGAAGATATCTTCTTGAGAAGAGCTTATATTCAGTATCAAATCTATGCCAACCTTCTCTATCCTCACCAACAATTATAAGAGTTTTTACTGTTTTTGAATTTTTAAGAGATTTTTCAACAGCTTCAGGAACATTGTCATCGCTTGTACATACAATAGCTGATACACCGGCTGCATTAAATCTGTATTCAAAATCGCTATCTTTTAATTGATTGGTTGCAGGAATTGCAATTGCACCAAGCTTATGAAGGCCTAAAATTGCAACCCAAAATTCAATATGACGCTTTAATACAAGCATTACTCTATCGCCCTTTTTAATTCCAAGACTTGTAAAATAATTTGCGGCTTGAGAAGACATCTGTTTCATGTCCCTAAAATTATACCTTGTTTCATTCTTATCTCTATCAAGATGTATCATTGCCGTCTTATCAGGACGAACCCTTGCAATTTCATCAACTACGTCAAAAGCGAAATTGAAATTTTTATCATTAACATATTTTATCTCGGTAAGTGCACCTTTATCATCTTCAACGGTTTCAATAAACTCTTCAATGATGAGCTTCTTCGACTGCTTAGCACGAACAATTTTCTGTGCCTCATATTCTTCTTCCGTAACATCACTATTGAGAATAATGGAAATAAATTTACAAGGCGCTCCTCCTACTGCAAGTTCACCATGTGGAATTGAAGATTTAAAATAAATTGAATCACCGGCATGAAGAGTTTCAACGTTTTCGCCTACTTGAACTTGAAGTGAACCTTTAATTACAAAGTTAAACTCATGACCTGCATGCTCAACAAGTTTTATTGGCTTATCCTGAAGCGATTCATCATATTCATAAACACAAAAATATGGGTCCGCAAGTTTATCTTTAAACATTGGAGCCAAATTTTGAATCGTAATACCATCTTCCTTTGCAGTTACAAGACCACCGTTACGACGCGTAACAGTGTAAGTTGAAAGACGTGCACTTTGTCCTTCAAGAAGATCTGCAATCCCTATATTGAAAGCTAATGCACATTTATGTACGAATGTAAACGGCAAATCAACACTGCCACTTTCATATTCAAGATACTTTTCTTCTGAAAGTTCAGTTTTCTCTGCCATCTCAGTTACTGTAAAACCTAAAATATTGCGCATTTCACGAATTCGTTCTACAACTTCTAAGATTTCTTGCTTAGTTTCAGTCATTACTTTATAACCTCCCTTAACTTTAGGATATAAAAAAACGCCCAAAGTTATTGTCATAACTTTGAGACGAAAAAATTTTCCGCGGTACCACTCAAATTGTGCAATATCTGCACCCCTTTAGGGTCAAACAACCCCTACGCACTAACGTAGCTTACACGTAAGACCTTAATTGTTTCCGTTCAGGTCTCAAGCTCAGAAGTGATGGGCTTTATAAGGGAAGCAACTTATCGGTTCACACCAACCACCGACTCTCTGAAAAGTACAGCCTATGCCGTCTTCGTCATCGCCTTTAATGCAACGATTATATATCTTTAAATTCTAATTGTCAATATAAAAATAATCCAGTTATTAAGTTATAGGCATATTTGTAAATTACACATACAGTCATTAAGTCATAGGCACGTCTACAAATTCTATTTTATATATAGTCACAAGTTATAGACACAATTATAAGTCATAACTACGGTAAAAAAGTAAAGGAGCACACGAAAATCGTGTGCTTCATGTGCTCCATTTACTTTTTTGTATTAAAAATTGTCTTTGTTTAATAATTTCTTTACATAAGAAACTAACTTGCAATTAGACAATTAGTTTAACTCACCTTCTTCAACATCTTCTTTTCTACGTTTCGTAGCAACAAACATAAGTGCAGAAAGTGCAAACGTAAGGCCAATTTCAGCGATACAGTTTTCATCCATCGTACCTGCAAGTTTCTCCTTATCCTTATATGCAAGAATATATGTTGAGAACTTATCAGTTTCAAATGTGATTTCCGTACTTCCTGCTGGAGCTGTTGCGATGATTTCAGGCACCCCGTTATGGATTCTAATCACTTGAAATTCACCCTTACCTATAAATTCAGCCGGGATCTTAAGTGCATATGTAATCTTATTAGGAGATATATCATACAACTTTTCTGTATAAAGAAGTTTAAGTTCTCCAGTTTCAACATCGCGTTCATACACATGCTTATAGATACTAATGTCTAGGTAAAGTACTGCTGTTAGACCGTGAGTTTTAAGAAAATCATCAGAAATTAACTGTTCTGTTGCAGTTAGATCAGTCTTTATTTCCTTAGTTACAACATTTTCAATTCTAATTAAACCACCTTGTGAAATTGTTTCTCTATCTTCATCAGTAAAGATATTATCATTGTTAAAGAGCTCATCAAGACCTTCTACAGTAATATCTGCACCATTTATCTTAACAAATTCAACTTCCTTATCTCCAAGAATAAATTCAGCCTTTAATAAGAGCTCAGGATAAGTTTTTTCTTTACCCTTAACTAAAGCAATTGCAGCATTGACTTCATCCTTAGCTACATTTGAAAGCTTATCCCAGTCATCTTTACCGTCGGCAATCTGCTTAGCATTTTCTTTTGTAGCTGTACCGTATACATCACCCTTATTTTCCGGATAGGTCTTTTCAGCAGAAAGCAAGTAATTTTCGATGAATTTATTCACAGCTGCAGTTCTATTAGCAAGATCTTGAGCTATTGCCCTATCGACTATATTTTCATAATTTGCGTGAGTTTCATCAAGAATGTTGAGAAAATCAACAAGACTAGCTGCATTATCTATTCTGGTAATTCCATTTTGAAGCTCAGCGTCGATTTCATCTTTAAACGCCGCTTTTTCTTCATCAGAAAGATCAGGCAAAGCATCTATTCTATCTTTCGCCGCCTGTGCCGCTTTTGTTATTTCAACCTTACCATCTGCTACCTCTTGAACTATTTCTTTAGCTCTCTTCAAGATTCCCGGATAGTCCTCATAACATTCTGAACCGTCATTGTTACCTGTTGAAACGAAATAATCGATTTTTTCTTTAATAGAATCACTAAAGTTTTCATAGATTGGTTCACCTTCGATAATAACATCTGTATCCTGAGTTCCTACACGATTGTTTCCTCTATCAAAGAAACCATCTTCGTCACCGCAGTACCTAGTCATAAAATCAAATGCTATAGCTGTCTCTTCAGATTGTTTAAATACATCTTTATATTTTTCTACAATAGCATCGATTTCGGCAATACTATGTGCTTCATCTATTTCCATATTTGCTCTTGCAAGATACTCATCTATACCATCTTTCATAGCTTGCTTATATTCAGAAGTTAAATAAGGAAGGTCATCAATAACGTCCTTCGCGTCCTGTGCA
Organism: Oscillospiraceae bacterium; assembly: GCA_012520505.1. Classification (GTDB taxonomy): domain Bacteria; phylum Bacillota; class Clostridia; order Oscillospirales; family Acutalibacteraceae; genus UBA1227. The sequence goes on from JAAYOC010000026.1 coordinate 93,574, forward strand.
GCTTGTGCAAGCTCATCCTTAGCGGAAGTGCGCTTTCCTGCAAGAGCATTAATAGCAGCCTGATTCATTTCTGGGTAATTAGGATAAGTGTTAGAGCCGTCATTATTACCTGCTACTATTAAAGCATCAATCTTATCTCTAATGGAGTCTGTGTAATTGTTATACGTAGTTTCACCACTATCAATCTGTGTTGAATCGTCAGCAGTTAGAGGATTGCCACCCTTGTCATAAACACCATTTTCATTTGAAGCATATTTCCTAACAAATGCCTTTGCCGTAGCTTCATCGACAACATCTTGAAAAGCTGACATCATGTCATTCACTTTAGAATCAATTTCAGCTAAATCTTTCGCATCATAAATTTCCTGTTTTCCAGGTACATGTATTGAAGAGATATTTGTTTTATATGCTTCTTTTTCTTCCGGCGTAAGGTTATCCATAGCCTCAATTGCAGCTATTGCTTCTTGTGCTGCAGCATTAACGATCTCCTCAGCCGCTACTTTTGCAGCATCAAGAGCATCTGTAGCTGCCTGTAGCATTTCCGGATAATCTGCATAAGTATCGGAACCATTATTGTTGCCAGCTAAAATTAAATCATTGATAAGATTCTTAATACTCGCTGAATATCCTTCATAAATATCAGAGCCATTAATGATCTGGTCAGCATTTTCAGCTGTAACTAAAAGTGTACCTTTATCATATACAACTCTATTTTCTGAAGCATACAAATTCACAAAATTATGAGCAGTTGCATCATCTACTAAGACAACAAATTCATCCTTTGCAATATTAGAATGATTCATTACATTTTCTACAGTGTCAGAGTTTTCAATTGCCTGTTTTGCAGACTCAAGAACTTCGTCAATTTCTGCCTTGTGTGCGTATTTTTCAGCATCAGTAAGACCGGTCATTGCTTCAATCTTATTTTTTGATTCCTGTGCCGCAGCATCAAGTTCATTCTTCGCAGCTGTCTTCGCATTAGCAAGAGCATCAATTGCTGCCTGCTTCATTTCAGGATAATCCGCATAAGTATTAGAACCATCGTTGTTTGCAATTGCAATTAGAACATCTATCTTAGCCTGAACCATATCAGTATGATTGTCATAAGCATCTGAACCACTAACCACCTGATCAGCATTTATACCTTCCATCTTATTGTTAGTCTTATCATAAACACCATCATCATCTGACGCATATGTGTTAACAAACTCCTGAGCCATTGCATCTTCAACAGTGGCACTAAATTTAGCAATTGTGATAGTAACAACATTATCAATATTTGAAGGTTCAACCATGCTAGAATCTTGAATCTGATTTATAGCATTTTGAAGATTGGCATCTACTTCACTCTTAAATGCTTCTTTTTCTGTATCAGTTAAACCATCAAGAGAATCAATCTTAGATTTTTCTACATCAGCTGAGGCATTAAGATTTTCAATGGCATTCGTCTTAATCTGAGCAAGGAATTCATTACGCTTTTCATTAAGCAAATTAACCTCATCCTGACTCAAGTTCCCATTATCAGATTCATTTGTTTCTTTAATTAAAAGACTATCTATTTTTTCAATTGCAGATACTAATTTTTCATCAGTCGCCTTTGAAAGATCAACTTCACCTGTTATTTCATCCTTTGGAAGTTGTGCATTAATCTCAGCAATGAAGGTATCGATAGATCTCATATCCATTTCCAAAGGTAGTGTTGGATCTTCTCTATCAGTTTTATCTGTTGCTTCAATAAGGTATGTTTTGTCATTATTAGGTAAGCTAATAACAAGTGAGTCAACACCATCAGGATCTATTGTCACATTTGCTTCTAAGATAAAACTATTGTCTTGTGGATTAATTGTTATGGCACCATCTTCAGCAATGTGAAGTTCTGCAACTAAATCACCATTTTTAATGGTAATAGTTACGTCCTTAAGATTTGTATCCTCTACTGTAACGATTCTATCACCATAAGCCGGAGAATCACTAGCCGCAGTGAGACTTGAAGCAGTAATTGTTGGCTGTACTGTATCAAATACGTAACCTTCAGATGAGAGATAAGTTTCATTTCCTGCGTTGTCAACTATCTCTGCATAAATTATAAATTTTTCGCCATCTTCCGCTGGAATTACGAATGCATCAACATAGTCTATCCAGTCAACACGTGCTTTTAATGTAGCCACATCAGTGATTACATCTTCCGTTTTAATGTATTTAACTGACTTTGTACCTGAACCGAAATTAGGTTCATCTTTAACAATTACAACGGTCGCATCTTTAGCAGTGTATATACCAAAAGTAATTGTTTCAAGGAACTTATCCCAATTAGATGTCTCTATCTTTATTTTGCCTTTCGGTGGCGATTTATCAAGTTTAATAGATATCTGTTTCATATCATAAAGACCATTTTCAGCCTTAACAGCAATGGTATATTCTTGATTTTGATTTTCATCGAAAAGTATACCTACGGTTGGATTGATTTCTATCCAATTTGATTCGCTCGTTGGATTTGGATCTGTTGTGTAGTAATACTCATCAATTCCCAAGTTATTTACAAGATTTTCCACATCTATTTGAATATTTTGATTCGTCCAACCTGAAATGGCACCAGTAACTTTTAAATCTGGAGTTCTTGGATCGATTACATTATCAAATGTAACTGTATCTACAGATTGACCCTCTATACCTGCGCCATTCACAACCTTTGCCACGTAAGTAACTTTACCATCAGTGTCAAGCTCTGCATCGGTAACAGTAAAGATATATTTTTCATCCGCATTTACTTTAACTTCTGTCCAAATTCCACCATTATCCTTTGAAATGAACACTTTACCTCCTGTTATACCAACAGTTGGTATAAGTTCAATTGTCTTTTGTGTTTCAATCTTTGTTGTATTAGCAGACATAGTAATACCTGGAACTACCGTGTCAACATAAACCGTATATGTAGCTGAAGCAAAATTGCCGGCACGGTCAGATGTTGTAACAACTATTGTATTTTCACCTTGATCTAATGATGAAGCAGGAATTCTTATAGTTGCTAGTTCAGAACCAACTACTAAAGCCGGACAATCTACTACATCGCCACCATTGATACCATACTTAACCGTAGCCAAACCTGATTTTATAGTATCCATTTCAGTGACATCAATCTTCAGGACATCCGTATCATTTGTAAGATAATTATGTCCCTCATAAATGTTTGAAATTGGAGTATCAGAAGAATTTACTTCTTCAAAGGTAATTTCAGGAGCATCATCTTCAACTATTAATCCAATCGAAGATGCGTATGTGACGTGTCCAGCAAAGTCTGTTACCTTTGCATAAACAATAGCCTTTTCATCTCGAGCTATTGTTACAGTGCCACCTTTACCCAGGGATATCCAATTTTCTCCAGCAACTGCCTCAATTGCCACAGCGGTTGTACAAACAGTTTCGGATTTAAAGTATTCAACCTTATCCACTCCACTAGGTATTCCCACACCTACACGGTTTGGATCAATTGGAGTCGTAGCTACGTCATTAGCGGAAATAGTTAAAGTCTTATCAGTATTAGAAAAGATGCCAAAAGTAATTGTCTCTAATAATGAAGTCCAGAAATTAAACTCATCACACTTTATTTCAATTGTTGGATTTGTACGATCAAGATTGAAAGCGACAATCTTTTTAACACTAATTGAAAGGTAATCAGGACTAGTATCATCCACGTTTCTCAGATAATAGTATCTATCTGTATGCATACCTTCCAAATCAAAGTCCAATCCCGTGTCCCAATTAGCATCTGGTTTGTTTGTAGTAATAGAAACGAGATATCCTGTTGGGGCATTAAACCTAATAGAGGATATATACCAACCATTTGCACCATTAGGAGCTGCAAAATCCAATTCAATATCAGGATCATATTCCTTGATTTCATATGTAGCAGTTTCAGGCTCAATAACAAAAGTATAATTTCCATTTACATTTTCGCCACCTGCTCCCGTGTCATCTGCTAAATCAAAGTCTTTATTCCTAATAGTGTATGTACCTACTTCTTCACCAACATCACGAACGAAGCCACCTGTGAAAGTAACTTTGCTTTCATCTTCAAATTTATATCCATCATCGTCATATGTGAGTGGTTTTTCCAACTGTCCATAATTTTTAAAAACATCATTAGGTGTTATAGTAAGAATTGCTTTTTGAACAGAAAGAAGTGCAGGGTCACTAATAGTTACAACTCCAGCACCACTAGTAATAACTACTCGGAACCTGTCTCCATTATCTGAAACTACAGTTGGATTTGTAATTGTAAGAGTATTAGTTGTTTCACCAGCTATTGAATTCCAAATATCTGTACCGGCTTCTGCTTTCTCCCACTGATAACTAGTTATTCCCGAAGTAGGCGGTGTTGCAGTAACTGTAAACACGGCCTCAGGGTCACCATAATCCACTGAAACATTTGTTGGATGCGCTGTAATATCAACTGTTCCCTCATCACGCACTGTATAAATGTCCAATGTTGCCATATTTCCAGCAAGGTCATAAGCGGTAATTGTGATTGTGTAAATGCCATTTGGAATATCTGAGTTTGGAATTGTAAAAGTTGCAACTCCATTTCCATCTACAGATACTGTTGCATCCTTTACTAGGTTAGAAAATGGATTCGGTGCCGACTCTGAATAACTATACGTAACTCTATCTACATCAATTCCTGAACGACCTGCCACTGATTGGTCATCCGCAATAGTAATAGGAATTTTAACGTTAGGAGTTATAGTCCATCCTTCTTCCTTAAATTCCGTTAAATCAGCATTAATTCTTGGAGCTACCGTATCAACGATAAATCCATCTGAGGAAATAAAAGTTACATTTCCTGCATTATCAATTATTCTGCCATAAACTATATACTCATTATTTTCAATGATGTTAAACGCAGTATAATTTATCCAACCAGATGCCTGCTGACTAAGTTGCTCAACTGTCATAGGATTTTGAGTCAGGTAATAAGATACTGACTCCACTCCACTGCCTCCATCCTCATCTTTAGAAGTCATCACTACCGATACAGCATCATTATAGAAGATGTTAAATGGGTCAAGAATATTTACAAGAGTCGATGTAGTCGTTTCACCAACTGTTATTGTTCCTGTTGGGGCAATTTTTTCGATACTTGTCTTAACTGTCGTTAATGAGCTTTCAACACCTGAATTAGAAACAGCCTTGATTTTATAAGCGAGGTTTTGACCCTCAGCAGAAACAGTAAATTCATCATCTGATATTTCTACCCATTCAAATGTATGCGGAACTTGATAATAGTACTTAATTTCACTTTCATTACTACTTGTTTTAGTAATGCTGAATGTAACATTACCATTTGTCCAAGAAGCTGCATCGTAGTCATACAATACACCTTTTGAAACTGCTGCAACAGTAAATTCCGGTACTACAGTGTCAATATATGAATAAGTCTTTGTTATGGTAGTTACGTTGCCGGAGACACTTGTTACTCGGAAAACATATGTGCCATTCTTAGTTATTTCTACATTATATTCGCCGTTTTCTGGGTCAATTATTTTCGTTGTATTTGCATCATCTTTACATTCAACTTTAGACACACCAGAGACTCCGGTAGTAATCATAATTGTTGCTGTTTCGGACGCAGACCACTGTTCCGCCGTTCCTACAGCTTCAGATATTGAAACTTCAGGAAGTACTGTATCTTTATTTACTTTATATTCTTTTATTTCCGAAACATTGCCAACATTATCATACGCACGAATATATACAGTTTGATTCGCACCATTTACAAAATCGCTATTTAGAAGACTAAATGTACCATCACCGGCAAGAGTAAGCGCTTGCCACTCTCCGTTGCCTATTTTATATTCTGCATTCTTAAGACCCGAACCATAAAGAGCTTTGTCAATAATTGTACCAGTAATTACAGTAGCATCATTTTCAGTGTTCGCATTTATCCAAGAAGTGTCATAATTACTAATTGCGTTTACCGTTGGCTTCGTTGTATCTACTATCATACCGTCAGATGCAAGGTAAAATATATTACCAGCATTATCAGTAATCTTAGCATAAACATAATATTTACCTTCAAGAATGTCATCAACAGACACATTAAGTACTAATGGACCTGTATATGGTGACCAGTCTGTACGTTCTACAATTTCAGCCAAATAAATTTCTCTTTGAGCAACACCGTATTCAATTGACTTTACTCCACTTTCAAGGTCATCTCCTTCAATTTCAGCTTGAATCTTTTCTTTCGTGAAATGAGTACCAAATATATCGTCTACATATTCTGTCATTTTATGAATGACACCAAGAACACCGTCTATATCTTCCGAGATTGTAATTGAACCTGTCGGAGCATTCTTGTCTATCTTAGCTTCTACAGGACCAACTATATACTCTTCTTCATCAGAAGACACAGCTTTAAAATAATATTTACTTATACCTTCGGTAGAACAGATAAGAGTATTTTCCATCATAGGAACATATGATAATCCATCGTTGGTTGAATAATGAAAAACTACAGTACTATAGTCAACTTTTTCATTTGTTCCACTAAGTGTAAATGTTACATTAGTATTTGACCAACCAGACGGATTAATGTCAACTGTAAACCTTGGCTCTTCAATCCACTTTGCATAAAGAGTATGGCTATTAGGAGTTGTAACAACAGTATCTTCAGTTATTTTTTCTCCTGCACCATTAGGCAATGTATACCAACCGGCAAACATCATAGTCGGGTCTGAAGAAGTCGGTATTGGAAGGTCGGCATAAACCTCGTTATATTTAACTGTGCGTATTTCAGAAATGAAATCTTCCTCTGAAACAAAGTGAACCGTGAGAGTTTTTGGCTCGTATTCAAGGATTAGGGTTACGCCTCCTGCTGGAACCGAAGGAACTATAGGCTCTGTTCCTCTAAACTCATATCCTGGTTTGTCAACTGCTGTAGCAAAATAGGTTGAGCCTACCGGAACATCAACATATTCAACCTTAAAGATTTCGCCGGTATCCTTTAGTTTGTGAACAACAGTAATGTTTTCTGTCTTTGGTATATATCTAACCGTTGCATAAACGACAGTTGTACCTTCATTATGTGTATCGATAAATGTCTCATCAAGGGTGTATGTAATTGAAGCCTGTGATGAATCATTTAATTTCATTCCATCAACTATTGGGGATGGAACTGTTTTTGTTAATGTGTAATATGCATTTTCGTTTACATAATCTTCTGCAACTGAAAAACCAGCCATATCTACATAGCGAATTTTAATTGTGTAGAAATAAGGCTCATAGGAACCATATACCCAGTAATCATAACCAGGCATTGTGTCAAGCTTATTTCCATCAGCAGTATTCCAATCCCATGCAAAATTAAAGCCCTTCTTTTCAGTTGCACTTACTGATGGAATCATATCGTTAGTGATAGGAGTTCCTGCAAGAAGAATCTTTGTATCTTCTACAAGAATTTCACCTTCCTGATCAAAAGCCACAAAATGAAGTTTATATTCTTTTGCAACACCAGTAGCAGAAATTACAATTGTGCCCTTGATACTATCAGCTTGTACTGTAACAGCACCTGTTAGTTTGTCATATGTGTAGTCGGTACCTGCTTGAAGAGTCGTATCACCAGAAGTAATAGTTATGCTATCTGGTGCATCAAAACCACTTGCTGGAGTTACAATTGCTTGAAGATTTGACCCAAAATCAACCTCAGTTGGTCCTGAATAAGTCATATCTTTAAGTCCAGTTACGTCTACGGTACTATAAACAAGCACCTTTGCAGTCAAGATTTTAGTATCGGCTTTAACGAGAGTATCTACCTTAGCTTTCGAAACCGCATTAACAGGTTCAATACCATATTCATATGTAAAGTCCTTATTTGTAGTAGCCAAATAACCCGTTTCTGGTAAATTACAATTATCAACTCGACTCACATAGTCATCTTGAAGGCCTGTTGGCCATGTGCCTGTTATTGTAAATAAATCCGTGCGGTCTACTACGGTACCGTAAGGAACTCTAAATACTTCATTAGCAACAACGCCAGTAATAGGATTAGTAAGTCTATAGTTTACGTAATCTGTCGTTGGATTTTTAGGAACAACCGCAGTTCTAGAGAGACCAGCTGTTGGCATAGTTACAGCTGGATCAAAAGTAACAGGTGTGGTTCCATTAAACTTCTTGCCCTCAGCCTGAGCAAGAGTAATACTCTCTACTGCTTCTATAAAGTTACCACCAAGTAAGCCGTCAATCGGTTCAAACTCAAAAATCCACTTAACGCCGGTAAGAGAAACAGTTGTAGTTTTGATTCCACCTATGGTTACCGGACCCACAAATGCTATTGCGTTATAAAAATCAGTAGCTGACGGCCTAGTAATAGTAACGTTCTTAAAATAATTGCTAAATTCATATGAGACTACATCTAAATCAGTAAGTTTGTTGACCAGGGACATCTCTATGGTAGTTTGATTTATATTTGCTGGTTCCTTTTGAAGAAGTGAAATAGCACCGGAAGGGTTTGCATTTGAATTTGCCATTGATTTATCAACTAAATCAAAATTTGCAAGACCTACAGCACTTAAAAGCGATGTATTTATACCCAAGCCATTATAGCTTGCACCACCTACACCACCTACACCTGGATATGCATTCCATGGTGGTGAACCGTATCCCGCTTCACCTTTCATAGCAAGATTTTTAGTAGCAGTGTTGTATGAATTTGAAGGTATTGTTGCGCCTGGTTGTCCTATTGGAGATTTTCCATCTGGACGAGTAAAGTTTTGTGAAAGAGCTATATCCGAAGTTGTTATTACCCTAGCAAGCGCACCACCGCCACCACCACCTGCACCAGCAAGTACTGATTTTGAAGTATTACCATTAACTATAGCCTCAGTATATGTTCCTGGGTTACCCTCATTACCCCAAACATTAACTAAATTTTTAGTTACGTCACCAACTGGAGCCCCATTTTCACCTATATGAAAAGTTACAGTTTCATTCTTTTTCAACCGTACAATTGCATAGTGATATGCACCAGGACCGCCAGCATTTCCTGTCGCTACCGCGTTTGTTCCAAGCCACTTAGATATAGCTTTTCCTGAAGCGCCACCATTACCACCACGCACCTGAATCATATAAACACCATTTTCTTGCACGGTAAAAGTACCGTTACTGGTAAATTTCGTTGTAGTAAGTTCCGTTTCTGGAGTATCATTAGGATCTTGAACAAATTTCAAATAACCATCGTTAACTCTTGGACCAGTTGGATCATTTTTATCAACAAGTCGATTACTTGAGGACAGTTTAAGCTCAAGCTTATATTTATTCGTTGCCGTGTCATAGGTAAGTTTCTTATACGTGCTATACACAATGCCATTAATTGTTACTTCAGCAAGAACATCAATGAAAGCAAAAGACGTGAAGTCGGTTGCCATAACAGCATTACCAACAGACGCAATTGGTCTAGTTTTAGGCACAGCAGTAACACCCACTTGATATACAGCAGATTCTGTTGCTTCTATTGTAGGTGCAGTAATAGTCTGACTGCCATCAGCTGTCTTAACAAAATAAGTTGAAATGCTCTCAATAAAGTCATAATTGTCATCTTGTGTGAGATTTCCTCTAAGGGTTTCATAGTTATCCGTATAAAGATTTGTTACAGGGACTACATCGCCTGGATTAGCCTCTAAAGAATTTGTCGTTATATCAAAATTTTGAAGTGGAACATTTACATACACAAGGTCATCTGGAAGGTCAATGTAGGAAGTTTTATTATTTTGCGTATCTTTTACAATAAACTCCATCGCACCAGTGTCTGCAAAAAGATTAACACTATTACCACCTTTAAATCCATTCTTCGGAGTAAGAGTGAGTGTAAGCGTTGTTTTACCATCTTCATTGAGTTTTGCATTTGAAAGTTTAACAGTTTTATCAGTTACAGTTGCATCACCACTTGTTGTTTCAGCTGTAACTTCAAAATATTTAGAAATATTTGTAGTAACTTCAAGTTCTTTAAGCCAAGTAATATCGGCTGGATTATCGCCTTCTACTGTGCCTATAAATGTAATGTCAAAGTATCCTCCATCTGAACGACCAATGTTAGGATTAATTCGATTCTTAACATCAATTGGAACACTTACATAGTCTATAGAGTTAGCAATGTAAGATGAACCACCGCCACCACCGCCGACGTTTGTAGCAATTAAGGCAGATGTCATTATACCACCTGATCCACCACAATAACCGGCACCACCAGCACCACCACGAAGATTTCCAGAAGCACCATAACCGCCTGGGTATCCTGCTACTACTGTAGCATCCCAATTATTTGCTGCCGAACCATCCCAGAAAGAAAGGGCCGTACTATTTGTTGGACCCGGAACATTAGAACCTCCATAGCCAACGTATTTAGGATTACTTGAAGAAATACCATCTTGACCAGCAAAAACTACACCACCTGTAACTGTAATTGGAGAGTTAGATACACTACCTCCATTACCACCATTTGCAGTTCTAAGTGGTTTATAGCCCAGTAAGAAACCATCGCCGGCACCACCGCCACCAGCACCACCAGCAACCATTACATATTTGCTAGTACGATCTGTTTCAGAAAGATCCTTGATTACGTTTGAACTACCATCTGTATATGTTGCAATAAAATTATTTGCTTCTACACCATTTTTAAAAAGATATACAGCAGAATATCCGCCACCGCCGCCAACTCTATAGCTTCCTGTATCACCGTGACCTCCACCACCATTTGCACCGCCTCCCTCATTTTCTACGAGAGTCGGTTCACCTTTACCACCAAGTGTGTAGTAAATAATATCACCTTTATTTAGGTTGATGTAACCATAAATATGACCACCGTCACCACCAACACCACCTTTATTGTATCTGGAGTCTTGTCCATTTGCACCGCTACCACCCCAGAGTTCAAAAAGGTATTTTCCAGTAAATGGAGCTACAAAGTATGATTCCGTAGCAACATCCTGAGTTATGTTCTCATCGTTTTGTGAAATTGTCGCCCAAAGATCTAGGTTAAATGAATAAGTTCCATCTTCGTTATCCTTAAGTTTTGAGTCATAATTGATTTCAGCATCATCAAAATCGATAATACCAGAACTAGTAGCTTCCGATGTAGCTTTGGCCCAAGTGAATGGTCCTGCAATTGCTACAGTTGAAAGCACAAGAGCAAACACAATGGCTAAAGCAAGAATACGATCTCTCATTGTAAATTTGCTAATTTTTTTCGTGGTTACTGCATTCATTACACTGTCTCCTCATAAGTTAGTTTAAATTCTTGTAAATTAATCTCAATGGACATATAACTTGTTCTATATGTAAAACTCGATAGATTGGTATATTGTCCTATAGACCGACTTTAGGAAAATTCATAAATTGGTCATATATATAATATTATAAGATATAATGCGCGCACATAAAATGTAAGAACCTACAAATCTGTGTAAAATACTTGTGAAAATTTGTGATTTTTAACAAAAATATTGCAGAAAAACTATTGTTTCTAGTGAACTTGTAGTTTTTTGTTCATTAAAATAAGGACCTCACAAATTGTGAGCTCCTTATTTTTCTTATATTTTTCTTGTATTAAAAGTATTGAAAGTTTTTTGTTTGACAACTTTGATTTACCAAAATCAAATTGAAGTTAACTATTTGTTTAACTCGCCTACTATAATTTCATCTCTTCTGCGCTTCAAACCAACAAACATTAAAGCAGAAAGAACAAATATGGCACCTATTTCAAAAACTATATTTTCATCCATTGTATTAGCAATTTCCTCTTCAACTTTTCGCTCTTCATTATGTGCAAAAACATAGATTGAGAACTTATCAGTTTCAAAGGTGATTTCAGTACTTCCGGCAGGCACTGTTGCAAGGATTTCAGGAACACCGTTATGGATTCTTATGATATGGAAATCTTCCTTACCACGAAATTCTTCCGGAATGGTAAATGTATATTTAATCTTGTTTGGAGATATGTCGTGAATCTGTTCTCTATATTGGAAATCAAGATTTTCTGTTTCTGCATCGCGTTCATATATTTCCTTATAGAGAACAATGTCAATATAAAGGGCAGCTACAATACCATTCTTTTTTAAAAAGCTATCGAAAATCTTTTGATCTTCCGGAGAAAGGTCAGCTCTTGCTCCCATAACAACACTACTATTAATTTTAGCACGCCAATCATCTGAAAGACGCAACCATTCTTCTTCCGTAAAAATGTTTTCGTTATTGTAAAGTTCATCTAAACCGGAAGATTTTAGGTGCTTTTCAATAAACTTATATGAAGCAGCTTCTTTTACTATGCGATCATATTCTCCATACACAGTATCCATAAATTCGTGAATCAGCGCTAAACTCCATGCTGCATACATTTGTTCACGTACCATTGGAGAATCCATTTGAATTTTAAATTTATCAGTGGAATCAATTTTGTCCTTAAATATTGCCTTCTCTTCATCTGTTAATTCTTCAAGCAAATCAATTTTTTGCTTTGCCTCATTTGCAGCAACAAGCATTTGCTCAGACAAAGCGTCCATATAATCATCAATATAATATTCATATTGGTCTTCCAATTCCGGTTTTTCATCCCATAAATTATATTCGGAATATTCAGGTGAATCTATACATAACTCTTTTGTGCGAAGAGATATAAGTTTATTTATTACCATTTCCCGTTGTTCATTAGTTTCCAAAATTAAATAAGGTTCTGCCATCTCAAAATGATATAACTCAGCAAGCTCATCAATAAAGGTTTGAACAGATTTCAATTCAATTTCCAAAGGATTAGCCGGATTGTTATTATCATCTATTGCTCGGACGGTATATGTTTGGTCTTTGTTTAACAATGTAACTATGACTTTATCAATACCGTCAGCATCAAAAGAAATATCGTCTACTATAAATATTTCTCTACCAGTTGAGGTTTTTATATAAATGTGGCCGGAAAAGGATTCCATTTTAACACCTGGAGTTGTTGTGGTTACGCCGTCTTTAGAAATTGTTACCTTAGCAACTGTGCCATCATTATTTTCTACATCTACGGTTACGTTTTTAAGATTTTCATCTTCTATTGATACAAATCTGACACCATATGCCGGATAATCATTTGCCTCAGTCTTACTTGAAACCGTCATCATCGGTGCAGTGGTATCTACTACCTCTGCGGAAACCTGCATAAATTGACCTGCTACTGCAACAGTAGAAAGTATTAGTGCAAATGCAATAATTAATGCAATTATACGTTTTGTAGTCGTAAGGTTTCTTAACTTTTTAGTAGTCCCTGTTTGCATAATAACTACTCCCCTTAATTTAAACATATAAAATTTTTGCTTACCAATTTACTGTGAAAACACAGTAAATCTAATTTCAATTCTAATACATTTGATAATATATTTTAATATTGAATACTTACAAATTTCATACACAATATTTGTGCATAAAGCTGTAAAAAATAAAGGGTTTAGCAAAATTACCAGTTTTTACTGAACCCTTTATATCATATTCATTTAAGATTTTTTACGGTTAAGCTAATAAGCTAAATTTTTTACATACCCTGTTATGCCGTTTCTATTTCCTCTGCTTTTTGGAGACCAAATTTCTTTATTGCATCTTCACGCATCTTATATTTTAAAATTTTGCCGGCGGCGTTCATTGGAAAGGCGGGAACAAAATCAACATATCTTGGGACTTTGTGTTTAGCCATTGAAGCGGCAACAAAGCCCTTGAGTTCTTGTTCAGTCATCTTCTCGCCTTTCTTCAGGATAACGCACGCCATAATTTCTTCGCCGAGGGCTTCGTCCGGGACGCCGATAATTTGAATATCCTGTACCTTTTCATGGGTATATATGAATTCTTCAATTTCCTTAGGATAAATGTTTTCTCCGCCACGAATTATCATATCCTTAAGGCGTCCGGTAATACGATAGTTTCCTTCAGGTGTGCGACATGCAAGATCACCGGTGTGAAGCCATCCATCCTTATCAATAGCCGAGGCGGTAGCCTTTGGCATTTTGTAGTAACCTTTCATAATGTTATAACCACGAACTATAAATTCACCTGTCACTTCATCCGGACATTCTTCTCCTGTTTCAGGATCAACTACCTTACATTCAACCTCTGGAAGAGCTCTACCTACTGTATTTACACGTACTTCAATAGGGTCGTCTGCACACGACATTGTACAACCTGGTGAAGACTCAGTTTGACCATATACTATAGTAATTTGAGTCATATTCATCTTTTCAATTACTTCTTCCATAACTGAAATTGGACAAGGACTTCCTGCCATAATTCCGGTACGCATGTAAGAAAAATCAGTTTTCTCAAAATCCGGATGTTGAAGCATTGCTATAAACATTGTAGGAACACCATGAAAAGCAGTAATCTTTTCCTGATTTATACATGCAAGAGCCGGTTTTGCGGAAAAGTATGGAATTGGACAAATAGTACAACCATGTGTCATTGCAGCAGTCATAGCAAGTACCATACCAAAACAATGAAACATAGGAACTTGTATCATTAATCTATCTGCGGTCGACAAATCCATTCTATCACCGATACATTTACCGTTATTCACGATATTATAGTGAGTGAGCATTACTCCCTTTGGAAACCCAGTCGTGCCGGACGTATACTGCATATTTGCCACATCATTTTTATCTATTGTTGCAGCAATTCTATGTATCTCAACGAGTGGCACTTCATGAGCTCTATCTGTGGCTTCTTCAAAGGTGAGACAACCTGCCATTTTAAAACCTATTGTTATTACATTTCTAAGAAATGGAAGCCTCTTTGCATGAAGTGGTTCGCCGGGTTTCGTCTTTTTAAGTTCCGGGCAAAGTTCCCTTACTGTTTTTTTATAGCTATTACCCTTCAACTCTTCAATCATGATGAGAGTATGAGTATCCGATTGTTTTAAAAGGTATTCCAGTTCATGAATTTTATATGCTGTATTAACTGTTACTAGCACTGCTCCTATTTTAGTCGCTGCCCAAAAAGCAATATACCATTCCGGAACATTAGTTGCCCAAACAGCAACCTGTGTTCCCTTTTTTACACCCATAGCGAGAAGTGCTCTTGCAAAGGTATCTACATCATCTCTAAATTCTGAATAAGTACGAGTATAATCAAGAGTTGTAAACTTGAATGCAATTTGATCCGGAAATTCTTCCGCCATTGAATCGAGAACTTGTGAAAAAGTTTTATCGATAAGTGCATCCTTTTTCCAAAGAAATTTACCAGTATGGGTATTGTTATAGTAATAATGCGATGCAGTTCTCGTTGTTGAAGATACATCGTTCATAAAGTGATAGTAATGCGTCAAAATAATTTCAATATCGTCTACAGCTTTTAAATATGTCGGATTCCATTCAAGACAAACATATCCGCCATAGTTTACGGATTTTAAAGCATTTACCATCTCTAGAATTGGAAGATTTCCTTCACCAACAAGAGCATATTCACCACTCTTTTTAGCATCAACAATATGTACCAGTTTAATATACGCACCGAGATTTGTAATAGTCTCCTCTGCTTCTTCACCACCTATGAAATATGTGTCGTGCATATTCCAGTCTGCAGCAATATAGTCAGATGAGAAATGTTTTAAAATCTCTGAAAGAAGTCTTGTATCAGCAAAGAAGTTTCTCGTAGTTACAAGGATTATAACCTCTTCTTTTTCTGCGATTTTAATTGCTTTTTCAAGGAATGCAGTTACCGTTTTCTTCACAATTTCTTTTGCTTTTTCATTAGCTTTAACATTCTTGCTTTCTGCTTCAACATCCTCTGCGTACACTTTAATGTAAGGAGCATTGATGTTCCTTGCAATTTTTGCAACAGATTTAATTTTCTCAATATCTGCATTTTCGTCTGCTACATTGATGCTTGTGTTTATTGCACAAATCTCTACATTGTTTTTAAAAAGATAGCTTTTTGTTCTTGGTGCCGACTCGGTAATAATTGAAGCATCGTTAAGCTCAATCGCACCAAACTTTGATTCTTTTGCAAGTGTTACAAAATCCTCAAAAGAAAACTTCGGCCAATATCTAGTAGAAAATCCAAGTTTCACCCTTATGCCTCCTCATAAATTATCTTATTGATTGCATTGATATAAGCACGAACACTCGCACCGATAATATCAGTAGATACAGCACTTCCTGAATAGAGCTTACCGTTATCTGCGCGAAGTTTTACAAGTGCTTGACCCATCGCTTCGCGACCCTCCGTAACAGCTTGGATTTGAAAATCGTCAAGTTCATAATGATGTCCTAAGATTGATTCAATCGCCATAAAGGCTGCATCGATTGGACCGTCACCTACAAATACTCCTGAAAATTCCTCTCCATCTTTTTCAAGACAAATGTTAGCCGTAGCTTTGATAATATTTCCGCTGTTTATGACATAACTTTTTACTTCATAGGTTGCAGGAATCTTGAGCGATTCAGTTGCAATAATTGCTTCGAGTTCTTTTCTGCCAACTGTATCTTTTTTTGTAGCTACACGCTGAAAAGCTGCAAATACATTAATTTTATCTTCCGGAGATAAATCATAACCTATTTTCTTTGCTGCCTTTGCAACTGTAGTTACATCATCATCCATTGTAAGACTTATTGATAAGTCAATTGAAGAATTATTATCACTAATCGCTGTAACTGCTTCAGATACTCCCTTATTTTTTGGAGCAGTAATCCAAGACATCTTGGAAATGGCATGTGAGAGTTCTGTTTTACGGATAGTTGAAGTTATTTTAATATCGTTACCACGCTTATCTATAACATTTATTACATCTTCAATTTGAGGATATCTATCATTTTTAATAGCTGTTTTAATTTCGTCTGCGCCGGCCTCAATCGCTGCAAAAGCACAGGCTGTAGCCATATCAAGCTCATTTGTAACTTCAACTGAAAGGCAAATATCTTTGATTTCCGGAACTTCATCAATAACGTCTTCAACAAAATCTTCAAACTCGTCCGGCATCATCGTTCCGGCTGTATCGCAAAGTGTAATTTTAGTTGCACCTGCATCAATTGCAGCCTTAACACACTTATGTAGAAAATCTTCTTCTGCACGAGTTGCATCTCCCGCGGAAAATTCTACATCGCCACAGTATTTCTTCGCTTCAGCAACATATTCTGAAACCATTTTAAGCACTTCAGTCGGCTTTTTATGACATACATATTCCATCTGCACAATACTTGTTGGAATTTCGACCTTTAAAACGGGACGTTTTGCCTTTTTTAGACATCCCCAAACTGCTTTGATTTTTTCCTTGTCAAGCTCAACAGGGCACACTATTCTATTATCTTTCACTGTTGTTGTTAAAGTTTTTATTAGTAGGGCATCCATTTCAGGATTTGTAATTTTTGATAATTCAATACTTGAGAAATTAATTTGGTCCATAATTTTAGCCATCTCTACCTTTTCTTTGAAAGATAAAGAATCATTTTCTCTGATTGTAATGTCTGTAATTCTAATTTTTCTCATAATTTTGTCCTCCTAATAAAATCTAAAAGATTTTGCACCTTTAAATTTAACTTTCTTAAATGTGAATTTAGAATTTTAAAAGATAATTTTGACTTTCTAAACATACAGTTAAAAAATTAAAATAAAAAATCCCAGAAATGCACTAACACACTTCTGGGACGATAAACTAATTTTACCGCGGTACCACCCAAATTGTCGATTGACCACTCTTCAAGCTCTAACAAGCTCTAAACTGTTAACGGTGTTTGCCGAAACTCCTTATACAACTTTCGTCTTTAGGGAATTCTGCTCCAGTACGAGACCGCTTAAACCAAAACGTATCGACTCACACCAACCGCCGACTCTCTGAACGTCTTTTGATAAAAACGTAATACCTTCAAAGCATTTACTATTCAATTTTTTGATTGTTTTAATTGTTACGATTGTTACGATTGTTACGATTGTTTCAATTACTTCAATTTGCTTCGATGCTATCAAAAACACATCGGTTTGATGGAGTAATTATATTCAAAATCGAATGTAAAGTCAACTATTAATTTTCTTCGACATTAAGAGCCTCGGTAATTGGAACCATAACTTTCTTCTCGTAGCATGAAAATACACTATTAATACCCTCTACTGAAGGTTTCTTAGTTACAAAGCTCACTACCGGTACAATTATAAGACCACCAAGCATTGCAAATGCACCACAATTGATAGGACTTTGAAGAATTTCCGGGAAGTATGGTTTTGCAAACATATTAAGAAGCATAAGTCCTGAGCCCCAAACAAAACTTGTCGCACACGCATACTTTGTAGTTTTTTTCCAATATAAGCCATAGAGGAACGGAGCAAGAAAAGAGCCGGCAAGTGCACCCCAAGAAAGACCCATAAGCTGCGCAATAAAAGTTATATTCATCTTATATTGCACAATTGCAATAATTGCAGAAATAATAATAAAAACTGCTACAAACACTCTCATAATAAGAATTGATTTCTTCTCACTTATCTTCTTTTCTGTAAGAGGTTTTATAAAATCCAAAGTAAGAGTTGAACTGGAAGTTAAAACAAGAGATGAAAGTGTAGACATAGACGCAGATAAAACAAGTACTAAAACTACACCTACAAGAATCGGTGAAAGATCTGATAACATAAATGGAATAATTGCGTCAAAACCTTCCTTTTTAACATCTATATCAAAAAGTCGACCGAAACCACCAAGGAAATAGCAACCACCTGCAACTACGAGTGCAAAAAACGTTGAAATCATACTACCCTTATGAATTGATTTTTCACTTTTAATTGCATAAAACTTTTGAACCATCTGAGGGAGACCCCATGTGCCGAGCGATGTAAGAATTACAACACATAAAAGGCTAATTGGATCCGGACCAAAGAATGACGCAAAAACACCAGGTTGACTTGAAACCTCAGTATCTACAACTCTTGCAAGAGCATCTACGGAAGCAAAAAACCCGCCATTCATATTTAAGACTGCAAAAATAACAACGGCTATTCCAACTAGCATTATAATTCCTTGAATGAAATCATTTATAGCTGTTGCCATATAACCACCGGCAATTACATAAACTGCTGTAAGTAATGACATACAGACAATACAGTACGAATAATCAATACCAAAACCCATTTCAAAAAGTCTGGAAAGTCCGTTATAGAGCGATGCAGTATATGGAATAAGGAAGACAAAAATTATTGCAGAAGCTAAGATTTTGAGTTTTTTACTTTCAAATCTTTTTTCAAAAAACTGGGGCATTGTTGCAGTATCTAAATGCTGAGTCATAATTCGAGTTCTTCTACCCAAAATTGTCCATGCAAGAAGCGAGCCTATGAGAGCATTCCCCAGACCTATCCATGTCGAAGCAAGTCCAAATTTCCAACCAAATTGACCGGCATAACCTACAAAAATTACAGCCGAGAAATAAGAAGTGCCATAAGCAAAAGCTGTAAGCCAAGGACCTACAGAACGACCTCCTAATACAAAACCATTTACATCTGTAGAATGACGATGACAGTAAAATCCTACTGCTACCGTTACCACAAAAAATGCTACTACCATTAAAACTTTTACAATCAATTTTATATCCCCTTTTATTTAACTTGACAAAAACTATATCACTTTAAAGTGCGAAAGTCAACAAAAATTTTTTAGCACTTTAAAGTTTTTAATCGCTAAAGTGCTAATTTCCTTTATTAAAGCCTTTTTCTTTGTTAAATTTTATTATTTTTCTTTATCGTTCAACGGATTTATATAACCAAATTTAATAACATCTTTTCCAAACTTTTCTCTAATATCTGCCATTGTATCTTCAATTTTTTCAACCTTTTTATTGTCAACAGATTCAATTTTTTCAAAAAGACTTTGTTGAGTAAAAATTTCCATATCTTCCGGTACAAGTTCAGTGCAATTAATTGCTATTAACCGAATAGGTCTCTTTCCTACCTCCCAGTTATTTTCAATTAATTCCAAAGCAACTTCAGAAATCTGTCTGTTTAGACGGGTTGGAAAATCAAGTTTGCGCTGACGTTGAATAGTCTTAAACGATGCGTCTTTTATTGTGACCTGAATTGTATAAGCTTTCTTATGGTCAGCGCGAAGGCGCTCTACGACAGCATCTGAAAGCAAATTGACCCCCGCTTTAATTTCATCATGATGAATAAGATCATGTTTAAAAGTCATACCCTTACTAATTGATTTTGCCTCATTACCATCATAAAAAGACCGAACAGGTTCATCGTCAAGGCAATGGACATACGAGTAGAGCGTTCTACCCTGTTTTCCTAAAATCTTTTCAAGAAAATCTTCGGGCATATCAGCTAAATCACCAATTGTATGAATACCACGATTATTTAAAATTTCTGCTGATTTTTTCCCTACAGAAAATAAAGATCTTATTGGAAGAGGATATACTATGTTTTCAACATCTTCTTCAAATATTACCGTTGTGGCATTTGGTTTTTTATAATCTGAACCGAGTTTTGCAAATACCTTACAAAAGCTCACACCTATTGAAACGGTAATTCCAAGTTCCTCTTCCACCCTAGCTCTAATTTCGTCTGCAAGCTCTTTAGGCGTCTTTTTGAAGAGATGTAAGGTTCCGGTAACATCAAGAAACGATTCATCAATAGAAAACGGCTCAACTAAATCTGTGTAATCAAGATAAATTTGATTAATCTTTTCATAAAACTCTTGATATTTATCATATTGCGGAGGTACTAAAACCAAATCCGGGCACTTACGTTTCGCCTCCCAAATGGCTTCCGCCGTTACCACTCCAAATTTTTTGGCAATATTATTCTTTGCAAGAATAATACCATGCCTATTTTCCGGATTGCCGGCTACCGCCATAGGTACATTCCAAAGTTCCGGTCGCATTGTACATTCAACAGATGCAAAAAAGCTATTACAATCGCAATGAAGAATTACTCTATTTTTCTTCAATTACATCACCGCTTTTCTGTTCACTGATAAAAAGACCAAGTAAAATTGTTGCCATACCGATAGTGGAAGCAACACCAACAACAGATTTATTATAAACAAGTTGAGCAAAAAATGTAATTATCGGCATAATGAATAAATATTTGCTTGCAGTAATTGTGCCAAGACGTGCCACCGCCCTGTTCCAAGTATAAAAACAAAGGGCAGAAGCAAGTACTCCAAGATAAAGCAAATTTGCAATTGAACTTACAGTAAAATCAGAAACACTTACATCAGCTGTGAGAGATATAGGAACTATCATTACAACAAGTGCATAAAAGAAAATACGACGAGTTACAGCAAAACCCGGAAAACCAAAATCATCAATTTTCTTGACAAGAATTGAATATACCGCCCAAAGCCATACTGTACAGAAAATAATTACATCGCCCAAAAGTCCTGTCTCTAAAGCTTTTGAATCGCCGAAGGAAATAAGTCCTACACCTGCAATTGAAATAAGCATACCTATTATCATTCGTTTTGTCAGCTTTTCCTTTAAAATGAAATGAGCAAAAATAGCTGTAAAAAGTGGCGCCAGCGCTGTAATAAAAGACACACTTGCTGGTGTTGTATATTCAACTGACACATTTTCAAGATACTGATAAAGAGATGCACCACAGATTGAAGCTGCGATAAAATACTTTTCAGTTTTCCATTCAAATTTTATTCGTTTAGGACACATAAACCACAATGCTATATATGCAATAAAATAACGAATAAAAAGGATTTCAAGACTTGAAAAAGTGTTTTGAAGTTCTTTAGTTGTAATGAATGTAATTGCCCAAATTGCAATAGTAAAAAACGCAAGAGCATGTTCTAATGTTTTATTCATCTGCCACTCTAATACTCCATCTTTTTACCATAATGTATTCCTAAATACGTTATCATCTAATAAAATTTGTACGAATCTTCTGTTCTGTGGATGCATATTTAATACCCTGTTTCTTTCCTGCCTCAATGCATTTGATAAGCCAAGCCATATTTCCCCCAAGCACACGCATTGTTTGGAGACCTTCCAAATCTTGCTTTGTTTCTTCAGGAGTATTTCCATGAACCTGGTTCCAATAATTTGAAGGAACTATTGGCATATTTGAAATTGTAAAAAACTTGTTTAACTGGTCAAAAGTAGCTGTTGCACCACCCCTACGACAAGAAACAACAACTGCACCCGGCTTTCCTGCAAGTGAATCGGTAGCTCCGGAATAAAAAAGTCTGTCAAGGAAAGCAATAAGTGAACCGGCTCCACCTGCATAGTAAACCGGTGAACCAATTACAATACCATCAACCTCAGAAAGACGTAATTTCAATTCATTCACTTGATCATCAATGCTACACTTGCCTGTTTTGGCACAAGTTCTACATGATATACATCCTGCGATTGGCTTATTTCCAATCCAATAAATTTCAGTTTCAATCTCATTCAAATTAAGTGCATTGGCAACCTCAGAAAGAGCTGTAAAGGTACAGCCGTGTTGCCTAGGACTTCCGTTTATAAGTAATACCTTCATTTGCCTTCCTCCCGCTTAAAATGTTATTCGTTATATTTAAAGTTTTTAAGTTAAAGTTTTTGATTAAAACCTTTGAAAATACTTTTTTATTAAAGTCTCTTTAAAACTTCTAACAAATATTTGTATGTTCTCTCCGCCGAACTAATTGATAAATGCTCTCTCGGAGTATGAATATCAAATAAATCCGGGCCAAAAGAAACACAGTCAAGATTTTCTATTTTATCTGCAAAAAGACCACATTCAAGACCTGCATGAATCGCTTTTATTTCAGGTTCTTTACCAAATAAATCTCTATATGCGGAGACCATAATGCCTCTAAGTGGAGAATCCTTTCTATATTCCCAAGCCGGATAACTGCCTGACACTGAAAACTTGGCATTTCTTTTATTTGCAAGTTCTTCTATTTTCTTAAGAAGAGCTTCTTTTTCAGCTTTCTTTGAACTTCTAACTGATACTCTCATATCTGAATCAATTTTCAATTGTTTATAAAGCTCCGGAAGATATCCATCAGGAATTTGTTGAGAAATTTTTAAAACACCTAGGTTAAGTGAGGTCTCCGGAAGATTTTTAATATCAGCACTCATTTTTTGTACACCATCCGGAAGTTCAATTAAAAAATCAATAAGCTCTGTACTATCTTCCAAATTTGCAACAAGTGTATCAATTGTCGGCTCATATGCCTTTATTGAAATATCAAGCCCTAAATCAGTTTCAAGATTATTTTCTTCTACGAATTTCTCCTTAAGTTGCATTACATCGAGAAGAAGCGACACAATACTATTTGTACCTGGTTTTCTCAAAAAAACAATTGCACTTGTGTTAGTAGGAATAGCATTATCTTTAAAACCACCATTTAACGTTGCAAAACGTACTTCATAACCATTAGCCTTTAAAGCGCCTAAGAAAGCCGCCATCACCTTATTGGAGTTTAATCGTCCCTTATTAATCTCAATACCGGAATGGCCTCCTTTAAGCCCGGAAACGGTTATTCTAAATGGAATACCGCTTACTTCTGTTTGTTTTTCTGCATTTTGATATATATCATCTATGGATTTTAACACATTATGTACATATTCGATTTGAAGTTCCTTGTGAATATCTACTTTTGCACCGCCTGCACAACTAACAATTAGAACTCCTTCAGAGTCTGAATCCAGATTAATAAGTGTAGTTGATGAAAGTTTTGTTACATCTAATTTTTTAGCGCCAAACATTCCAATCTCTTCATCTGTGGTAAATACAGCCTCTATTGGCGGATGCTGTGCCGTCTTATCAGCCAGCAACGTTAAAATCATCGCCACTGCAATTCCATTATCTGCGCCCAGAGTAGTATCTGTTGCATAAAGAAAATCTCCTTCTGTACGAAGTTCAAGTGAATCGCAATAAAAATCAAACTCTTTATCCTCTGTCTTTTCGCAAACCATATCAAGATGTCCTTGAAGAATGACCGGTTTATGATTTTCAAATCCGACAGTACCCGGTGCATAAATAATAACATTGTTTAATGCATCTGTGTAATACTCAAATCCCTGTTCTTTTGCAAAATTGATACAATAATCTGCAATTGCTTTTGTATTTCCTGACCCATGAGGGATTTTACATATTTCTTTAAAATAATCTAAAACTTTCATCGTAACTCCTAATAATATTTTTTGTTTTTTATAATAGTTCTTAAGACGCACTTTAGTGCACCTTAATGCTCCTTAAGAAAAAACGCAGAAGGAGATGTTTTCTCCCTCTGCGAAATTAAACCAACTTATTTCCAAGCAAAAGTTGCAAGGCCATAAATATAAAGTATAAGCACAATTGCGGGAACAATGTATGTGAAAATAGGTTTCATCCAATCTTTAATTTTAAGGCCCTCACCGGCATTAGCTTCAGCCTTCATGTTTTCCCAGCCCCAACCAAACTTTTTAGAACAAGAGAATACTGTGAAAATAAATGCACCAAGAGGAAGTAAGTTTGTTGATACTATAAAATCCCAAAAATCAAGCCAAGCACTACCTTCAGCAAAAGGTTGGAACTTAAATACGCTATATCCAAGAGCTGTTGTAGTGCCGAGGCCAAAGATAAGAATAGCACAAACTAAAGCACCCTTTTTACGGCTCCAACCGGTAAGCTCACGGACACAAGCTAAAATATTTTCAAATACAGCAAGTACTGTTGAGAATGCAGCAAACACCATAAATAGGAAGAAAATTGAACCCCAGAAACGACCACCTGTCATATTATTAAACACAGATACCATTGTATCAAAAAGGAGTGATGGGCCGGCACCAACCTCAACATCGTATGTAAAACAAGCTGGGAAAATGATAAGACCGGCTGTAATTGCTACAAAAGTATCAAGACAAATAATATTTACCGACTCTCCTAAAAGTGTACGTTCTTTACCAATGTAAGAACCAAAAATAGCCATCGCACCAATACCTATCGACAATGAAAAGAAAGCTTGATTCATTGCTGCTACGATAACCTGTACATTTATTTTAGAAAAATCAGGAACAAGATAAAACTTAAGACCTTCTGCCGCACCAGGAAGAGTAAAGCTATTTATAGCAAGTGCTATCATAAGAAGGAAAAGTAACATCATCATATATTTTGTGACTTTTTCAAGCCCTGTTTGAAGATTAAAAGACAATATGAAAAACCCTAAGAATACAACAATTGCGTGAAACACTACATTTACTGTTGGATTTGTAATCATTGAAACAAAACCAAGGGCTTCATTCTCTCCAACAAGAAACTTATAAAAATAATAAACCATCCAACCGGTAACTACGGTATAAAACGCCATAAGTGCTATATTTCCAAAGAAAGCAAGAAAGCCATGATAATGCCATTTGTGGTTTGGTTTTTGAAGTTTTTGATACATTTTAACAGGACTTGCCTGTGAAGCACGACCAATTGCAAATTCCATTGTCATAGCCGGAAGCCCAAGGATTAAAAGGCAAAGAATATATACAAGTACAAATCCTCCGCCCCCATTTTGACCTGTCAGCCAAGGGAATTTCCAAACATTGCCGCAACCAATAGCACATCCTGCTGAGAGAAGGATGAAACCTAAACGACTACCTAAGTGTTCACGTTGAGTTTTTTCCATTATTAATCATCTCCTGTCTTTTATCTTTTATCTTTTTATCTTTCATCTTTATATCATTATCTGCACTATCTATGTTTATTGTAGCTACGAGAATAAATCTCTAAAATTTCCGCATAAATTTCTGCCTGTTCTTTTAGTTCAGGTTTTTCTTTTGCTACCTCATCCATATAACCAATATATTTGATGTAATACGTTCTGGAAATATGCTTTTTATGTAATTTCTTATCAGCATATTTCCAGCACTCCTTATATTCGCTTTTAGACTTTGACCAAGCCTTAATAGGGTGCTTAAACACAACTTCGCCGGCTTTATTGATACCAAGCTCATATTTTTTAGAATATTTGCTATTTTCAAGGGCCTCTAAAGTCTGTTCTGATACAAGACCCATTTGGGGATTATATACTGCAACAGTTTTATTTGCGTTTGGCACATTATAAAATGGGAGTAAAACACCGAAGAATAACCAGCACAAAAGAGCGAACACAGCAATTGACACAACAATTACTGCAGCAAGGGCTCCGCCAGCAATTTTTATATACTTTTTCATATGAATTCCTCCTCAAAAAATACTTGTGAGCATTCTAACATGTTTTAGTATCTAAAACAAGTAAATTATTAGACAAAAAAAGAGAGAGCAGATTTCTCTGCTCTCTCAAGGTTTTTAGTCCTATATTTCAGTCCTAATTATTTAATTTTTGTGTACATGAAATACTTGTACGCAAGTGGTGAAGAATAGAAGCCTTCAACACTATCAGAAATCATATAAAGGTCTGTATAGAAGTAAATAGGTACGATACAACCGGTAGACATAAGCATGTCTTCGGCAATATGCATGAGTTTATAACGTTTTACGTTATCTTGGCAAGCCTTAATTTCAGCAATAAGAACGTCATAAGTCTGAGCCCATGTACCATTTTGCACCTTAAGTTTATAACCTTCAACTCCTGTAAGGTCTAGGTCATACATAGCAAGTTTCTTATGAGCACCTCTACCAAACTGAACGTCATTGTTACCTGAATTTGTTGTCCACATATCAAGGAAACAAATTGGATCTGAATAGT
The DNA here is from genome assembly GCA_012520505.1 of Oscillospiraceae bacterium. Taxonomy (GTDB): domain Bacteria; phylum Bacillota; class Clostridia; order Oscillospirales; family Acutalibacteraceae; genus UBA1227. The sequence continues at coordinate 120,218 of JAAYOC010000026.1, forward strand.
CAGCAACCCAGCCGTTACGTGCTACTGAATAGTTACCCATCTTACGAGTATTAAGGAATGTTGCCCATTCTTGGTTTTCAAGTTTAATCTTGATACCAACACCTGCGAGTACGCTCTGGAGATATTCACCAATTGCCTTATGGCCTTCACTTGTATTGTAAAGATATACAAGTTCTGGGAAGTCAACAAGTTTACCCTCTTTGTCAGTTTGATAATACTTCTTGAATACTTCTAATGCATACTGGTAATATTCAGCAATAGCTGCTTCATCAGTCTTATAGTATCCGCCGCCTGGTTCTGTACCAGCTGTAGAGGTAAATTCTGTACCATCAGGGTTCTTCATGCCCATAGCTACGAAAGAAGCGGCAGGAACCTGTCCGCCCTGAGCAATTTCTTCAACTATATAGTTTCTATCAAAGAGAACTGCAATAGCCTGACGAATCTCTGCACGAGCTTTTTCAGCTTCTACTCCCTTAAGCTTAGATGTCTTTGGAAGAATTTCTTCATTTACATTCCAGCATACATAGTATGTTCCAATCTGACCAGCTACTACGAAGTTATTTGGATAATCCTTCTTAAGTGCTGCTATTTCGTTTGTAGGAACATCATCGATAAATAGCCACTCATTACTCTTGAAGTTTGCAAGCATGTTGTTACTATCATCTGAGAGATAAAACTTGATTTTAGGCATTGTTATACTTGCTGCATCATAATAGTGTTCATTCTTTTCAATTGTAATAACACTATTGTGGTCCCAACCTGTTAATTTGTAAGGACCATTAGAAACATATGTTGCCGGATCTGTAGCCCAAGCTTCGTTTGCAACAACATCTTCACGTACCGGGAAGTATGTTGGGAATGCAAGAAGCTCGTCCCAATAAGAAACAGCATTTGCAAGTGTAACAACAAGTGTCTTATCGTCCGGAGCCTGAACATTGAGCTTAGCATCTGGATAAACAGCTTCAAGAATTGGCTCACCATCTTCGTTTACTTCGCCTGTTTCCTTAGCTTCAGTCATCTTTGCATAGCCATCAACTACTTCAAACATATAGCCATAGTCAGCTGCAAGATCGAATGAAGCTGCACGGTTCCAAGCATAAACGAAATCGCCGGCAACAAGATCCTTACCATCTGACCACTTAAGACCATCCCTAAGTGTATACGTATAAGTTACTGTGCCGTCTGCATTTTCAACCGGATCAACGAGTTCAGTTACACAGTCAGGTGCGATTGCAAGAGTGCCATCATCTTGCTGAGCCCATTTTGAAAGCCCGGCAAATAAATGAACGAGCATTGTTGCACCGTCAACCGCTGAGTTTAATGCAGGGTCGATTGTGTCTGGCTCAGAAGAAAGACAAACTGGAAGAACATTCTTGTCTATCTTCTTTTTACCATCCTTTGCACATGCTACAAGGCCAAATAACATTGTTAAAGCCATAAGCAGAGCAAGGATTCTTCTCATGTTTTTCATTTTCTTCATCCTTTCGTAATGAATAAATATATATATACGTCTCCCTAAGGTGCACAGACGTATAGATACTAATTGATTTCGCTTGTTCTATGACAAGCGACAAAGTGATCCGTAGATACTTCCTTAAATTCAGGCATTGTTTCTGCACACCGTTCTACTGCATAAGCACAACGTGTACGGAAAGGACAACCTGAAGGAGCATTCAGCGGACTTGGAATATCACCTGAAAGAACTATTCGCTTATTTGTACGAGCAATCTTTGGATCAGGTATAGGTACAGCTGAAAGAAGCGATTTAGAATACGGATGAAGCGGATGGTTGTAAATTTCTTCCGCATCCGCAATCTCAACCATTTTTCCAAGATACATAATAGCAATACGGTCACTTATATGACGAACAACAAGTAAATCGTGTGCGATAAATAAATATGTAAGACCAAACTTCTCCTGAAGCTCCTCAAACATATTGATTACTTGAGCTTGAATTGACACGTCAAGAGCAGATACAGGTTCATCACAAACAATAAAATCCGGATTTACAGCAAGAGCTCTTGCAATACCGATTCTTTGACGTTGACCACCTGAAAATTCGTGAGCATAACGAGATGCATGCTCTGAGTTAAGTCCTACATAACCCATAAGTTCAAGAATTCTAGCTTCTCTTTCCTCTTTAGTTTTATAAAGCTTATGAACATCAAGTGGTTCACCAATAATATAGGATACGGTCATTCTGGGATTAAGAGATGAATAAGGGTCTTGGAAAACCATTGTAGCTTTTTTTCGAAACTCTTTAATATCATTTCTTGTCTTAATCTCTTTACCTTCATAAAAAATTTGACCGCTTGTAGGTTTGTAAAGATTTAGAAGACTTCGACCAACAGTTGTTTTTCCACAACCTGATTCGCCTACGAGACCTAGTGTCTCGCCTTTATTGATTGAAAAAGATACTCCATCAACAGCTTTTAATTGCTTCGACTGAAGAAGACCGGTGTTAATTGTAAAGTATTGTTTTAAATCCTTTACTTCAAGGAGAGGTGTATTTTCACTCATTTGAAATCGCCTCCCTTACGTTTACCCAACATGCTGCCTGATGGTCATCGTTAATTTGCATTCTGGAAGCATTTTCCTTAAGACAAATTTTCATTGCTACATCGCATCGTGGTGCAAAAGCACAACCTTTTGGCATGTTAAGAAGATCAATTGGTGTACCTGCAATAGGTTCTAACTTCTTACCTGCATTTGCTTGAGACGGAATTGAGCGAAGAAGTCCTTTTGTATATTCATGCTTTGGATTATAGAAAATTTCGTCTGCTGTACCTTGCTCACAAATTGAGCCTGCATACATTACAATTACCTCATCACACATCTGAGCAATAACACCAAGGTCATGTGTAATCATAATAATAGCCATTCCAAGCTCTTCCTGAAGCGATTTCATAAGTTCAAGAATTTGAGCTTGAATAGTAACGTCAAGAGCTGTTGTAGGCTCGTCAGCAATGAGGATATCCGGTTCACAGGCAAGTGCCATAGCAATCATTACACGCTGTCTCATACCACCGGAAAATTCATAAGGATATTGCTTCATACGCTTCTCCGGTTCATTAACATTAACAAGCCTAAGCATTTCTACAGCTCGGTCCCAAGCCTGTTTTTTATTACGGTCCGTATGAAGAATAATAGCCTCTGTAAGTTGATGACCAATTGTATAGGTTGGATTTAAGGATGTCATAGGATCTTGGAAAATAATAGAAATATTATTTCCTCTGATATCTTTCATAACTTTTTCTCCGGCACCTACAAGTTCTTTACCGTCATATTTGATAGAGCCGGAAACAATTTTTCCGGTTCCGGTAAGTATCTGCATTATTGAATAAGCAGTTACAGATTTACCTGAACCTGATTCGCCAACAATACCTAAAACTTTACCTCTATCAAGATTAAAAGAAATTCCGTTTACCGCTTTAACTTCACCAACATCTGTAAAGAAAGAGGTTTTGAGGTCTTTTACCTCTAAAAGTCGTGCCATTTTGCTTCCCCTTTCTTACCCGTTTAGTTTTGGATCAAATGCATCGCGAAGCCCATCACCAAAGAGGTTTAGGGACAATACTATAAGTGAAATAACGATTGCCGGAATTACAAGTCTGTATGAATAAGATGAAATTCCGTTAAGCGCATCCGATGCGAGTGAACCAAGTGATGGCATTGGAGCATCTACACCGAGTCCTAAAAACGAAAGATAACTCTCAGTAAAAATTGCACTTGGAATTTGAAGAGCAGTCGAAATAATGACTACACTAATACTATTAGGCAAAAGATGTTTCCTAATTATCCAACCGCCCGGAGCTCCTGTTGCCCTTGCTGCAAGCACATATTCCTGCTCACGAAGAGAAAGAATCTGTCCACGAATTAGCCGTGCCATAGATACCCAATATAAAAGTCCAAATACTACATACAAACTAATCATATTACTGCCAAGATTAGCCAATATCGTTCCCGTAATATAAGGACGTAATGTATCCTTTAATACTGATGACAAGAGTATTACCATCAACATATCCGGAAGTGAATAAATAATGTCAACTATCCTCATAATTAACAGGTCAACTTTTCCACCAAAATAACCGGAAATTGAACCTACAGTCATACCAATAATCAAAACGATAATACTTGCAAAAAAACCAACAGCAAGTGAAATACGAGTTCCATATACAACACGAATGAAATAATCACGACCTGCTGAATCAGTTCCAAAAATATGTGGGAAAACTTTTTCTCCTGCCTCAATTGCTTTAAGTTCTGTACGACCATACTCAAAAGGTTTTAAATTGTTATAAGATGCATCAACCGGCTTACCCGCGGTAACACCTAACTGTGCTTCATATGCATAAGGCCAGAAAAACGGCAAGAAAATTGAAGCCAAGGTTATAAAAACAATAACAAAAAGGCTTAAAGTAGCAATTTTATTCTTAAGAAGACGCTTAACACCATCCTTAAAGAAAGTTGTTGAAGGTCTCATTTGTACTAAATATTCCTTCTCTTCATCAGTTGCAGGAAGAAATTCGTCTAAATTTTGCTGGAGACTAAATGGTTTTTCTTTATTAAACACGCCACCGCCTCCTATTCCAAATTGATACGCGGATCAACCACTTTGTAAAGAATATCAGACAATAAATTCATAAAAACAATTAAAGTTGCAAGAACAATTGTTGTGCCCATTACAAGCGGATAATCACGACCGGTAATACTATTTATGAAGGCTCTACCAAGGCCCGGTACAGCAAAAATCTTCTCAACTACAAGTGAACCTGTAACTATATAAGCAAGCATCGGCCCACAATAGGTGATAACTGGAATCAAAGCATTTTTAAGTGCATGACCAAAGATAATATTTTTACCGGATACACCCTTAGCATGAGCAGTACGAATATAATCCTGCCCCAATACGTCAAGCATTGATGACCTGGTAAGACGAGTAATATTAGCCATTGGAGATAATGCCAATGTAATTACCGGAAGAATTAATCCGGCAGGAGTTGAACCATTTGCCGGAAAAATACCAAGCTCAATTGCAAAAAAAACCAATAATAATGAACCCATGATAAATGACGGCATAGAAATAAATGCCGTTGTAAAAACCATAATAATTTTATCAATCATTTTATTTCTGTTTAAAGCCGCAACTGCACCGGATACAACACCAATTACAAGTGCAATGCTTGCTGCAATAATACCAAGCTCTACAGAAGTTTTCAAACCATCTGTGATAATATCTATAACAGTTCGCCCTCTTTGCTTGAGCGACGGACCGAAATCAAGTTTAGTTACAATGTCTTTTAAATAGGTTGTGTATTGTTCTGACAACGGTTTATCGAGGCCGTACTTTGCTTCCATGGCAGCCTGTATAAATGGAGTTGTAGCCTTTTCACCAACAAAAGGACCACCTGGCACAGCATGCATTACAAAAAAGGTAATTGTAATAACTACCCATACTGTAAACAAGGCCAGAAACACACGCTTTAATATATAAAGCAATGTTTTAGAGTTCATCGATTTACCACCTTAAAATAGTTATAAAAATATACTCAATGATTTTACTATAATTAGCAGACTAAGTCAATTTTTTGGCAAGTTTTTTAACAAAATTTAATTAATTAATCGCTTTCTTTCGGCATTTTGCACAAAAGATTTTTGTTTTTTTAGAAGTGTTGTTATTGTCATCTCCAGCACAAATTTAGGAAAAACCCGGCTGTTTTACACCGAGTTGTTAGGACTCGAACCTACGACAACATACGGTCAGAAAACATAGTCGTCTCACTCGCTACCACGTCGTGATATTCCTTGTTTCTTCCTGCTCAAGCACTTCCTTCATCTCCCACCGGGAGCGAAAGCACTTGACCCAGTTAACAGCCCGGCTGTTTTACACCGAGTTGTAGGGAGAGGCTTAAAGACAATAAAATAGAGGGCACTCCGGTGAGTGTCCTCTATTTTGGCGCCTCAAGTAGGACTCGAACCTACGACAACTCGGTTAACAGCCGAGTGCTCTACCGACTGAGCTATTAAGGCATTTTAAGTTTCTCAATTAATGTTTTGATGGTGGTGACCCGTACGGGATTCGAACCCGTGTTGCCGGCGTGAGAGGCCGGAGTCTTAGGCCACTTGACCAACGGGCCGTTTAAATATATTTGTTTGTTATGGTACACCATCACGGGCTCGAACCGTGGACAACGTGATTAAGAGTCAGGTGCTCTACCAACTGAGCTAATGGTGCATATGTTTTAAATAATAAATCCAAAAGCAAAAGCTTGTTGGTACGTGCACTTTATTTATTTCCTTTTTTTAAAAAAGACCGAAAGCAATTAGCTTTCGGTCTTCTTTTAGTGTCGGCATCGACCTATTTTCCCGAGGGGCTGCCCCCTAAGTATCTTCGGCACTAATGAGCTTAACTACCGTGTTCGGGATGGGAACGGGTGGACCCTCATCGTCATAGACACCGACTTTTCAAAGTTTACACCTTGAAAACTGAATAAAGAACAAAGATTGTAACACATAGATTCTTGTATTAGACAAGCCCTCGACCTATTAGTACAGCCAAGCTGAACATGTCGCCATGCTTACACACGCTGCCTATCAACCTTGTAGTCTACAAGGGGTCTTACTAGCTTAACACTATGGGATATCTTATCTTGAAGGTGGCTTCACGCTTAGATGCTTTCAGCGTTTATCCATTCCGTACTTAGCTGCCCAGCTATGCCACTGGCATGACAACTGGTACACCAGAGGTACGTCCATCCCGGTCCTCTCGTACTAGGGACAGCGCTCCTCAAATATCCTGCGCCCACGACAGATAGGGACCGAACTGTCTCACGACGTTCTGAA
>JAAYOC010000002.1 GCA_012520505.1 Oscillospiraceae bacterium
AAAGCTTTCACAATTTTAAGGACTGAACCAATATTTTTTCGGTTAGAGATCTATAATATAACTAATTATCATCTATTTAAATTGAATAATTATTACGTACTAATGCATAATAAATATAACCATTTTTCAATTACAGCTATTAAACATTTAGAAAAAAGCACCAAAGATAAAACTCAAATCGCCTATATGATGGCTTACAGGAGAATTAAATGAAAGGTTCAGAGGCTATGATGACAGCCTTTATGGAAGGCACTGATAAGCGTTACGTGATTCCAGTATACCAACGAAAATATGATTGGAAATATGAAAACTGTCGCCAGTTATTTAATGATTTGAAGAAAATTGTAAAAGAAGGAAGCAGTAAACATTTCTTTGGCAGCATTGTTTCAGCTGTTGTTCCAAATGGCAGTAAAATTGAATACCTCATTATAGATGGTCAGCAAAGATTAACAACCATAACATTATTACTTTTAGCAATTAGTAACCTTATTGCTCAGGGAAAAATAGCATCTACTGAAGATAAGCTTGATGAGCAAATTAACCAACGTTTTCTAATATCACCTTGGGCTAGTGATGATGACAGAATTAAGCTACGCCCGGTAAAAAGCGATCGCATCGCACTTTCTAAACTATTTGGCGATATAGAAGACTATGACTATAGTTCAAAACTAACAATTAATTATCAGTTCTTCTATGACGCGATTCTTAATGAAAAAATTCCGGTAACTGATTTATATTCAGCAATAGGTAGACTTGAAATCATCAGTATTACCTTAGATAAAGAAGATAATGCACAACTGATTTTTGAAAGTTTGAATTCTACAGGCCTAGCACTTACCGAAGGAGATAAAATAAGAAATTATGTACTTATGAGACTCGCTCCACAGAAACAGAATGAGTATTACGATAAATTCTGGGCGAAAATTGAGAAATGCACAAACAATGACGTTAGTGGATTTGTAAGAGACTACTTAAGTATCAAACTTCAGGTTACTCCCAAACAAAATGATGTTTATGGCGCTTTTAAACACTACGCAGAATCAGTTTGGTCTGTCAATTTTGACAATTTGCTCACCGAGCTTTTAAGATACGCTCGTTTCTTTGAAAAATTACTTACATGTAAAAGTGGATTAAACGAAAATAAACTAGATAACTGTTTATACCGTTTGATGCGTCTTGAAATTACTGTTCAACGACCTTTCCTGATGGAAATTTTGAAATTGAATCAGGATGGAAAAATATCTACTGATGATGTACTAAAAATTTTCCTAATCACAGAGAATTTCTTGTTCAGAAGAAATATCTGTGAAGTGCCTACTAACGCATTGACAAAGTTGTTTTGGAACTTAAACAAAGAAATTATCCGCTTCGATAAAAATGAAAGTAATTACGTTTCAAAATTCATTTATGCTTTGCGCTCCAAAAAGGAAAGCGTTCGCTTCCCTGATGATAAGGAATTCCGTGCTGCACTTTCTGAAAAACAAGTCTACTTGATGCGTAGTAAGTACAAAGCTTATTTGTTCGAACGTATTGAAAACTATGGAACTATTGAAACAAAAGATATTTTCTCTCATCTTGACAATAACAATTACACCATCGAACATATCATGCCACAACATTTAACTCCAGCATGGACAAAAAGCCTAGGAAAAAATGCGATTTCGATCCATGAAACATGGCAACATCGTTTAGCTAATCTGACTTTGACTGGATACAACCCTAAGCTGAGCAACAACACCTTTGTTGAAAAGCGAGACGCTAAAGAAGGTGGTTTTAAAGTCAGCGGATTAAAGATGAACCAGAAAATTGCAACTAAGGAAAATTGGGGATTAGAGGAGCTTGAAGAGCGCAATGAAGAAATGCTGGATCTAGCTATGAAAATATGGCCTTATCCAGAAACAAGCTTTTCTCCAAACGAGAAAGAATTTGATACCTGCAGCTTAGATGATGAGAATGCCGACGTTACCGGTAGAAATATTGCAAAGTATAGCTATCTAAGCACTGAACAACCTGTAACAAGTTGGATTGATATGTTTGAGCACATTATAAAAGCTCTTCATCAAACTGATAAATCTGTACTAATTCTGTTGCTTACAATAAAAAAGACAATCAATACCTTGCTACATACGTTTCTAATAATGGATCTGATTTAAGAAGTCCTTTAAAAATCGATAAAAATTTATATATTGAAAAGAACACAAGTACGGTTAAAAAGATGTCGATTCTTCGAAAAGTCTTTACATTGTACAATGCAGATCCAATGGATTTAGTATTCTATCTAAAGCCTGTTCTTCCAGACAAAAATTAACTAAATCAGCAAGAGAAAAAGGCTATTCCAGTTTTCAAAGAAGCTGAAGAAAAATA
>JAAYOC010000027.1 GCA_012520505.1 Oscillospiraceae bacterium
ATGCAACAATTACAGTAACCGGTCTTCCGGATGGTGTAACATTTGATGAAGATACAAACACAATCTCAGGTACACCGGAAGTAGACGACTGGGGTAAAACTGAGGAAGAAAGAGAAATTGAAATTACAGTTACAGCTACAGATGATGCTGGTAACAGTTCAACTGAGACATTTACAATCGTTGTACAAAGAGATACAGATAACGATGGTGACCCGGACATAACTGATCCGGATGATGATGGAGACGGATTCTCAGATGAAGATGAAATCACAGCTGGAACAGATCCAAAAGATCCTGATTCTAAGCCGGATGCTTCTCTACCACCTGTAATTGACCATGGTGACTCAACACCAGGTTCAAATCAAGAAACTAACACAAACACTAGCGGTTCTACAACAGTAGTTGATTCAACACCGGCTGCAGATACAAATAAACAGGCAGCTATTGCAAACACCGGTGATTCTTCTGTAAATCTTCTCGGAGTTGCCGCAACTGCTATAGCACTTGGAGCACTTGCATTTGGTCTCGGTGTATTGAAAAAAAGAGAAGATGAAAAACGACAGAGTGATAATGAAAGAATGTAATTGAACATTTGTAAGTTGTTTTTCAAAAGTAAATATTTAAAAAGGCACTTAGGAAAATCCTAGGTGCTTTTTTTATAATATTCTTCATATGGTAGTTCTATTTTTACTTGCATCTTCACACTAAGAAATCAAAATTATTGAAAAGGCAGTAGTCATTATATTTAGCATTTTAGAAACTGGACTTGTAATATCTATGTTTATTATTTTACCTATTTTACCGAAATTTAACATAGTTTTGATAGTAGATTTTACACCTATATATTAAATTACACCCGAGTATTGAGAATAATAAGTAACAAATTGAAGAAAGTTAAAGAAAGGAACGAAAGTGTATTAAAATATGAAGAGAAGAGTAACAAGTCTTTTAATAGCATTAATTGTAATTTTAAGTAGCGTTTCAACTGCAACATTTGCATATGCTTACGGTGTAAATACAACCGCAAATCAAAAATCGATTAAAGGAAGTAAATCAATTGAACAAAAATCTGTTTGTTTAACAGTTGGTTCAGATGAGAATTCTAGAAATATTACATGGTATGCAAAGACTATGATGCCGGGAACAGTGCAGTATGCTCCAAAATCAACTATGGTTGGTAATGCGTTCCCTGCAAAATATAGGGAAGCAAAGGCAATTTCAAGATTATCAAATGATACAGGTTTTTATACTAACCAAGCTACAATGGATGAACTTAAAGCAAATACAGAATATGTATATCGTTTTGTAAACGGTGAGCAAATTAGTAAAACATACACATTTAAGACAGGTGATGTCAGTAAAGGTATTCGTTTTGCAGTGGTTGGCGACCCTCAGATAGGTTCGGGCGATTTAGAGGCAGGAATTGCAGGTTGGGAAGTTGCTTTAAATGCAATTCAAACCAAATTAAATGTAGATTTCCTAATTTCAGCAGGTGACCAAGTAAACACATCAAGTAGTGAAATAGAATATGCGGGATTTTTAAACGAAAGACTTGCATCTCTCGCACTTGCTCCTACAATTGGTAACCACGATAATAGTTCAACTGCATATGGACAGCATTTTAATATTCCAAATGAAAGTGCAATATACGGTAGAACATTAGCAGGTGCAAACTATTGGTACGTGTATGGCAATACTTTGTTTATGCATATCAACTCAAATAGCATGTCAACAATAGGACATGAGGCATTTTTGAAAAATGCGATTGAAAAAAATCCAGACGCAAAATGGAAAATAGTTGTTTTCCATCACTCAATTTATTCAACAGCAGGACACTGGGATGATCCGGATATTATTTCAAGAAGAAATTCGCTTCCACCAATACTTAACAAACTCGGCATCGACGTTGTGTTTATGGGTCATGACCACATTTATACAAGGTCTTATATGATGAATGGAACAACTCCTGATTCTGTAAAAGGTCCACAGAGCGAAGTAGTTGCTCCAACAGGAGTTCTTTATATAACAGGCAACTCAGGAAGCGGAAGTAAATACTATGGTGTTGCTGAAAACTTTGATGCTGACTACGCAGCAAAGATAGATCAGAGCAAACGCCCAACGGCAATAGAGGTTTCTATAACAGATACAGAATACACAATGACAACATATTTCACAGACGACATGTCAGTGCTTGATAAATTTACAATTAGAAAAACAGCAAATATTAATGATCCGGTAGTAGATAACCCAAATACCGATGAAGAAACTACCGGAAATAACGGAAGCACAAACAATACAAATGGTAATTCTAATGGCAATACAAGTACAAACAACAATGCTGACACAGGTGTAACAGTGAATGACAAAACGCCACAATCCGGTCAGTCAGTTGCGGATAAAACTTTACAATCCGGCAGTACTGTAAAAGATAAAATTGCAAATACGGGCGATGTATCAGAAGTAATTGTAATTTCCGTTTTTGCAATGGCATCAATTGTAACAGCTGTAGCAGCTTTCAATCGAAAGAAGATATTAAGCAGTGAAGAAAATTAAGGAAAATTAGATAAAGATACGAACTCAAACGAGTAAATATAAAAATGCATACATAGAGTATTTATTTAAAAGACTTTCAATGAAAAAAAGCACTTAGAAAAATGAACCGACCCTCAAAAGTTAGACCTAAATCTAACAATTGGAGGTCGGTGTTTCTATTCCTCTTTTTATTTTATGATTTTCATAAGATTTTGTTGAACCTACATTAAACATTAACTCTGTTGAAGTAACTTTAAATTCATTGTAATAACATTAATTTAACCAAAACGATTTTTAATTTAACAAAACAATTTTAACTTTATCTGAATAGTTTTAATCTTAACGAACCAACTTTAACTTTATCTAAACAGTTTTAGTTTTTGCAAAATAACTTTAACTTAACCAAAACGATATTAATTTTATCTAAACAGTTTTGGTTTTGACAAAATAACTTTAACTTTAACGAAATAACTTTATTTGATATAATTTAAAAGGTAGATATTATAATGCAAAATGCTTATGTTTATTAAAATAAGAAAAAAGGTGTTAACATTACTTATGGGGTGATTATAATGACTAAAAAAATGGAATGTGGCATTTTGAAAGCTTATGTTGTACCTCATCCACCTATTATTTTGCCTGAAATTGGAAAGGGTGAAGAAAAAGAGATTGAAGCTACAACGAAAGCTTTTAAACAGGTTGCTGACGAAATAGCTGAACTGGCTCCCAGTACAATTATTCTTTCTTCACCGCACGCACCACTTTACAGAGATGCTTTTTTCTTATCCTTTTCTGAACTTGACTGGGGCGATATGGGGACTTTTGGTGTTCCGTTTGTTAAAGAAATTTTAAGTAACGATTTGACTCTAGGAAAAGCTATTTTGAAAAAAGCAGGTGAAATGAACCTTCCAATTTTTGCTGACACCAAAACGAACAAATTGGACCACGGAAGTTTAGTACCGTTACGTTTTATTTGTAAAAAGTACAAAGATTTTAAATTTTTACGTTTCGGACTTTCCGATCTTCCTGCAAAAACCCATTACCGTTTAGGTCAAATTATTGCTGAAGCTGCTAAAGAATTAAAACGTCGAGTTGTATTTATTGCCTCGGGCGATTTATCCCATGTTTTAAAAGAGGATGGTCCTTATGGATTTAAAAAAGAAGGACCTGAATTTGATCAGAAGTTGGTAGATATTCTTAGTAGAGCTGCTTTTGATGAATTACTCACTATGCCAAAGGATCTAACGGAAGAAGCTGCACAATGTGGGTTATCTTCTTTCCAGATAATGGCAGGATTGTTTGACGGAAAAGATGTTGAAACAGAAATCTTTTCATATGAAGGAACTTTTGGTGTAGGATACGCAGTTGGACGGTTTGTACCAACAAAAGAAAATTCTAAACGTAGATTCCTTGAATTAGAAAAGTCAAAGCCCGCAACTGAAGATGAAAATTCCGTTTCAAACGTAGAAGATCCATATGTTTCATTAGCTCGGTATACTATCGAAGATTATGTAAAAACAGGTATTCGTCCTGAATTGCCAAAAGATTTGCCGGCTGAAATGTTAAAAAATCGTGCTGCTACTTTCGTATCCCTACATCGCGAGGGGCGATTAAGAGGTTGTATTGGTACTCTAGCTCCGTGCCATGAATCAGTTGCTTTGGAAATACAATATAACGCTATTTCTGCTGCTACGGAAGACCCACGGTTCACATCACTTCATCTGGATGAATTAGATGATCTTCAAATTAGTGTTGATGTGTTGTCAGAACCGGAAAAAATAAGCGGTCCTGAAGAATTAGATCCAAAAAAATATGGTGTAATTGTCAGCCATGGATATAGACGAGGAGTTTTGCTTCCTAATTTAGAAGGCGTTGATACTGTGGAAGAACAAATCGATATAGCTAGACAAAAGGCCGGCATTGCAAAATATGAAGAATATCAACTGGAGCGTTTTGAGGTTGTTAGACATGAATGAGAAAATTACATGTCAACTATGCCCGCATTATTGTAAATTGAGTGAAGGACAAATTGGTCTTTGCGGTGCCAGACAGGCGAAATTGAGTAGTGGGAGTGAAGCAAGTGAAATAACTGAAATAACTGAAACTACTGAAACTACCGAAACTATTGAAGCTCCTATAAAGACTGAGAAGAGTTATGAATCTAAAGAAAAGCCTTTAAAGGCTTTAGAAGTAGTGCCTTTAAATTATGGTAAAGTTACATCGTTCGCTTTAGATCCAATTGAGAAAAAACCGCTTTTATATTTTCACCCGGGGGCTAATATTTTGTCAGTGGGCGGTTTTGGATGCAATATGAGTTGTCCGTTCTGTCAAAATTATCATATTGCGAGCAGAGGCAGAAAACAGGATGTTATTTATGATATCCCACCGGAACAATTGATAACTCTTGCAAATTCTGAAAAAAGGTTAGGGAACATAGGGATTGCGTTCACGTATAACGAGCCACTTATTGCTTTTGAGTATGTTTTAGATACAGCAAAGCTTGCACAGAACGAAGGGTTAGAAATAGTGCTTGTTACAAATGGGCAAATTAACGAACCTTATTTAAAACAGTTACTGCCATATGTTTCGGCATGGAATATAGATTTAAAATGTTTTTCTGAAGAAACATATAAAAAACTGGGTGGCGATTTTAATACGGTGCTAAAAACTATTGAATTGGCTCAGGCTACATCGCACGTGGAAATTACAACTCTAGTAGTGCCAAAAATTTCAGATAATGAAGATGAGATGTATGAGATGGCAAAATTTTTAGCTTCACTGAATCCGGACATTCCACTGCATTTAAGCAGGTATTTCCCTTGTTACAAATACGATGAGCCGGCTACGGATATCAATAAAATGAAGAAATTAAAAGAAATAGCTTCAAAGCATTTAAATAGAGTTAGGTTGGGGAATATGTAGGTGTTATAACATTGTAGTGCAAAATCAACATATTGTGTCTAAAATTTTTGTAGGCACAATATGTTGACTTTTTTTAAACTTTGTGGCATAGTGAATTACATCACGTTATAAAAAGTTTTGGCGAAAAGAAAGGAAGATTTGGGAGGGGAAAGTTATGATTTTTCGAGGAATTCAAAAAGTCACTCTCCTAGATTATCCAGAGCATGTTGCATGCACACTATTTACGGGCGGATGCAATTTTTGTTGTCCTTTTTGTCAAAACGCATCTCTGGTTTTCGATACAAGTCCTGTGAGGATTTCCGAAGCAGAGGTGCTCTTTTTTCTTGAGAATCGCCAAGGATATTTGCAAGGAGTATGCATTACGGGAGGCGAACCTACAATACATAAGGATTTGCCGGAATTTATTGCAAAAGTAAAAAAATTGGGGTTTAATGTTAAGCTTGACACTAATGGTACATCACCGGAAATGTTAAGACAACTTGTTGAAAGTAAACTTATAGATTATGTGGCTATGGACATAAAACATGTTAAGGCTAAATATACTAAAGCCACGGGCATTTTAGAAGGACTGTTATTAGAACAAGTAGAGGAATCTATAGATTATCTGCTGAGAGGTGTCATTGAATATGAGTTTCGAACAACTGTGGTGAAGGAGCTACATTCTCCTGAAGATGTGGGTGAAATTGCACGGCGAATTGTAGGAACTCCTCGTTATTTTTTACAGAATTTTAGAGACAATGAGGAAGTAATAAAAAAGGGTTTTCACGGATTTGACGAAAGGGAAAAGAAGATTTTATTAGACGCAGCTAAGGTGTGGGTACCTGAAGTTGCGTTTCGCTAAAAAACATACGGTACCGGATTAGAAGAAGAAAGGTGGTTTGAAAAATGTATCAAGTAATGAAAAGAGACGGGAAAATTGCAGATTTTAATATCGTAAAAATATCGGATGCAATAAAAAAAGCTTTTGAAGCAGTTGAACGTAATCATCATCCGAGTGTTATTGATATGTTGGCACTTAAAGTTACAGAAGATTTTGAGTCAAAAATAGCAAACGGTTTAATTAGCGTTGAAGATATTCAAGATAGCGTAGAGAATATACTTGTACAGGCAGGATATACCGATGTAGCAAAAGCATATATTCTTTATCGTAGACAACGTACAAAAATTAGAAATATGAAATCGACAATCCTTGATTATAAGGATACGGTTAATAGCTATGTAAAAGTAACAGACTGGAGAGTTAAAGAAAATTCTACGGTTACATATTCTGTTGGCGGATTAATTCTTAGCAATTCAGGTGCTGTTACAGCAAATTATTGGTTATCGGAAATCTATGATGATGAGATTTCTAACGCTCACCGTAATGCAGATTTACATATACACGATCTTTCTATGCTTACGGGGTATTGTGCAGGCTGGTCTTTGCGCCAACTTATTGAAGAAGGGCTTGGTGGCGTTCCCGGTAAGATTACTTCATCTCCGGCGGCACATTTAGCTACACTTTGCAATCAAATGGTAAACTTCCTTGGAATTATGCAAAACGAATGGGCTGGAGCTCAAGCTTTCTCGTCATTTGATACATATCTTGCTCCTTTTGTTAAAGTGGATAATTTAAACTATGAGCAAACAAAAAAATGTATAGAATCCTTTATATATGGTGTTAACACACCAAGTAGATGGGGAACACAAGCACCTTTCTCTAACATTACTCTAGACTGGACTGTGCCTGATGATTTAGCAGAACTTCCGGCTATTGTCGGTGGAAAGGAAATGGATTTCAAATATAAAGATTGTAAAGCAGAAATGGACATGATCAATAAAGCATTTATTGAAATTATGTTAGAAGGCGATGCTGAAGGTCGTGGATTTCAATATCCAATTCCTACCTACTCGGTTACTAAAGATTTTGACTGGTCAGAAACAGAAAATAATAAACTTTTATTTGAAATGACGGCTAAATACGGTACACCTTATTTCTCAAACTATATAAATTCTGATATGGAGCCTAGTGATGTAAGGAGTATGTGTTGTCGCTTGCGCCTAGATCTTCGTGAATTGCGCAAAAAGTCCGGTGGCTTTTTTGGTAGCGGAGAAAGCACGGGGTCAATAGGTGTTGTTACGATAAACATGCCTCGAATCGCGTATTTATCACAAACTAAAGAAGATTTTTATAAACGTCTTAATCACCTAATGGATATAGCTGCTCGTTCTTTGCATATCAAACGTTCAATTGTTACTAAACTTTTAGATGAAGGTCTTTATCCTTATACAAAGAAATATTTGGGAACATTTGAAAATCATTTTTCAACCATTGGTTTGGTTGGTATGAATGAAGCTGGTCTTAACGCACCATGGCTTCGTGCTGATATGACTAGTGAAAAGACAAGAGAATTTAGTAAGGAAGTTTTGAATCATATGAGAGAACGTCTTTCTGACTATCAGGAAAAATATGGCGATTTATATAATCTCGAAGCTACACCTGCGGAATCTACCAGTTATCGTTTAGCAAAGCACGATGTAGAAAGATATCCGGCGATTATAACTGCGGCAAAAGAAGGTGAGACACCTTACTATACAAACAGCTCACATTTGCCTGTTGGTTTTACTGATGATGTTTTTGAAGCGCTTAAATATCAGGACGAATTGCAGACGCTTTATACATCCGGAACCGTATTTCATGCTTTTCTTGGCGAAAAACTTCCTGACTGGAAAGCGACAGCAAACCTTGTTAAAGCTATTGCTGAAAATCACCATCTTCCTTATTACACTATCTCTCCAACCTATTCTGTTTGTCAGGAACATGGTTATTTAGTAGGCGAACAGTTTGAATGCCCAACTTGCCATAAACCGACTGAAGTTTATAGTCGTATTACCGGTTATTATCGACCGGTCCAAAACTGGAACGCAGGAAAAACTCAAGAATATAAAAAGCGAAAAGAATATAATATTGCTGCTCATGTTATTCCAACTGCAAAGGTTACAATGAAGGTTTTAGACAATAAGTTTGAAGAAGCAATTGAGACTTTAAAAGATGACGATATGAAATTACTTTTTTTTACATCTAAAACCTGTCCTAATTGCGGTGTAGCAGACAAGATGCTTCGTGAAGCAGACATTTTGTTTGATAAAATTCTTGCCGAAGAGAATTGGGATTTAGTGAAAGAATTTAACGTAACTCAGACACCGACATTGGTAGTCCAGGGTAAAAATGGTACAAAAGCATATACAAATATTTCCAGTATTACAAAATATGTTGAAGAAAATTACTTTCACTTATAAATATGCTTATGAACAATGTTTAAGCAAAGGCATCGATTTAATTACGGTGCCTTTGCGTTTTTTTGTTATTTTAACATAGCAATTTTTTTAAAATACAAAATGTTTGAGGTATTTACTTTTATGTGATACAATGGACACGCAATTTTTTAAAAAGGAGGCATTACATGGATACAGGCGATTCGAGTAGTCGAAGGTATTTGAAAAACAGTCTTTGCGAAAAATTAAATGAGAATACTGCCTTACTAAATCCATGTAATATACGCATGGATGCGTGAGTGCGTTCTTCATGTTTAACTTACCGCTGAGACTAAAAAATAGTTGAAGCGGTATTTTTATGCCTGCTTCTAAAGTGAGGAGGTATTTAAAATGAGAATTAATTATGATGCAAAAGAATTGCTGGCATTACAAGAAAAAATAAATAAATTGAATCCTGTAGATTTAGCGGAACAACTTGTGGAGTTACCGGAAGCAGAGTCAGTTATTTGGATTAAGCTTTTAAATAAAGATTTGTTAGCCGATGGTTTTGCTCTTTTGCCAAAGAAACACAAAATTCGGATTATGGAATCTTTGTCCGATGAAAAAATGATGATACTTGTTAAAGAACTTGATGAAGACGAGCTGGTTGATACACTTCAGGAATTACCGGCAAATATAGTCAGAAGAATAATGACTCGTTTCGTAGATGAAGAGAGAAGACCAATAATAAATCAACTTTTAGGTTATCCAAAAGATAGTGTAGGCTCTATTATGTCTGTTGATTTTCTTTTTGTGAAAAATACGGTTAGTCCATCTGAAGCAATAGAGAGAATATTAAAGTCCAATCTTGATGCGAACAGATTGGAGCAAATATGGGTAACAGATGAATCGCTTATTCTTATAGGATATGTTCATTTGGCTGACCTTTTAAGAAACAAGGAAAATGAAATAAACTCCTTTTTATGTCCAATTGTGGCGAGCGTATATGCGACCGATGACCAAGAAGTTGTTGCTAAAATAGCACATAAATATAATTTGGCAGAAATTCCGGTTACTGATTCAGAAGGCAGATTAATTGGTTTTGTCCCGGCTGAGTGGGCGATTGAGATCATGTACGAAGAATATGAAGAAGACTTAGCTAATATTCACGGTATTACAGAATCTTCCCCTGATGAAGCATACTGGGAAAAATCCAGTTTTCAAATAGCAAAGGATAGGACAATGTGGCTTATTATTTGCTTGTTAACAGCAACTTTTACCGGATTTGTTATTCAAAAATACGAAGCAGTTTTAGCGACCAGTGTGATTTTAACAGCATATATTCCTATGTTGATGGACTCCGGAGGAAATGCGGGTACACAGTCATCAACAACAATTATTACAGCTCTTTATTCAGGAGAAGTAAATTATAAAGAAATTTTTAAGGTAATCTTCAAAGAGTTTAAAATTGGAATAATTGCGGGAGTAGCACTTGTTATTGTTAATATGTTTAGGATGCTTTTTTTAGATGGCGTAAGTTTACAAGTGAATTTGACAGTATCAATTACTTTGCTTTTGACTATTGTTTTATCAAAAATCATGGGTGGAATATTACCTTTAATTGCTGAAAAAATTAAAATAGACCCGACAATAATGGCAGGTCCTCTTATTACTACAATAGTTGATACTTTTGTTTTGTTGGTTTATTTTGAAGTAGCGAGCTCGTTGTTGGGAATATAGGTGCCCTTATCCCCCCTCGGGGCTTATAATGAAATCAACGTATTTGTATAATATTTAAGAAAGTATACGGTATGACTTTATGTTATACCGTATGTTTCTTGGTTTAAGTTTAATATGAGGATAAAAAATTTAATTTAGAAATTAAAGAACCTTTTGTCTAGAGACTAAAAAATTAATTTAGAAGTAGAAAAACAATAGAATGGATTGTCGATAGTGATTAGACGATTGCTAGAAAGTGAGACAGGAATGAAAGGTAAAGATAATAGTTTCGATGAATTAAAGGATAATATAGTATGCCATAGTGGTGGCATTCAAGGTTATCATCGTTCTATTCGACGTAAACAATATGTAGTTTTTGTTTTGTTTGTTTTGATGATGTTTTTTATGCTTGTTTCAGTTAACGCGGGTTCGTCTAATATGTCTTTGCGAGAGGTCTTTCAAACTTTAGTAGGTTACGGTGATGAACGTTCATTTGTAGTAATTTGGCGGTTGAGAATGCCTCGTGTTATTGGGGCCGTAGTGGCAGGCGCTGGGCTTTCTGTTGCAGGTTGTGTTATGCAAAATTGTTTGAAAAATCCATTGGCTTCACCTACGACTCTTGGTGTGTCTGCTGCGGCTACTTTTGGTGCCAATTTTGCCATTATTGTTTTAGGTGCAGGTATGCTTTTGAACACTGCATCTGATGCAGTAAATATTAACAATCCATATCTTGTCACATTTTGTGCTTTTTGTTGTGCCATAGGTGCATTACTCCTTATTTTAGCGCTTTCTAAGTTGCGAGGGTTTTCTCCTGAATCTATTGTGCTGGCAGGTACGGCACTTAGTTCATTATTTAGTGCAGGAACAACGATTATACAGTATTTTGGCGACGATGTGAAAATTGCTGCAGCATTGTTTTGGACATTTGGCGATTTGGGGCGCATTTCATGGAAAGAAAATTTTGTAATGGCAGTAATTGTTTTCGGCTCTCTTGTATACTTTATGTTTATGCGTTGGAATTATAATGCTATGGCAAATGGTGAAGAGGTTGCTAAAGGTCTTGGTGTAAAAACATCAAAAATTCGATTTTGGGGACTTTTATTTTCATCTTTACTTACTGCCGTTTCAGTTTCTTTTATGGGTATGATTGGGTTTATAGGTTTAATTGGACCGCAAATTATGAAACGTATTGTCGGTTCTGATTACCGTTTTTTGATTCCGGCATCGGCATTGATGGGTGCGGTAATTCTCTTATCTGCGGACACTGTAGCTCGGACGGTTATTTCTCCAATAGTTCTTCCTGTTGGGGCTGTGACGTCTCTTTTGGGTGCTCCAATGTTTTTCTATATGTTATTGAAAGGAAAACGAGTTAAATGAAGTTAGAAGTTAAAAATTTGTATTTTAGTTATCGCTCAGATATTGAAGTTATAAAGGATGTATCATTTTCTGTAGATGCTGGAGATTGTATTGCTGTGTTAGGTATAAACGGAGTTGGTAAAACAACGATGATTAAGTGTATTAACCGTATTATAAAACCTAATTCGGGAGAAATTTTTCTTGATGGAAAGTCAACTTTATACATGAATGGCAATGAAGTCGCGCGAAATATAGGATATGTGCCTCAAGGTTGCGAATTTGTCGATGGTTCAGTTTTTGATACAGTATTACTTGGAAGAAAACCTTTTATAAAATGGGATGTGACATCTGAGGATTTAGAAATTGTCCAAAATGTTCTGTATACTATGAACTTAGAAACATTTGCAGATCGAAATGTAAATGCCCTTAGTGGTGGAGAACGTCAAAAAGTATCTATCGCCAGAGCTTTGGCACAACAGGCGTCTGTTTTACTTTTTGATGAACCTACCAGTAATTTAGATATTAAAAATCAATTGGAAGTTTTAGACATAATAAAACGTATAGTAAAGTCACAAAAGCTTACAGCAATCGTGGTTATTCATGATTTAAATCTTGCTTTACGTTTTGCAGATAAGTTTTTAATAATGAAGAATGGTACTGTGTATAATTATGGGGATGAATCTGTGATTAATTCTAAAACTATTTATGAAGTTTATGGTATAAATGTTGATGTGATAAAGCATGGAGAGTTTAGGGTTGTTATACCTAAATAGAATATTGAATATGGAGGAGTTATAAGATGAAAAAATGGATTGCAGGACTATTATGTTTGTTGATGGTAGTATTGTTTTGTGCTTGTGACAAACAAGGAAAAATAACTACCGGAGATTCTCAAAACGATGGAAATTTTGAAATAATTGATATGTGTGATCGTACGGTGACAATTCCGACTGATGCAAAAAGTTTTGCTTGTATTGGTCCTGGCTGTCTTCGCCTATATTGCTATGTTGCGGATGAAAGCAAACTTGCCGGTATAGAAGAAGTAGAAAAATCTTGGGGTGAGGGTGGACGAACCTACCGCATGGCTATGGAAAATGTAGAAGAATATGCTATTATCGGTCCAGGCGGTCCTGGAAATGCACCAGATGCAGAAATGCTTTTTGCTGCTAAGCCGGATGTTATTTTTTCATGTTATGCTATGGAAAAAGCAGAAATTGATGAATTGCAAAAAAAGATTAATATTCCTATTGTAATCTTAAGTTACGGCGAAGCTAGTTTGTTTGCCGAAGAAATCAATGAATCGCTTCGTATTATTGGAAAAGTTACTGGAAATACGAAACGTGCAGAGAGTTTGATTACTTACCTTACTGATGCGAAAGAAGATTTAATGAGTCGAACTGCCGGAGTGAAAACTCCTGTTAGAGCATACCTTGGTTGTCAATCAAATCGTGGTGCTCATGGTATTGAAAGTACGACTGGGGATTACCCTATGTTTGATGTGCTACATGCCGAAAATGTAGTTGCAACAGCAGGTATTAATCAGTACATTATGTTAGATAAGGAAAAGTTGGTAGAAATGAACCCTGAAGTAATTATCATAGACGCAGGAGGTTTGTCTATTCTTCAGGAAGATTATAAAGCTAATCCTAAATTTTATAATTCCCTTAGTGCTGTTAAAAACGGAAAGGTATATTTGCAAATGCCATTCAACTATTACCATACAAATATTGATATTGCATTGGCTGATGCTTATTACATAGGTAAGGTATTATATCCGGAATTGTTTGCCGATATAGATCCTGCTGAAAAATTTGATGAGATTACTATGGAGATGCTTGGCATTAAAGCATATGACAAGATTGCAGAAAGCTATTATGGTGGTTTTCAATCTGTAAAATTGGGGAAATAAAAGAAAAGGTTGAATAAATATGGATAAAAAAATACTTTGGGAAAAATCCGTTGCTTTTCATGGACATGAGTGTCCTGGTCTTACCATAGGTTACAGAGCTGCTTTATATGCTGTTGATTTGTTGGAATTGACTTTTTCTGATGATGAACAAGTAGTTTGTATTTCTGAAAATGATGCTTGTGGTGTGGATGCTATTCAGGTAATTTTAGGTTGTTCTGTGGGAAAGGGAAATCTACTTTTTCACATGACGGGAAAACAGGCATTTTCTTTTTATAACCGTAAGACTGGCAAATCTGTTCGTTTGGTATTAAAAAGAAAACAGGGAATGGATCGTCAACAATCTTTTGAACATTATCATTCTTGTCCCGCTGATGAATTATTTGAAGTTAAGGAAACTACTATTCAAGTTCCGGAATATGCACGGATTTTTGATTCTTATGACTGTGATAGGTGCGGTGAAACTGCTGGTTTAAATTGGATTAGATTAAAGGGTGACAAGAAACTATGTATAGATTGTTATGAAAGTTATGATAGGTTCAATGTATAAGAATAGATAGAAAAGGCCTCGCAAAAGCGAGGTCTTTTTGGTTGCTTTACTGTATTTGTTTTGTAAAGAAAACTTTTTACATTTTATTGTAAAATTTACATTTTACTTTATTGTAAAATCTTAGCGAGAACTTTTTGTTACTTTTGTTTACTTTTACACTGCTAAATAATATAATATACAGTAAGTTTTGGGAGGTGTGATATGAATTCAACCAGAATATATTGCGCTGTTGATTTAGATGCTATCCGTTTTAATATAAGGAATATAAAGGCAAAAATTGGTGAAGATGTAAAACTCATGGTAGTTGTAAAAACTGATGGGTACGGGCATGGCGTGCCGGCAGTCGCGCGGGCACTGGCCGGTGAAGGTGTGCACTCGTTTGGTGTTGCCACAGTTGATGAAGCAGTGGAACTTCGCAATTTAGGAATAGATAATCCTATTTTAATTTTGGGTTATGTTTTCCCGAACGATCTTCAAGATGTAATTAACTTTGATATTACATCGACTGTTTTCTCTGTAGAGAGTGCGAAGTTTTTATCTGACTTTGCAAAAAAGTGTGGCAAGACAGCAAGAGTGCACATAAAAATTGATACCGGTATGGGACGAATCGGCTTTATTCCGAGTCCGGATTCTATTTTGGAAATCAAAGAAATCTTTAATATGCCAAATCTTTCAATTGAGGGAATATTTACTCATTTTGCAACAGCCGATGAGGCAGAAAAGAGTGCCGCAAGAAAACAGGCACGTATTTTTGCTGACTTTATAAAGCAGCTTGAAGCTGATGGAATGAAATTTATGTATAAACATATTTGTAATTCTGCCGGAATTGTAGATCTTCCGGATTGTTATTTTAATATGGTTAGATGCGGCATCATTACTTATGGACTTTATCCATCAAAGGAAGTTTCAAAAACAGAAATAGAAATTAAACCTGCTCTTGCTTTAAAGAGTCATGTTGCATATGTAAAAGAAGTTGATGCCGGATTTAAAGTAAGTTATGGTTCAACATATACGACTACCGGTAAAACAAAAATCGCAACAATACCGGTTGGTTACGGCGATGGATATCCCAGAGCATTATCAAATAAAGGTCGCGTTTTAATAAATGGTGAATATGCACCTATTATTGGTTTGGTATGTATGGACCAATTTATGGTAGATGTAACCGGAATTGATAATGTGAAACCTGGAGTATCGGTAACCTTAATTGGTGCACAGGGCAAAAATTCAATTTCCGTTGAAGAGGTTGCAGATATTGCCGGAACTATAAATTATGAAATTATTTGTGGAATTAATAAGAGAGTACCAAGGATTTATTGATTCTATTTCTTTATTTATCAGTTATTTCATTTGTCTATTAGGTATTCTATTCGTTTATTAGCTAATTTATGCAAATTTCTACAAGAGTTTGGATAAAAGAAGATAAAAATTCATCAAATTGAATAAATATACAGAAAATGCTTGCATATTTGCATAAACGAGTGTATACTTATGCACACAATTAAAAAATAAGTTGTTTTTGGAGGAATAAAAATGAAAAAAATCTTAGCACTCGTACTTGCTTTTGCATTTATTTTTTCCTTTGCTGCTTGCACAAAGGAGCCTACAGTTAGTAATGCACATGCGAAAAAAGAGCTTGTAATGGCAACAAATGCTGCATTCCCACCTTATGAGTATAAGGAAGGCGATAGTTTTAAGGGAATTGATATTGAAATTGCAGAAGCAATTGCAGAAAAACTTGGTATGACACTTGTAATTAAAGACGTTGAATTTGGAACAATTATTGGCGGTGTTAAGACCGGTAAATTTGATATTGGTATGGCTGGAATGACAGTTACTGAAGATCGTAAGGTAAATGTAAATTTTTCAAAGCCTTATGCAACAGGAATTCAGGTAGTTATCGTTAAGGAAGATTGCAAATATAAGTCATATGAAGAGTTCTGGTCAAAGTTTGACGAGAAAGGAAATCCGGCTGAAGTAGCAAAAGGAATAAAGATTGGTGTTCAGCAGGATACAACCGGTGATATTTATGCATCAGATACTTTGGATAACTGGGGATTCACAGCTGATAATGTTATTTGCTACAAGACTGGGGCTGAAGCGGTTCAGGCTCTTATGACAAACAAGGTTATGGCAGTTATCATTGATAATGAACCGGCTAAGTCTTTTGTTAAAGCAAATAAAGGACTTAAGATTATGGATGCTGCTTATACTGAAGAAGAATATGCAATCGCTGTTTCAAAAGAAAACACAGAGCTTCTTGAAAAAATAAACAAGGCTCTTGATGAACTTACAGCTGATGGTACAATTAAAAAAATTATTGATAAGTATATTCCGGCTGAAGAAAAATAAATTATTAAAGGGCGGCGGCGCCGCCCTTTGTTTTCTTGAAAGGATATGTTATGGCAATTTGGCTTTCAGAAATGAAAGAAAAATTTATTTTTAATTTTATTGAAAAAGATCGGTGGAAATGGTTATTTCAAGGGCTTGGTAATACTCTCATCATAACCTCGGTTGCCGTTTTAATGGGTATTGTTATTGGTGTAGTTATTGCAATTATACGTTCAACTTTTGATAAAAATAAGGAAACCTTAAAAAAACGTGGTGGAATTGGTTACTACATTTTAAGTTTTGTAAATTTTTTGTGTAATATCTATTTAACCGTAATTCGTGGAACCCCTGTTGTTGTTCAGTTACTTATTATGTATTTCATAATTTTTGCAAGTTCTGACAATGGTACGATGGTTGCTATGATTGCTTTTGGTGTGAACTCCGGTGCATATGTTGCCGAGATTTTCCGTTCAGGGATTATGGCAATTGACCATGGGCAATTTGAAGCGGGTCGTTCAATGGGATTTAATTATGTTCAAACAATGATCTACATAATTACTCCTCAAATGTTTAAGGTAGTTTTACCGACATTATGTAACGAATTTATTGTTCTCTTAAAAGAAACTTCAGTTGCAGGTTATGTTGGTATTATGGATCTTACAAAAGCAGGCGATTTAATCCGTGGAAGAACCTTTGATGCTTTTATGCCGCTTATTGCAGTTGCTCTTATTTATCTTGCTATTGTAAGCTTCTTTACAATGCTTGTAGGCAGACTCGAAAGGAGGCTTCGTAGCAGTGAAAGATAATGTTTTAATTAGTGTTTCAGGATTAACAAAACATTTCCGCGGGGGAATTCATGCTCTTAATGATGTTACAACAGACATTAAAAACGGTGAGGTTGTGGTTGTAATTGGACCGTCGGGTTCAGGAAAATCTACCTTCCTTCGCTGTCTAAATCTTTTGGATCTTCCTACTGCCGGTACTATCCTTATGGAAGGTATAGATATTACAGACCCTAAGATAAATATCAATAAGCATAGACAGAAGATGGGAATGGTATTTCAGCATTTTAATCTTTTTCCACATATGACTGTACTTCGTAATTTGACACTAGCTCCAACAAAGCTTCTTGGTATGTCGCGTGATGAAGCAGTTGAAAAAGCTATGGTGCTTCTTGAACGTGTAGATCTTGCCGATAGAGCAAATGCTTACCCAAGTCAGCTTTCAGGTGGACAAAAGCAACGTATTGCTATTGTTCGTGCTCTTGCGATGGAACCGGATGTAATGCTTTTCGATGAACCTACATCTGCTCTTGATCCTGAAATGGTAGGGGAAGTTCTTGAAGTTATGAAAGATCTTGCAAAAGAAGGTATGACTATGGTTGTGGTAACACACGAAATGGGTTTTGCCAAAGAGGTAGCCAGCAGAGTAATTTTTATGGATGCCGGCAAGATTGTTGAAGAGGGAACACCGGAAGAAATTTTCAACTCACCGAAATCTGATCGTCTTCAAAATTTCCTTGCAAAGGTTTTATAAATTTGTGAAGATGAAGATTTTATAAACTTGTAAAGGCGTTTAAATATTTTGTAAAATATTGAAACAAAAATGTCATAAGAGGTGAGCACTTGTGCTCACCTCTTAGTTTAAACACAACATATTGGATAGTTTCAAAATGTTATTTTAAAACATGTTAAAACTTAAACAAAAAGCATTTAAAATTCCTTGCATGCTTTATAGGTATATGATAAACTAAGAATAGTTTATTTTCAAAATCTTAAGTTTTGGAGGAAATGTAAATGACATTAGCTGAACTTTTAAAGATAGCAGAAGACAATAAGGCTTCTGACGTGCATATTACAGTAGGTGTTCCACCTCTTATGCGTGTACACGGAGCAATGTCTCCAATTCCTAATCAGCCACGACTTACGGCTGAAGATGTAGAAGCACTTGTAAAGGGAATTATGGGAGATTTCCAAAAGAGAGCTTTCGCAGAACGTGGTGAAATAGACTTTTCATTCGGACTTGCCGGAATGGGACGTTATCGTGTAAACGTATTTCGTCAACGTGGTACAACAGCTGCTGTATTCCGTCTTGTAGGTTCAAAGATTCCAAATCCTCGTGATCTTGGAGTTCCGGATGCTGTTAGTGATCTTTATCAGCTCAAGAGTGGTCTTGTCCTTGTAACAGGTCCTACCGGTTCCGGTAAATCAACAACTCTTGCTTCTCTTATTGGTCTTGTAAATGATAATCTTAATGCTCATATAATTACGCTTGAAGACCCTATTGAGTATCTTCACAGACATAACAAGTCAATTGTAAACCAGAGAGAAATTGGTGTTGATACACGTTCATATGCGGCAGCTCTTCGTGCAGCTCTTCGTGAAGACCCTGATGTTATCCTTGTAGGTGAGATGCGTGACCTTGAGACTATTGCAACAGCGGTTACTGCAGCAGAAACAGGACACTTAGTATTCTCAACACTTCATACAATAGGATGCGCAGAGACAATTGACCGTATTATTGACGTATTCCCAACAGACCAGCAAGACCAGATTAGAGTTCAGCTCTCAATGGTTCTGGAAGCTGTTATTTCACAGAGACTTATTCCTAACCTTAAAGAAAATGGCCGTGTAGCAGCATTTGAAGTTATGCTTGCCGACTCAGCTATTAGAAACCTTATCCGTGAAGGTAAAACCTATCAAATTCCATCAGCAATGCAAAGTGGTAAAAAGAGAGGTATGCAGTCAATGGATGATGCTTTATATGACCTTTATACTGCTAGTAAAATTTCAAGAAAGAATGCTGTTCTTTATAGCACAGATCCTGAAGAAATGGATAAGCGCTTAATGTAAAAATTCTTTAATTTAACATAAAAAATCTTTGTCAAAGTATAAAAATATTTAACGGTGTTAAGTTTTAAAGTACTAAAGGCTGTACAAAAGTACAGCCTTTTTTCGTTAATTTTCACAAATAGATTTAATTTAATTCGCCTTGAATTGTAAGAGTTGTTTATGATATAATGTTTTCGGTGGTTGTTCAAGAAGAATTACCAAAGGATATCTAAAATAAATAATAAAAAGGAGAGGGAATTATGAGAAGATTTATAGCGCTTATACTTGCACTTGCTCTTTGTCTTAGCTTTACAGCTTGTAAAAAAGATGGTGGACTTAAAGGTGTAAAAACGGGTAAAGTTTATTACTTAAACTTCAAACCAGAAGCGGATGAAGCTTGGCAAAAACTTGCTAAGACTTACACTGACAAAACTGGTGTAGAAGTTAAAGTAGTTACAGCTGCTTCAGGTGAATATGATAGGACCCTCGCAGCTGAAATGGATAAGGATGCAGCTCCTACAATGTTTCAAGCCGGTAATCAGGGAGCAATCGCTACTTGGGGCGATTATTGCTATGACCTTAAGGGCTCCAAGTTTGAAGGTGAGCTTACAACAGATGCTTATAACCTCTATGATGAAAACGGAAAGCTTTGTTCAATTGGTTATTGCTATGAAGCATTTGGTATTATTGTAAACAAGACACTTCTTAAGAAAGCAGGTTACGAAATACAAGACATTAAAGATTTTGCATCACTTAAAAGTATTGCAGAAGACATTCATAAGAATGCTAAAACACTTGGTTTTGATGCATTCACATCATCAGGACTTGATCCTTCATCTTCATGGAGATTTTCAGGACACCTTGCTAATATGCCTCTTTACTATCAGTTTAGGGATAAAGAAATAACATCACAACCTGCGACAATCACAAAAGATTATCTTGATAATTATAAGAATATTTGGGACCTTTATATTAATAATTCAGCTACTAAGGGCGCAAGTCTTGCTAAGGCAACAGGCGATGAATCTAAAGCTGAATTTATAAACAAAAAGGCTGTATTTTATCAAAACGGTACTTGGGAATATGCTGGTCTTATTGATGGTGGTTTTCTTGCTGAAGAGCTTGCTATGATTCCTATTTACTGTGGTGTTGAAGGCGAAGAAGATGCTGGTCTTTGTTGCGGAACGGAAAACTGCTGGGCTGTTAACTCAACTGCTTCAGAAAAGGATATTGAAGCTACTCTTGAATTTATGTATTGGGTAGTAACATCCGAAGAAGGTACAAAGATGATGGCTGAACAGTTTGGTCCTTGCCCATTTAAGAAGGCTGCTATACCTGAAAATGTATTTTTTGCTCAGGCAAACGAGTATACAGCTGCTGGCAAATATGTTGTAACATGGGCATTTAACTTCACTCCTGCAGTTGATGATTGGCGTGCAGGTGTTGTTGATGCACTTACAAAGTACTCAGCAGGACAGGGCAAATGGGAAGCAGTCGAAAAAGCATTTGTGGACGGATGGGCTACACTTTATGCTAAAGAAAATGCTTAAGGTTTGTTTTAAGGAAACGCTTATTCTTAAATCATTTTGATTAATTAAAATGAAAAGAGGGGCGAGCCACGTCGCTCGCCCCTTTGTCTTTCAAGCAGAGGGGGTAAGTGCAGTTTATGACCGCTCTAAATTCTAAATTGATAAGAAGACCAATTCAACGCTATGTTTGGCTTTTCCTTTTGCCAACCTTTGCGGCTTTTTGTGTTGGTTTCCTATATCCATTTTTTAAAGGATTTTATTTATCTTTTTGTAAATTTAGAATTACTAAAGATGCTACTTTTGTAGGACTTGAAAATTATAAAATAGCTTTTTCAGATTCAAGTTTTCTTTACTCGTTTGCATATACAGCAGTATTTGCAGTAGTATCTTTACTTATAATAAATGTTTTCGCATTTATTGTTGCATATATTTTGACACAAAATATCAAGGGTGCAAATATTTTTAGAACAGTATTTTTTATGCCAAACCTTATTGGTGGTATCGTTCTCGGTTATATTTGGCTCATGATTTTTGATGGTTTTCTTACAAGGTATAATACAGCAGTAGTTCTTGAAACAAAATATGGTTTTTGGGGACTAATAATTTTGCTTTGTTGGCAACAAATTGGTTATATGATGATTATATACATCGCAGGGCTCCAAGCAATTCCAGAAGATATGATGGAAGCAGCGGATATTGATGGTGCTACAAAATGGCAAAAACTTTGGAAAATTACGATTCCAAATATGATGCCTTCCTTTACAATTTGCACATTTTTATCACTTACAAACGGCTTTAAACTTTATGACCAGAATTTAGCACTTACAAACGGTAGACCGTTTACGGGTACAGGGGCTGACCAAATTAAGACAACACAGATGCTCGCTCATAATATAGTTGAAGCATTTTATGCAAGTGCTAGAAATAGAGGACCTGGACAGGCAAAGGCTGTTGTGTTTTTCATTCTTGTTGCAGGTATCAGTGTTGCTCAACTTAGATTTACAAGGTCTAGGGAGGTGCAGCAATAATGAAAAAAGAATCAAGAAAAAAACTGGTAATGTCAATAATAATGGCATTTATTTCAGTTATATATCTCACACCAATATTTTTAGTTTTAATGAATTCATTTAAAACAAATGATTCTATAAATATGGATACCTTTGCTTTTCCTAGCGAAGAAACTTTTGTCGGATGGGCGAACTATATTAAGGGTATGACCTTTGGAAACTATCCGTTTGCAAATTCTGTTGCATACAGCTTTATTATTACAGTAGCTTCTACAGGACTTATTCTTATTTGCTGTTCAATGGCAGCTTGGTACATTGCTCGAGTTGGCGATAAGGTTTGTAACTTAGTTTATTATCTTTGTGTATTCTCAATGGTAGTGCCGTTCCAGATGGTTATGTTTACACTTTCGAGAACAGCAGACAGTTTAGGACTTAATACACCTTGGACTATTCCAATTATCTATTTAGGATTTGGTGCAGGTCTTGCTATATTTATGTTTGTTGGTTTTGTAAAATCTATACCGCTTGAGATTGAAGAGGCTGCAGCGATTGATGGCTGTGGACCTGTTCGTACGTTCTTCTTTGTTGTACTACCAATGCTCAAACCTACACTCATCTCTGTAGGTGTACTTGAAATTATGTGGGTATGGAATGACTATCTTCTTCCATATTTAGTGCTTGATAGAAATAAACATATGACGATTCCAATTCATATTCAGTATCTTAGAGGAAGTTATGGAACAGTAGATTTGGGCGCTACGATGGCCCTTATTTTGCTAAGTATAATTCCGGTTATTGTTTTTTATTTACTAGCTCAAAAACATATTATTAGAGGTGTTGCTGCTGGTGCAGTTAAGGGATAATTATTGTAATTGAACTGTTAAAATTAATACGATTTGTAGATAAGAATGATGATGTAATTTGTAGATAAAAATGACTAAACAAAAATGACTAGATAAAATTGACTAACAAAAATAACTAGATGAAGTTGATTAACATAATTTAAGGATAAGAATGATAGTCTAAATAAAAGAAAAATGAGATAAAATTTATGTTTAAGGAGTAATTAGTTAATGGCAATAAAGAGAAGTTCAGGAATTTTACTTCCAATTGCTTCTTTACCGTCTCCGTATGGTATAGGTACACTTGGTAAATCTGCATATGAGTTTATAGATTTTTTAAGCAATGCAAATCAAACTTATTGGCAAATTTTGCCGGTAGGTCCAACGAGTTTTGGAGATTCACCATATCAAAGTTTCTCAACTTTTGCCGGAAATCCTTATTTTATTGATCTTGATATGCTAATAGAACAAAATCTTTTGTCATTGGGCGATGTAGAATCTATAAATTGGGGAGATAGTGCTAGAGAAGTAGATTATAAGAAAGTTTATGACAATAGATTTATCGTGCTCAGAAAAGCTTTTGATAAAGTAAAAGATAATTTTGATACAGATTTTCAAGTGTTTGTTGAAAAAAACGCATTTTGGGTTCATGAATATTCCCTTTATATGGCAATTAAAGAACATTTTGATATGAAATCTTGGCTTTTATGGGAAGACGAAGATATTCGTCTTTTCAGACCTGAGGCGGTGAAAAAATATAGACAGAAACTTTCAGAAAATATTGCTTTTTATGAGTATTTGCAATTTCTCTTTTATTCACAGTGGAAAAAACTTAGAGCCTATGCTAAAGAAAAAGGAATAAGTATAATCGGTGACATCCCAATTTATGTGGCAATGGATTCAGCTGATGTTTGGGCAAATAAAGAACTTTTCCAAATTAATGAGGAAGGAATTCCAACATCAGTTGCCGGTGTTCCACCAGATTATTTTACAGAAAATGGACAACTTTGGGGCAATCCGCTTTATAATTTTGACAGAATGAAACAAGATGGATTTAGTTGGTGGAAAAAGAGAATTGAGGGTGCAAGTAAAATTTATGATGTTATAAGGATTGACCATTTTAGAGCTTTTGCTTTTTATTGGAGAATACCTTATGATGCTAAAACAGCAAAGAAAGGTGAATGGGTTTTAGGTCCTAGAATGGATCTCGTAAACATTTTTAAAAATGAATTTAAAAATATTGATTTCATAGCAGAAGATTTAGGGTTCCTCACACCAGATGTAATTGAACTTCAAAAAAAGTCAGGTTTTCCTGGTATGAAGGTGCTTGAGTTTGCGTTTGATGAAAGAGAACCTTCAAATTATTTACCACATACTTATACAGAAAATTCAGTATGTTATATTGGAACACATGATAATATGCCGATAATGGCCTGGAAAGACGAAGCAGCACCTGAAGATGTAAAATTTGCCAGAGAATATCTTGATATTAAGGATGATTTGAATTTTAACTGGGCATTCATTCGTGCGGGAATGGCATCTGTTTCAAAGCTTTTTGTGGTACAGATTCAAGATTATTTAGGTTATGGACCTGAATCACGTATAAATATTCCCGGTACAGTTGGTGGCAACTGGAAATGGCGAATTTTAAATACAGATATCACAAAGGAGCTTACAAAAAAGATTGCTAGGGTCACACAGATTTACGGAAGGAGCAACAAGAATGGGAAACGTAGTAATTAAAGATATGAAAAAAGTTTTCCCACATTCCGGGAAAAAGATTAAAAAAACTTTTAGGAAGAAAAATGAAGCACCGGAACAAAAAAGAACTGTAAAAATTACTGAAGAAGGTGTAATTGCGGTAGAAAATTTCAATATTGAAATAGAAGACCGTGAATTTATAGTTATTGTTGGACCATCTGGTTGTGGTAAGTCTACACTTCTTAGAATGGTTGCTGGACTTGAAGATATTACCGAAGGTGAGCTTTATATTGATGGAGAGCTCATGAATGACGTGGCACCAAGAGACAGGGATATTGCAATGGTGTTTCAAAATTATGCTCTTTATCCACATATGACTGTGTATGATAATATAGCTTTTCCTCTTAAAAATCAGAAAATGCCAAAGGATGAGATTGATAAAAAAGTTAGAGAGGCTGCTGAAATTTTAGATGTTACACAATATCTTCAACGAAAGCCAAAAGCTTTATCGGGTGGACAACGTCAACGTGTTGCAATTGGTCGTGCCATCGTGAGACAACCTAAAATTCTTCTTATGGATGAACCTCTTTCAAATCTTGATGCAAAACTTCGAAATCAGATGCGTGCTGAAATAATCAAACTTCGTCAAAGAATTGATACAACTTTTATCTATGTGACACATGATCAAACTGAAGCTATGACTTTAGGAGATAGAATTGTTATTATGAAAGACGGAGAAATCTATCAAATCGGCACACCACAGGAGGTTTTTGATCACCCGAGCAACCTGTTTGTTGCTGGTTTTATCGGAATGCCACGTATGAATATAGTTGAAACAGAACTTATTTTGAAGGACAATAAATATTCAGTAGTAAGTGAAGATCTTACAGTTGAACTTTCAGCTGATAAACAAAAAAGACTTGCAGATTTAGATGTTGCTTCTCAAAAAATCATGCTTGGAGTTAGACCTGAACATATTGAACTTTCAGATAAAGGTATTCCTGCAATAGTGGAAGTTAGTGAAATGATGGGTTCAGAAGTACATCTTCATGTAAATGTTTCAGGCAGAGAAGTCATTATAATAGTAGATACACTTAACCATCCAAACAAATTTAAAACGGGAGATGAGATTAGATTTACTTTTGGTGGTAATGTTGTTCATATATTTGACCTTAAAACGACAAAGAATTTAGAGTTTAAATAAAAAATCTGAGATTTAAATAAGTAAAAAAGCAGCCAAAAAGTAAACCGCCCCCTAAAAGTTAGACCTAAAATCTAACAATTGGAGGTTGGTTTAGAAAGGCTGCTATTTTTGTTGCTCTTTATTTTTTATGTTCTTTACTTTTTTACATTTTTTATGCTTTTTACATTTTTACGTTTTTCTTTATTTTTTGTGTTTCCTTGTTTTTTATATTCTTCTTTCTTTTTCTTAATATTTATTTTTACTATTTCCGGTGGATTTTTAATTCTTGGAATTAATCCACCTGTGTTTACAAGACCGGCATTTACAATCAATTTCCCGTCGTAAAATCCGTGGGTGTATTTAGGGAATAAACCTTGTCCCGGTGAAAAAAGTCCTTGACCACAAATCTTAATTTGCCCACCATGTGTATGTCCTGAAAGGATTAAGTCTATACATTTAAAATGGTCTTTTAAGTAGCTTTTATAGTTTTCCGGATGGTGGTCAAGAAGAATTAAAAATTTATCTTGATGTGTAAAATCATAGAGCCAAGTTAAATTTTGGCTTTTTGAAGTTTGACCACCTATGGCGAAGTCTTCAAAACAAACAAAACTATCGTCAAGAACAATTACACCTGTTTTTTCAAATTGTTCTTTTGAAATTACAGGATATTGTACTTCATGGTTTCCAAGTGAGAAAAAGGTCGGAGCAATTTTTAGGCATGCTTTTAAAAAAGGACGAGCCCGACCTGAAGTTCTCATATGCCTGTCGACAATATCACCAACAACAAAAATTGCATTAGGATTATTTGCATCGACAATGTCTAGAATTTTCTTAAAAGATTTGTTGTGAAGGTCAGAAAGCATAATAAAGGTATAGTCGTGAGTGACTTTATCAGTTTCAATTGTATACTCAGTCAATACCATTTGTTATACCCCCAATTTTTTACTTTGTTTGCCTTTTATGTTGTAGATTCTACATTGTAGAAATATTCTTTATATTTTAGAAATTTTTATGTTCTGGAAATAGCTCTTATGTTTTAGAGATCTTTATGTTTTGGAAAAATCTCTTATATTTTAGAACTACATTCTTTTAAAAGCCTAATTTTTTCATCATAGAGTGGTTTAGACAGGTCAACCCAATATTTATGCGGATGTTCAAAACGAAGACATTCATCCCAAAGGGTCTTCATTTGTTCCTTGCAATAATCTTGGATTTCTTTTGCTGTTCTTCTTTCTCCAATGAATTCGCCTTTATCAAAAATTTTAACGAGAAGAGGCTTTGCGATGTAGTTTGTGATTGTTTTTTGTTTCCAAGTATGGCTTGGATCAAAAAGAAGGTAAGGTTTACTATCGTCAATTACTTCGCCTTCTATTGTAAGAACATCTGCTTCCGCTTTTCCTGTTTTTCTATCGTAAAAACGATATACCTCCTTTGAACAAGGTGTTGTAATTTTTTCTACATTCTCAGAGATTTTAATTTTTGGATAAATTTTGCCATTCTCCTCAATCGCCACAAGTTTGTAAACACCGTCGAGTACAGGATTTGAAGAAGAAGTAATAAGCCTTTCGCCAACACCAAAGGAATCTACTTCTGCTCCTTGAAGAAGCATATCCCTGATAATGTATTCATCAAGAGAGTTGGATGCAACAATTTTACAATCCGGGAAACCGGCTTCATCAAGCATTGTTCTTGCTCTTTTTGAAAGATATGTAATATCGCCACTATCTATGCGAATTCCTTTTGGTCTAAAACCGGCAGGAACTACGATTTCATTAAATACTTTTATAGCGTTAGGAACACCTGACTTTAAAACATTATATGTGTCAACAAGAAGAGTACAAGAGTCAGGATATTCTTTTGCATATGCAATAAAAGCATCGTATTCATTTTCGAAAAGTTGAACCCAGCTGTGTGCCATTGTACCAAGAGCAGGAATACCAAAATCACGGTCATTGATTGTACAAGCTGTACCAATACAACCTCCTATATAAGCCGCTCTGGCACCAAGAATTGCAGCATCTGCACCTTGAGCACGGCGTGAACCGAATTCCATAATAACTCTACCTTCGGCAGCGCGAACAAGTCTGTTAGCTTTTGTTGCAATTAAACTTTGGTGATTTATGAGCATTAAAAGTGCAGTTTCTATAAACTGTGCTTGAATGATTGGACCACGAACTTTAACAAGTGGTTCTCTTGGAAACACCGGTGTTCCTTCCGGAATTACCCATACATCACATTTAAATTTGAAGTTTCTAAGATAGTCGAGAAAATCTTCGTCGAAACCACGTGTGCGAAGGTAATTAATATCTTTTTCAGTGAATTTAAGATTTTTAAGATAGTCAATAAGTTGCTCTACGCCACACATGATTACAAAACCACCGTTATCAGGTATCTTTCTATAAAACATGTCAAAATAGGCAATGGTATCTTTAAAATCATTCTTAAAATAACCATTTGCCATTGTAATTTCATAAAAGTCGGTGAGCATTGTTAAATTGACATTACTACTGTAAATTTCTTTCATATATAACACCTCGAGTAAAAGCATTATAGCACGCACCCCTCCAATATTCAATAAAGTAAAAGTTGTGAAAAATTTGACGGGAGAAGTTGCGAAAAGGCAAAAATGGAAGTATAATTAATTTGTCATTTTAGAAAAATGAAAAGGTGATGATTATGCGAACAAGAGAACATGCTAGAGGAGATAAAAATATTTCCGGTTTAAAAATAGAAATGCTCAGAAAAGAAAGGGGATTAAAGCAAATTGATATGCTTGAATCACTTGCTCTTCAGGGTGTTGATATGACTAGTTCAGGACTCTCAAAAATAGAAGGCGGGCATAGAGGAATCTATGATTTTGAACTTCTTGCAATTGCTAATATTTTAGATATATCCGTGGACTTTTTGCTTGGAAGATAAGGTGAAAAAATGAAGGAACTGAAAAATCTTTTTATGGCTTTTTTCCGGATAGGACTTTTTACCTTTGGTGGAGGATACGCCATGCTTCCGCTCATTGAACGGGAAACGGTAGACAAATATAAGTGGATAAATAAAAATGAGCTTCTTGATATTTTTTCAATGAGCCAATGTACGCCCGGCGTAATTGCAGTTAATGCTGCAACTTTTATCGGAAACAGAATAAAAGGCGTGCCGGGCGCTATGGTTGCAACACTTGGTGTAATTACACCAAGTATAGTGGTTATAACATTTATAGCAACTCTTATAAGCAACATATCTGATTTACCGATAGTGGAGCACGCCTTTGCCGGTATCCGTGTTGCCGTTGCAGCACTTATTCTTTCAACTTGTATAAAACTTTTTAAAGCTACAATAAAAATGCCGGAACAGATAGGTATTGCTATAGCAGCTTTTGTTATGGTAACTTTCTTTGGCGCATCTTCAGTTATCGTTGTTATAGTAACGGGAATTTTTGGATTCTTTTTTATAAACCTTGACAAGCTAAAGAAAGCAAATTTAAACAAATCCAAAGGTAGGGCAGAAGCAGAAAAGGAGGAAATTTATAATGAATGATCTCCTTTTAATGTGTCTTGAATTTTTAAAAACAGGATTTTTTGCTGTAGGTGGTGGACTTGCTACTATCCCATTTTTAAAAGAAATGTCAATTAATCATCCTGAATGGTTCTCTCTAGAGGAACTTGCAAATATGATTGCGGTTGCTGAGTCAACTCCCGGGCCGATTGGTGTTAATGTAGCGACTTATGCGGGTTATCAGACTTTTGGAGTTTTGGGAGGTATTCTTGCGACTCTTAGTCTAACTTTACCTTCTTTTCTTGTTATACTTTTAGTTTCAGCTGCATGGGAAAAGTACAAGACAAACGAAAAGGTGCAAAAGGTGTTTACGGCAATTCGAGCGGCAGCAATTGGACTTATTGTATCAGCCGGTTATAGTGTGCTTGTTGGAGCTGTTTCAAATGTGGTTACGGGAATAATTTTTGTAATAATGTTTATTGCTTTACAATTGCCTAAGACCAAGAAACTGCATCCAATTGTATATATTGTGTTTGCTACAGTTCTTGGAATAATTTTAAAACTATAAGAGGTGTTATAGGAAAAATCTATGTACGAATTAGAAAGCAAAAATAGACCGGAGCGGGCAATTCTCTGTTCTGTAGATACAGGAGAATTTGATGCTGAAGTTTCAATAGATGAACTTGAAGAACTTGCAAGAACTGCGGGTGCTGAAGTTGTTGCGAAGGTGATTCAGGTAAGAAACGCACCTGATACAGCTCTTTTTTTTGGAGTCGGAAAACTTGATGAAATAAAGACTTTTTATATGGCTGAAGAAGTTGATTTGCTTATTTTTGATGCGGAACTGTCTCCATCGCAACAGAGAAATATAGAAAAATATATGGACACGCGAGTAATTGATAGAACTACTTTAATTCTGGACATATTTGCAAGTCGAGCATATTCAAAAGAAGGTAAACTTCAGGTTGAACTTGCTCAGCTTAAATATTTGTTACCTCGTCTTGTCGGCAAGGGTCTTGTTTTGTCAAGGCTTGGTGGTGGAATAGGAACAAGAGGTCCCGGTGAAACGAAACTTGAAAGTGACCGTCGGCACATTAGACGAAAGATAGATTCGATTTCTGCTGAGCTAAAAGAGGTAGAAAAGCGTAGGAATATTCAAAGGCGTAAACGCGAAAAAGATGGTGTAGAGACAGTAGTAATTGTAGGATATACGAATGCTGGAAAATCTACTTTAATGAATCACTTAACTGAAGCAGGCGTTCTTACAGAAAATATGTTGTTCGCAACACTTGATCCTACAGCCCGAGGTTTGACTTTGCCTTCCGGTAGAGAAGTTGTATTAATAGACACGGTGGGACTTGTAAGGCGACTTCCGTACCATTTGGTTGAAGCATTTAAATCTACCCTTGAAGAAGCGACCAGTGCCGATGTAATTTTAAATGTTTGTGATGCGTCTTCACCAGAGTGTGCAGAACATTTGGAAGTTACAAAAGAGCTACTAAAAGAACTTGGTGCAGCCTCAAAACCTATCATTTCTGTAATGAATAAATGCGATATGGTTTATGATGAGGATACACTTCCTATCATAGGTAAAACAGTGTTCATTTCTGCTCTTAGAGGAAGCGGGATAGACAAGCTTCTTGAGGCGATTGATGAAGCTTTACCACCGGATAGAAAACGTTGCATTTATCTTTTCCCTTATGATGATATTGCACCTTCAAATGAAGTGAGGGAAGATGGCACTGTTTTTTTAGAAGAATATACAGATGAAGGTTTAAAAATAGATGTCCTTTGCTCCACAAGAATAGTAAATAAATTGTCGAAATACATAAAGGAAATATTCTAACTAAAGAAGTTATCCGAACTTAAAAGGGTATATTTTGAATAAAAGTGTTGTTTTAATTTAAGAAGAATATTTTAACTCCGCAGGTGTTAACCTGCGGAGATTTTCATTTTTATTTTTGTTAACTTTCAACAGATTAACCTTACAATTTAAGGTAAAAAAATAGATTGTTGAGTAAATAGACAATTAAAAGTGATGTTCATGTTGACTTTTAATTTTTAATTATGTAATATTATGCTTAACGAATTTGTGAAAAAATTAACTTAGTATAGGATAAGGGTCAGCAACGAAGGTTGATTATTTTTCAAAGCTTAGTTTGACAAAAAAATTATGAAAATGAAGGGAAGAAAAATGAAGAAGACATTAAAAACAATTATCAGCACTATACTTGTTATTGCGATGACAATGGGTTTAGTAATCAGCGGCTCAGCAGTTTCAAAAGATAAATTGTATGTAGGCGTTGGTAAAGCTGATATTACAGGACCAATCACAGGAATTAGTACAGGCTTCAACTCGATGGGAGATATTATGGAAGGTCTCGTTATGAGGATGAATGCCAGAGCTTTTGCTATGAAAGAAAAAGATGGCGAGCTCATGATTTATGCAAATGCTGAAGTTGTTCATTTGACAGAGAGCATTAAACCGGGAGTTATTAAAGAACTTCACAGTAGAAACAAAAAATATGTAGATTTATTTAACGATGCAAATGTTATGATTTCTTGTACGCATTCTCACTCAACTTCATCTAACGTTTCATGGTTTCCACTTTATGGATTGGTAAACGGTATCCCAGGTTATGATGATGAGAGTTATGCTGTTATCGTCAAAGGAATTGCAGATGCAATTGAAGAAGCTTATAAAGATTTAGCACCTGGTACAATTACTCTTTACCATGGTAAAACAGATCTTGATAACTGGAACCGTTCACTTAATGCCTTTAAATGGAATAACAACTACAAAAACGCAGCAGGTGAATATGCTTATAATTTTGATGGTTCCGAGTTTGATGGTAACGATTTTGAGGCATGTAGAAAAAATGCAAACAAAGAAATGACAATTCTTAGTTTTGCACAT
Organism: Oscillospiraceae bacterium; assembly: GCA_012520505.1. Lineage (GTDB taxonomy): Bacteria > Bacillota > Clostridia > Oscillospirales > Acutalibacteraceae > UBA1227. The sequence goes on from JAAYOC010000027.1 coordinate 32,050, forward strand.
GACGATGGCGGCGATATTGGAATGATCTCTTTCTTCGCATCTCATGGTACGTCAAATACAATTGATAACAGACTTATTTCTGCTGACCACAAGGGTTATGCATCATGGGCTGTTGAAAAGGCAATGAAAGAAAAAGGTCATGATGACTATGTTGCGGCTTTTCCACTTCCTGAAACCGGAGATATAAGCCCTAACCAACCTCAAGAAGATGACGTAACAGGTGCTTATCAACGTCCATCAGATCTTTATCCGGAGCTTAATCTTGATGCAATTGAAAACCACATTTTTTATGGTAAAACACAGGCAGATACAGCTCTTGCCATGATTGGTGCCGGAAATGCTAAAGCTAACTTTTTTGTTCGCAAGGTTGAACTTTCCGGTAATCTCGCATTTAACTATACAACAGTAGACTTTAGTAATATTGAAGTTGACGAAAAATATATTGAAAAACATAAAATGTCTTATGATATAGATCCGACGTTATGGAAAACATCACCACCTCACGTTGGTGCAGCAATTATTGCCGGTACCGAGGAGGGTGCACCTGTTGATAATGCAAAAGAAGGAACAGTTCGTCATACATTTTATGTAGATGAAAATGGTCAGTTAGTGAGGGAAAAAGGTAGTCTTAAAGACAATATTGACCTTAGCGGTCTCGAAAAGATTGCAGATCCACTTTGGCCTTTAGGAATGATGATTTTACAATCTGATGGATATGATGATCTTCAAATGGAAAAATATGTTTGTCTTAATGTAGAAAAACTTATGCAAACAATTCAACCTATTCAAATTTTCCAAATTGGTGAAGTTTCAGTTATTGCCACATCTTTTGAAATAACTACTGAACAAGGTAGAAGAATTAAAGAAGATTTAAAACCTATTTTAGGTTCTAAGCATTTAGTTCTCTCAACTCTTACAAATTCATATTGTCAGTATATGACGACTCGTGAAGAGTATGCAGCTCAAAACTATGAAGGCTCTACAACTTTGTTTGGACCTTGGACCGGTGCTGCTTTCACTCAAGAAGCATCAAAATTAGCTACTGATTTAATAGCAGGTAAGATGTCTGATCCGGGTCCTGGAATGCCTACAGAACCACCTATAATTGTTGTTCCTACGGCTGCTTCAGTTGGGTTCCCAACAAGGGATCTTTATAAAGTTGGCATTTTAAAAGAAGATGTTGAAAATAAAGTTTATAAATTAGGTGATACAGTAAGTGCTGTATTTACAGCTGCTAACCCAAGACATATTCCTACTCTTCGTATGACTGATAGTTCTTATCTTCCGGATAACTATACATATATGGAAGTTCAAAAGAAGGAAGGTAAAAATTGGGTAACAGTTCGCACAGATTCAGATCCTTATACTTATATTCATTTCCCGGAAAAATGGTGTTCAACAAGTAAAACAGCTAAAGTTTCTTGGTTGCTTCGTGATGCAGAACCGGGTGAATATCGTTTAGTATATAATCCAATCGCAAAGCAAACATTTTCTAAATATCAAATGACAAAAGTTTATAGTAGTTCCTTTGTTGTGGAATAATGTTAAAGCATTAATAGAAATATTAATGAAACAATAGAAATATTAATGAAAAATTGATAAAACATAAAAACCGTGTCGTAGACACGGTTTTTTATTTAAACTTTTAGTTGAAATTTAATGTGCGAAACTTTAAGATGTTACTATAAAGAAATTCGGGGACATACTTGTAAAAAATAAGATGCAACTCTACAAAGAGTTAAAAACTCAATGAACGGAGCAAAAAAATGAAGAAGATTTTGGCATTATTATCAGTTGTTTTTATTTTAGGAATTACCATAGCAGGTATTACCTACGATATACTTAAAGATAAAAACAAACTTCCTCAGCCTAAAGAAAAAAATAGTGAGGTTGCAGAACTTGAAATGTCAACTACAACGGAACCTGTGTCTTTAGGAGAATATAAAAAGGAAGAGGAAATTATTTATAATGAGACAAATAAATATCGTAAAGAAATTGAATCGAAAGAATTAATTCTTGATTTTGAACTTTGTCGTTTAGCTACTATAAGAGCTGCCGAAATACAAAAAGATTTTTCCAGTAATCGTCCGGATGGGCATCCTAACTTTTATGTTTTGATAGAAAATAAGTATAAATTTAAGCATTTTGCTGAGAATATTTGGCGAGGAAAACCAGAAACTGCTCCTGAAGAAATAATTAATGAATGGTATAATGACCCTGTGAAGCAAGAAAATATGTTGCATCCACAGATTGATAGAATAGGAATTGGTTTTGCTGAAATTGACGGTGAATTGTTTGTCGTGCAGATTTTTGTTGAAACTTAATTTACAAAAAATTAAAAAAGAAAAGCAACCGAACCGACCCCCAAAAGTTAGACTTAAACCTAACAATTGGAGGTCGGTATTTTTGTTAGTTAACTATCAGTTGATTAGTAAAATTAATTAGTAAAACGATTTTTATATAAACATAAATATGATTTAAATAATTTAAATGATTTAAATGCTTGAAGGCAAAGATAATTTAAGTTATTTATTAATCGATAGACGCAATTACGGCTTTAAGCTCATCAACTTTATCTGTCTTTTCCCAAGAAACGTCAAGGTCTTCACGACCTACTTGACCTAAAACGGCAAGTTTTTCATAAATTGGAGCCCGAAGGCCGAGGTTGTTGATAATTGCAGCAGGACGAAGGTCAAATACTTTTTTTACTGCTTTTACAATTTTATATGTATCAACTTTTTCAGTTCCGAAAGTTTCTATCATAACTGAAATAGGTCTTGCAACACCAATTGCGTATGAAAGTTGGATTTCACATTTGTCCGCAAGTCCTGCTGCTACAATATTTTTAGCAACATAGCGAGCAGCATAAGTTGCGCTACGGTCAACCTTAGTAGGGTCTTTACCTGAAAAGGCACCACCACCATGGCGTGAATATCCACCGTATGTATCTACAATAATTTTACGACCGGTAAGGCCCGAATCGCCGGCAGGGCCACCTATAACAAAACGACCGGTTGGATTAATATAGAATTTTGTTTTACCGTCAATAAGTTTATCCGGTATAACTTTGTAAATTACTTCTTTAATTAAATCTTTTCTGATTTGTGCGAGAGAAACATCGTCATCGTGTTGTGATGAAACAACAATTGCTTCAATGCGAACCGGAATTTTGTTTTTATCATATTCAACTGTTACTTGAGTTTTCCCATCTGGGCGAAGATAAGGGAGTTTGCCACTTTCACGAACATCTTGAAGTTCTTTTGCCAGACGGTGAGCGAGTGAAATTGGAAGAGGCATTAGTTCCGGAGTTTCATTACATGCGAAACCAAACATAATACCTTGGTCACCGGCACCGGTTGTGCTGTAATCATCTTTTTCCCCACTCTTAAGCTCGAGCGATTTATCCACTCCTAAAGCAATATCTTCTGATTGTTTATCTACTACAATAGTAATTTTACATGTGTTTCCATTAAAACCGTAAGCATCGTTATCATATCCGATTGAAAGGATAGTTTCTCTTGCGATTTTTTCAAGGTCAACATCATTTGAAGTTGAAATTTCGCCCATAATAAATAGCTGATTTCCCTTACACATTGTTTCACATGCTACTCGGGCATTTTTATCTTTTGCAATTATTGCGTCAAGGATAGCATCACTTAATTGGTCACAGACTTTGTCCGGATGTCCTTTTGTAACTGATTCTGACGTAAAAAAGTATTTCATAAAAACCTCCTGAAAATAAAGCCCTTCGTACTACCGAAGGGCTTTAAATAACCTTATCTTTCGGTATGCACCGCAGGATTTAGCACCTTGGTAAACTAGGTTGCTGGGTGTCAATGGGCCTGTTCCCTTACACCACTCTGGATAAGAAATATTCAATTTATATGATTAGACCATCTGTAATTTTATTACTTATACGCACTAAAGTCAATTGTGATAATACACAAGAATTAGTTCTTTTTTATTAAGTTTGAAATTCTTTTGTAAATAAGGAAGGTGATTAGACCGTTAAGACCGGCCTTTCCAAGATTGAAAAGTATAATAAAAGGCATTAGGTCAAGAACTGCACCAACAGTAACTTTGTTAATTGCTCCCATCATAAAACATGGAGTTATTACAAGATTTGCAAAGAACATTGCCACTGCCATTGAGAAGGTGCCGGCGATGACACTAATTGCTGCTCTTTTCTTTGTCTTTTTCTTTGAGTAGATAAGAGATGAAACTGTTACAAGCGTACCGGTTGCAATTACATGCATGATAATACCATAAAGTCCACTTTGAGCAGAAACTGTCGCACCTTGGAGAACAGAGGCAACAATTGTTACAAGAATCCCCGAAATAGGTCCATATGCAAAACCTGCAATAAGGATTGGAATATCAGCAGGGTCATATTCAAGGAAGCTGATTGGTGCCGGCATTGGAATGTGGATAGTTGCAACCAGCACTATTGAGAGAGCGGTTAATACAGCGAGTGTTGTGATTTTTTGTGTGTTTGTTGTTTTCATTTTAAACGTCCTTTTATTTTGAATTTTCAAAGCCTTAAAAGAAAAAGCCCCGTGCAAATACACAGAGCTTTAGGTTTAAATATAAAACCGTCTTCTTTCATCCAGACTATACTGTCGGTACCGGAATTACACCGGTTCATGCCGATAGGCTCGCGGACTTTACCGCCGGTGGGGAATTACACCCCGCCCTGAAGATGTTCTAATTCTAGCACTTAGAGTGGTGTATGTCAATTGTTTAGTCTTTTTAATGCGTGTTGCCTAACATCACCGGCAAGGTAAAGAGAACCACAGATTATGATTGAATCATTTTTAATTTTGAGAGCTTTATCAAAAGCATCAGTAGGATTTTTGATTGATTCTACATTTTTACAGTATTTTTTTGCTGCTTTTGCAAGTTCTTCCGCTTTCATAGAACGATTGCTGTTTGGTAGAGTTGTAATAATATTTTTTGCGAGAGGCGCAAGGATAGATAGAACAAGGTCCACTTCTTTATCAGCCATTACTCCTATAACTAAAGTTTTTGTTTTATCTGCGATGTATTTACAAAGTGCGTTTTTAAGAGCTTTTGCACCATCTACATTATGACCTCCATCTAAAATTACCAGAGGATTTGTCGAGAGAACTTCAACTCTTGCAGGAACAGTGGTAGTCTCTATTCCGGCCTTAATTGCATCATTTGAAATTTCAAATCCCTTTGATATTAAAACTTTAATAATTTCACGAGACACTGAAAAATTATCAATTTGATGTTTTCCTATTAGAGGAAGTGTGGCTGTGATGCTATCAAAGGAAATTGTGTTACCAAGGATACTATCGGAAATCAGATCAATTTCCGACGGATCTGCAATTATGAGCTTGTTTTTTCTTTCAAAGCAAGCAGTTCTAATTACGTGCAGGGCGTTTTCCGGTTGGTTTGGCGCGCAAATTGTGACACCGTTCGACTTGATAATACCGGCTTTTTGAACAGCTATTTCTTCAATTGTATTACCAAGTACACTCATATGGTCGAACGAGATTGAAACAATTGCACTGCAAAGAGGAGTGTCGATTACATTAGTGGAATCAAGAAGTCCGCCAAGACCAACCTCGAGAACTACTACATCGCACTTCTCAGCTTTGAAATAGAGAAACATAATTGCAGTAATTATTTCAAATTCAGTAGGCTCTATATTGAGCTTTGAAATCTCTTTTACAACTTTTCGTACAGTTTCTGTATGAGTAACGAGGCTTGTTTTTTCAATATATTCACCGTTAATTTGCATGCGTTCTCTAAAATTAGATACAAAGGGTGAGATAAAGAGCCCGGTTTTGTAGCCGGCTTTAGTTAAAATATTTGCTACGGTGTTGCAGACAGAACCTTTTCCGTTTGTTCCCGCAATATGTATATATTTCAAACCTTTTTCAGGATGGTCAAGTCTATCCAGTAGTGCATTTATTCTTTCAAAGCCCGGTCTTGAACCAAATATTGCTCGCCCTGAAATAAAATTTAATGCTGCCTCATAATCCAGTATAGGCTTACAAATTATATCAGAATCATAATTTGATATAACTTTATTGTTTAGTGCTGAGTTCTCATTCGGCGCCGATTTCTTATTTAATATTGATTCGCTATCCATAATTATCCCTCTTTCAAAATTGTTTCAATAATAATTGCTGTGGGATTTTGCAAAGTTCGTATATGCTACAAAGAAATCAATTTTTCTACGACGACTCAATTGAACTGAATCGCCATTAATCATAGTGACATCTAAAGCAGAAAACGATCTTATATACATAAAGTTTACAACAAATGAGCGATGCGTCAAGAAGAAAAATTCTTCCGGCAGCTGTTCGACTATTTGCTTTAATGGTGTTGGACTTTCAATTACGTTGTTAAAAGTATGTACAAAAGCGGTTTTCCCGGATACTTCAATATAAACAATTTCATTGATTGGAAAGCTCATAAAGCCGTTTGCAACTTTGATTATAAGCCTTTTAAAAGAAAATTCCTCTTTTCTGTACGCATCAAGTGCTGAGAAGAGGTCTTCTTTATCTATTGGTTTTGGAAGGAATCGAAAAGCATTAACCGTAAAAGCTTCACAGGCATTTCTAATATTTTGCGATATAAGAATCAAAGAGCCGGCTTTGTATATTTCTCTAAGTTGTCTTGCGATTTCAACTGAAGACATTCTTTCGTTGTCATCTATGAGCAGTATATCGAAATCCTTATTGAAATATGCGTCATGAAAAGATTTTAATCGTTTTATTAGTGTGATATCAATATGTATTAAATTTTTGATTGAATAATCACTTAACATTATTCTAAGTTGATTTTCAATCTCCTTATTTGAAGTAATTAAACCGATATTAATGACAATACCTCCTTTTTTAATTAAATTATTATAGACCGGAACGCTTTAACTACGCAACTAAGTGCCTTGTCTTTTAAACATCCCGACCTTTCATACTGATTTTTTGACCGCACATACTAAAATTAGCTTAATTTGTAACTTTTTAATTTATACTGGTGTGCAGCAGGAGGTGGGCGTTTTGGATGCAAATGAAGCTTTCTGTGAAGCATATGCAAAATATCATAAATATTTTCTTTATTTATCTTATTCAAAGCTTGACAACTTTGCATTAGCTGAAGAATGCATGCAAGAGACTTTTATTTCTCTTTATAGGAAACTTAAAAAAATTGAAGATGTTGAGAATAAAGAAAGAAGTAAAAAAGAATTTGGGGAAAATAAAAAAAATCAAATTAGTGTTTTTGCGTATTTATTAAAAACTAATCAAAGAATTGTTGCAAGAACTGCAGTTTTGGAATCAAAAGCTCATGAAATAGGGAAATATATAGAGTTATTTGAAAATGAAATGAAAGTTGAAGATAATTATGATTTTTATGAGTTAAATGAACGCTTGAGGGTTGCTTTAAGACAGCTTCGAATTGAAGATGCAGTTGCAGTTTTTTCCTTTTATGGGCATGAAAAGAATATAAGAGAGATTGCTGAGCATCTCGCTGAAAGCCCATCTACTGTCAGGCGAAACATAAAACGAACGTTATTAGAACTCAGAGAGCTTTTAGAAGATAATAATTTTGAATAGAGAATAGCAATTAGGAAAGTATAAAAAATTTACAGGAAGGTTTGAAATGTAATGATTAGCATAGATTCGAATAATAATATTATTAAATACACAGTTGAAAGTTTTGAAGAAATAGATAAAATTTCTGTTGGAATGTTAAGAGAGAATAAAATTGAGGGGTTAATTGTTCCGGGTGTAGCAAAGAATGATATATTGATACCAACGTCAAACTTAACTCCACTTAAATCTTATCTTACAACAACAGGACTGAAATTGGCTGATGTAGTGGAGATTATTTTTTTGGAGGATAAAATTTTAAGGGAATGTATGGAATACATGATTCCGGAAGAACAATTGATTTTAAATATAGATTTTGCATATGTTAACAGAGATAGGATAATTGAAAACAAATTAGATGGCAATGATTTAAATAAAAATGCAAATGATTTGGATAAAAGTGCAAATGGTTTTAACAAAAATGCAAACGATTTAGATAAAAGCGCAAAGGATTTAAGTAAAAATGCAATTAATTTAAAAGGAAATATAAGTGATTATAATAAAAATACGAATAATTTTAATGGAAACAAATTAAAATTAATATGCATTCCAACAACTCATTCATATTACCTATCTAGAACAGAGACAGAATTTTTTGCAAGTATACTTTCAGCCGGAAAGTATGCATCAAATGATGAGAAGATAATTGCACAGGATTTAGTTTCATATTTATATTCAGAAGAATATAGTAGAGATGAGTTCTTAATTAAATTGGAAGAGGTTGTTTTGAGCAACACCGTAGAAAAGAAAAGTATTCTTAAGCGGATTAAAGAATTCTTTAAAAACTTAGCCAGTGAGAGAGATGACCTTTTTAATTTTGATGAGTCAGATATTCCGGAAAAACTTTGTCTTATTACAGTTCGTAGCTCCGGTGATGAATACCCATTGGTTTTTGGTCCGGATTTAATAGGCACAGATGAGAGGGTTTGCAGTATTTGTTTTTTAGATAGTAGTCATCCCAAAATGGAAAAGCAGCATTGTCGTATTTCAATTAGTAGGGGAAAGTGCTTTATAGAAGACTTGAATACAGCAAGTGGAACTTATGTAAATGGAGAAAAACTTATTCCGGGAGAAAGGCGAGAGCTTGAGTCGGCAGATTTTATAGCAGTTCCCGGTGAGGAATTAGTCTTTACACAACGTAATTAAGGTGTTTTGGCACTCTTGAAAAAGAGTGCTAAATTTTTTCAAAAAAGTATTGACAATGGGTGTTACAGATGCTAAACTATATGTGATTTAGCACTCAAACGAGTGGAGTGCTAAAAATTTACACTCGGGTGGTGAACAAACTGCTTCCACTAAGACGACAGCAAATACTTTCGGCTATAGTTGAGCAATATATTGAAACCGGCGAGCCGGTAGGCTCAAAAGCTTTGCTCGGTCGAAAGGGTATGGATGTTTCATCAGCAACTATACGAAATGAGATGGCTGAACTTACTAAGCAGGGGTTTATAACTCAGCCTCATACGTCTGCGGGTCGTGTTCCAACACAACAGGGTTATAGATATTATGTAGATAATTTGATGGAAGAATCATCTCTTTCAGATGTGGACCGTAGAAGAATTGAAGCTGGAGTGGATTATAGATCAGGAGATCCTGAGATCCTACTTGATAAAGTCAGTGAGGCACTTGTAGATTTCACCAACTTTGCAGCAATCTCAACCACACCTGCTGATGAGAACGCATATATCAAAAATATTGAAATGGCTCAAATCTCATCTAAGATGGCAATGATTGTGCTTCTTACATCAGTTGGTATTTTAAAAAGTAAAGCTTGTAGAACAGATGTTGAAATTACACCTGAACTGAAGAATACTTTTGATACCATTGTGAGAGAAAATTTTTATGGCAGACCGCTTCTTGATGTTAACACAGTAATGATACAAACACTGGTAGCAAGTCTTGGAGCAGATGCACTGTCAATGTCGCCACTGCTTGTTACGATTGCAGATCTTGCTACTGCAGCATCTGTTTCTGAAATTAAGCTTGATGGGCAGACAAATTTATTCGGGCATAAAGAATATGACCAAAATGCAGGACAGTTACTAGATTTCCTTCATAGGGCAGAACCACTTGGTATGCTTGTATCAACATCGGGGGATTCAGACAATGACATAGAAGTTTTAATTGGTAGCGAAAATCGTTACAAAGAATTGGAAAATTCTAGTGTCATAATCTCAAAGTACCGAATTGGAGAAAGTGCAACCGGTGCAATTGGTATTATCGGTCCGACCAGAATGAATTATTCTAAATTAATTCCGGGCATTAAATATCTTACCGACATAGTAAGTAAGGTGCTTTCGGAAGTATATGAGGAGGAGCAAGGATTTGACAAAGAACGAGAAGAAAGCTACTAAGCCTAAAGATGTCAAAGAAGAAGTAGTAAAAGAGACAGAAAAAGAAGTAAAAAAGGTAGAAGAAAAGTCAACAGAGGAAAAGCTTTTAGAAGAAATAGCAGAACAAAAAGATATTTATCTTCGGTTGGCAGCGGAATATGATAATTTTAGAAAACGTACGGCTAAAGAACGTGAAGAGACTTTCACAAATGCGAAGGCGACAATTTTTGAAGAGCTTATTCCGGTAATAGATAATTTTGAACGTGCAGAAGTTACATCGGCTACCACACTTCAAGATTATAAAAAAGGTGTTGATATGATATTCTCCGGACTTTTAGAAGTTTTCTCAAAATTTGGCGTTGAGAGCTTTGGTGAAGTAGGAGAAACATTCGATCCTAATATTCATAATGCAGTAATGCATGAAGAGAATGATAAACTTGAGGCAAATGTCATTACGGATGTTTTCCAAAAAGGATATAAAATTGGTGATAAAGTTTTAAGAGTAGCAATGGTAAAAGTTGCAAATTAAATCGCTACAGAAAAAATAAAAAAGCAAAAAATAAAAAACAAAAACAAAAGTAAAAAACGAAAAAATAAAAAACAAAAATAAAAGTAAAAAACAATTCAAAAAATAAATTACATCATATAAAATGCTAGGAGGCAAAAATTATGGCTAAAATCGTAGGAATTGACCTTGGTACAACAAACTCATGCATAGCAGTTATTGAAGGCGGCGAGCCGGTAGTTATAGTAAACGCAGAAGGTGCTAGAACAACTCCATCAGTTGTGGCTTTCGGTAAAGATGGCGAGCGCATGGTTGGACAGGTAGCAAAAAGACAGGCAATCACAAACCCGGATAGAACAGTATCTTCAATTAAGCGTCAAATGGGAAGTGATTACAAAGTAAAAATTGATGGTAAAAAGTTTACTCCACAAGAGATTTCTGCAATGATTATTCAAAAACTTAAGAATGATGCAGAAGCTTATCTCGGAGACAAAATCACAGAGGCAGTAATTACTGTTCCTGCTTACTTTACAGACGCACAGCGTCAGGCAACAAAGGATGCAGGTAGAATTGCCGGCCTTGAGGTTAAGAGAATTATTAACGAGCCAACAGCGGCGGCTTTATCTTATGGCATTGATAAAGAACATGACCAAAAGGTAATGGTATATGACCTTGGTGGTGGTACTTTTGACGTATCTATCATTGAGATGGGTGACGGCGTTCAGGAAGTTCTTGCAACAGCCGGTAATAACCGTCTTGGTGGTGACGACTTTGACCAAAGAGTAATTGACTGGATTGCTGAAGAATTTAAAAAGTCAGATGGAATTGATTTGAAGGCTGACAAGATGGCAATGCAGAGACTTAAGGAAGCTGCTGAGAAAGCAAAGATTGAGCTTTCAGGTGTTACAAGTTCTGATATCTCTCTTCCTTTCATTACAGCAGATGCAAATGGACCAAAGCACCTTGAGATGACACTCTCTCGTGCAAAGTTTAATGAGCTCACAGCTGACCTTGTTGAAAAAACAATGGGTCCTGTTCGTCAGGCAATTTCAGATTCAGGTCTTAAGACAACTGAAATTGATAAAGTACTTATGGTTGGTGGTTCTTCAAGAATTCCGGCAGTACAAGATGCAGTTCAAGGTTTTGTCGGCAAAGAACCATTTAAAGGAATTAACCCTGATGAGTGCGTAGCTATGGGTGCTGCGCTTCAGGCAGGTGTACTTGGTGGTGACGTTAAGGGACTTCTTCTTCTTGATGTAACTCCGTTGTCACTCGGTATTGAAACTCTTGGCGGCATTTCAACAAAGATTATTGAAAGAAATACAACTATCCCAACAAAGAAGAGTCAGATTTTCTCAACAGCTGCTGATAACCAGACATCTGTAGAAGTAAATGTTCTTCAGGGAGAACGTGAATTTGCAAAGGATAACAAACAGATTGGTATATTCCATCTTGACGGCATTCTTCCGGCACGTCGTGGAACTCCACAGATTGAAGTAACATTTAATATTGACGCAGATGGTATCGTTAATGTGTCAGCTAAGGACCTTGGTACAGGTAAAGAGCAGTCAATTTCTATTACTGCATCTTCAAATATGTCTAAAGAAGACATTGATAAGGCTGTACGTGAGGCTGAGCAGTTTGCAGCTGAAGATAAACAGCGTCGCGAAGAAGTGGATACAAGAAACGCAGCTGATCAGATGGTATTCCAGTGTGAAAAGATCTTAGTAGATGAAGCAGATAAGTTTGAGGAAGCTGATAAGAATGACCTCAATGAAAAGATTGATGCACTTAAGGAAGCTCTCAAAGGTGAAGATATAAATCTTATTAAGAATCGTCAGGAAGAACTTCAGGCTAAGTTTTATGAGGTTTCTGAAAAACTCTATAAAGCTAATGCTCCACAGGGCGAAGCAGATTTTAACCCGGAAGATTTTGCAGGTGCGGCTCCTGATTCTGATGAGGCTGCTGATGTTGAATTCACAGACGTAGACTAATATTAAAACATTGTGTACCTGTGGTTTTTGCAGGTACACAATTCGACTTTATAAAAAGGAATGATAATCTTTGGCTGATAAAAAACGTGACTACTATGAGGTTCTTGGAATAAAAAAAGGAGCTTCAGAAGACGAAATAAAAAAAGCATTTAGAAAAAAAGCAAAACAATATCATCCGGATTTAAATCCTGATGATGCAACAGCCGAAAAAAACTTCAAGGAAGTTAATGAGGCTTATGAAGTGTTGTCTGATCCTGACAAGAAGTCACGTTATGATCGTTTCGGTCATGCAGGTGTTGATCCAAATGCAGGTTTTGGTGGCGGTGGATTCGGCGGTGGCGGATTTAGCGGAAGTGGTTTTGATGACTTAGGAGATATTTTCTCAAGTATTTTCGGAGGCGGATTTGGCGGCGGCTTTGGTGGATTTGAAGGATTTGGTGGTGCAACACGAAATCCAAATGCACCTCGTCGTGGTGCAAACATAGAAGCTAATATTAATCTCACTTTTGAAGAGGCAGCTAAGGGTTGTAAAAAGACAATTGAATTTCCAAGAATTGAAAAATGCGATGTGTGTGGAGGTTCAGGATGTAAGGAAGGTACAAAACCTGAAACCTGTAAGGAGTGTGGTGGCTCCGGCCGTGTAACCGCTCAATCGCGGACACCGTTTGGAACTTTTCAAACACAGAAAAATTGTCCTACTTGTAGTGGTAAAGGAAAAATTATTAAAGAGCCTTGCACCCGCTGTAAGGGCGCAGGTATGATTCGTCGTAAGGTGAAAATTAGTGTAGATGTTCCTGCCGGTATTGATAAAGGAAATGCATTTACCGTCAGAGGACAGGGTAACCATGGTGTAAATGGTGGTTCCCAGGGCGATGTATTTGTAATTGCTAAAATTAAGCCACATCCAATTTTTGAGCGTGATGGTTATGATGTTCATTGTAATGTTAGGATTACATATTCTCAGGCTGTTCTTGGCAGTGAAATTTACGTTCCGACACTTGACGGAAAAGTAAAATACAATATGCCTGCCGGTACGCAATCCGGCACGCGATTTAGGCTTCGTGAACGAGGAATACAGGCAGTAAATAATCCTGCTCTTCGTGGAAGTCAGTATGTAACTGTAATTGTGGATGTTCCAAAGAAGGTAACGGAAAACCAAAAAGAGCTTCTTCGAAAGTTTGATGCAGAATATATAGATAAACCTGTTAATGACGCAAGAGGATATGATCCGGCTTCAAATTATGGCAAAAAGAAAACTATCTTTGAAAAAATGAAGGATGATTTTAAAAGCCGTTGACATTAACACTTTAAAGTGCTAAAATATAGTCCGATTTTTTTTGAAAGGTGATTTAAAATGCCAATTTTTGAATATTTAGAAAAAAATGCAAAAGAATTTCCGGATGAAATAGCTCTGGTAGAGGTGAATCCTAAATTTGAGCCGAGTGCCAGAATTACTTGGAGAGATTATTCACTTATGGAGCCGCAACCCGGTAAACCCTTCCGTCGAGAAATTACATGGAAAACTTTTGATAATCAGGCAAATATGTTTGCAAACTTGCTTTTTACACGTGGTGTACGAAAAGGCGAGAAGGTTGCTATTCTTCTTATGAACTCAATAGAATGGCTTCCTATTTATTTTGGAATTTTGAAAACAGGTGCAATTGTTGTGCCTCTAAACTATAGATATACAGCAGACGAAATTAAATATTGTCTAGATAAATCTGATGCTACAATGCTTGTGTTTGGACCGGAATTCGTAGGACGTATTGAAGAGATTGCTGATAGAATACCTAAAGTTGAGCAGCTTTTTTATGTTGGAGAGGATTGTCCTTCTTTTGCTGATTCATTTGAAAAAATGATCAAGTTCTGCTCACACAAAAAACCGAATGTAACGGTTACGGATGAAGATGATGGAGCAATCTATTTTTCTTCCGGTACAACAGGTTTTCCAAAAGCTATTTTACATAAACATCAAAGTCTTATGCATTCGGCTATTTGTGAGCAGGCACATCATGGACAAAAGAGAGATGATGTCTTTCTTTGTATACCACCACTTTACCACACCGGTGCAAAGATGCATTGGTTTGGAAGTTTAGTTTCAGGTAGTAAGGCTGTACTTTTGAAAGGTACAAAACCTGAATGGATTATTGAAACTGTATCTGATGAAAAATGTACAATCGTTTGGCTTCTTGTTCCTTGGGCTCAGGATATTCTTGACACAATAGACAGGGGCGAAATCGATTTATCAAAATATAATCTTTCACAGTGGAGACTTATGCATATTGGTGCTCAACCGGTACCACCGGCGCTTATTAAGCGTTGGCTTTCTATTTTCCCACATCATCAATATGATACAAACTATGGCCTCTCAGAATCGATTGGTCCTGGTTGTATTCATCTTGGAATTGAAAATGTTGAGCATGTTGGAGCTCTTGGTAAGGCAGGTCATGGTTGGAAAATTAAACTTTGTGATGAAGAAGGTAGGGAAGTTTCACAGGGTAAGGTCGGAGAAATTTGGATTTCGGGTCCCGGAGTTATGAAATGCTACTATAAAGATGAAGCGGCTACTGCTGAAACTCTTCGTGACGGCTGGCTTCTCTCGGGCGATATGGGAATGATGGATGAACATGGGTTTATCCATATTGTAGATAGAAAAAAGGATGTTATTATTTCAGGTGGCGAAAACCTATATCCTGTACAAATTGAAAACTTCCTTAGAAAGAATCTTGCAATAAAGGATGTAGCTGTTATTGGTTTTCCGGACGACAGACTTGGTGAAATTGCAGGAGCTATAATTGAAATCAAAGACGGTTATACATTGACCGAAGAAGAAGTAAACGATTTTTGTTTGGACCTTCCAAGGTATAAACGTCCTAGAAAAATATTATTTGCAGACATCCCAAGAAATCCAACAGGAAAGATTGAAAAACCTGCACTTCGTAAGATGTATTGCGGTGAAAGTGTTGTTGCTCACCAAGTTAAGGAAGTTAAGGGAGGATAATTATGAAAAAGTTGATGCTTGGTAATGCAGCAGTGGCATCCGGTTTAAAGGATGCCGGTTGCAAGCTCGTTTCAAGCTACCCGGGAACTCCTTCAACTGAGATTACAGAGTATGCTGTTAAATATAAAAAGGATATACACTGTGAATGGGCACCTAATGAAAAGGTAGCAATGGAAACCGCAATTGGTGCCTCTTTTGCCGGTGCTCGCGCGTTTTGTGCACAGAAACATGTAGGTCTTAATGTTGCGGCTGATCCTCTTTTTACTCTTTCATATACAGGAGTAAATGGAGGTCTCGTAATTGCTGTAGCAGACGACCCGGGAATGCATTCTTCACAGAATGAACAGGATTCGCGTCATTATGCAAGAGCAGCAAAGGTGCTGATGCTTGAACCATCAAACTCACAGGAATGCTATGACTATGCAAAACTTGCATTTGTTTTATCTGAACAGTTTGATACCCCGGTTCTTTTAAGACTTTCAACTCGAGTTTCACATTCAACCAGTCTTGTTGAAAGAAGTAATGATGGTAACGGAAAACTTAAAGAATATGAGAAGAATCCAGGAAAATATGTAATGATGCCGGCAATGGCAAAGACTCGTCATGAGGTAATTGAAAAACGTTATTCTGCTGAAAAAGTTTGGTCAGAAAACTCTGATATTAACACCGTTGAAATGAACGATAAAAAAATAGGTATTATTGCTGCCGGTATTACATATGAATATGCAAAAGAAGCCCTTGGAAACAAAGCTTCTTATCTAAAACTTGGTTGCGTATACCCTTTACCGGCAAAACTTATTACTGATTTTGCAAAAAAGGTGGAAACACTTTACGTTTTAGAACAGCTTGACCCATTTGTTGAAAACTATTGTAAAACATTGGGTCTTGATGTTCGGGGTAAAGAAGAGTTTTCTCTTTTGGGTGAGTATTCACAGGCTCTTATAAAAAAGGTAATTCTTGGTGAAGAAGTGGAGTATATTGAATCCGGCCTTGAAATTCCGGGAAGACCACCGGTTCTTTGTGCAGGTTGCCCTCACAGAGGTCTCTTTACAGCTTTAAAACAACTTGATGTTTTTGTATCCGGAGACATTGGATGCTACACACTTAGTTCTTTACCACCACTTGAAATGATGGATACCTGTGTTTGTATGGGCGCATCTATCAGTGCACTTCACGGAAGAAATATTGTAAGACCTGATGAGGCTAAAAAGTCTGTTGCTGTCATAGGCGATTCGACCTTTATGCACTCAGGAATTTTAGGTCTTGTAAATATTGCATATAACCGGACAAATTCAAAGGTTATTGTTCTCGATAACTCTATTACCGGAATGACAGGGCATCAACAAAACCCAACTACAGGTAAACGTATTGATGGTGAACCTACTACAGCAGTTGACCTCACTGCATTGGCTCATGCAGTTGGTATTGAAAGAGTAGTTGTTGTTGACCCATACGATATTCCGGCTACAAAGGCAGCAATTGCAGCTGAACTTGAGATTGAGGCTCCATCGCTCATTATTTCCCGTCGTCCATGTGCACTTTTAAAGGAAGTTAAACACAATCCACCATTCTCAATAGATACAGATAAATGTATTGGATGCAAAGCATGTATGAAAATCGGTTGTCCTGCAATTAAAATGTCAGGTGAAAAGTCAGTTATTGACTTTACTCAATGTGTTGGTTGTGGAATGTGTACCTCTTTTTGTAAATTTGATGCAATCAAGGAGGGCAAATAAATGACTAAAGCAATTATGATAGTAGGTGTTGGTGGACAAGGAACACTTCTTGCATCTCGTCTTCTTGGAAATGTCCTTCTTTTTGAAGGATATGATGTAAAAATTTCAGAAGTACATGGCATGTCACAACGTGGCGGTAGTGTGGTAACTTGTGTTAAATTTGGTAAAAAAGTTGCGTCGCCAATAATTGAAAAAGGTGAAGCAGATATTATTCTTGCTTTTGAACAGCTTGAAGCTGCAAGATGGCTCCCATATCTCAAAAAGGGTGGAAAGATTATAGTAAACACTCAGTGTATTGATCCCATGCCGGTTATTACAGGAGCTGCAAAGTATCCGGAAAACGTCATTGAGACAATCAAAAAACTAGGTGTAGATGTAACACCTGTTGATGCTTTAAAACTTGCCCTTGAAGCAGGAAATGCCAAAGCTGTAAATGTTGCTCTCATAGGTGTTATGGCAAAACAGACAGATATTAAATACAAAGTTTGGACAAAAATTATTAAAGATACTGTCCCGGAAAAATTTAAAGAGCTGAATCTTAAAGCTTTTGAACTTGGATACAATTTAAAGTAAAATTTTTTAAAAAGTAAGATTTTTAAATCTGGAAAGTTTTAGCTTCTAAAAATTGGGTATAAAATTTATAAAATCTAAATTTTATAAATTCAAATAAGTAAAAGTTCTCAATTTTTAGGACAAAACAGAAAAATAAGATTAAGTAAGAGGTGTAAATTTTGGCTAAAAAACAGTTTAAGGCAGAGTCAAAAAGACTTCTCGACCTTATGATAAACTCTATTTATACAAACAAGGAGATTTTCCTTCGTGAACTTATTTCAAATGCGTCCGACGCGATTGATAAACTATATTACAAAACTTTGACTGATAACATCAGTGGTCTTGCAAGGTCAGATTTCTTTATTTTTATTGAAAGTGATGAGAAAAAAAGAACTCTTACAATTTCAGATAATGGAATTGGTATGACTAAGGATGAACTTGAACAGAACCTTGGCACTATTTGTAAAAGTGGTTCGGAAATTTTTAAGGTTGAAGAAGTTGATGATGAAAAAATTGGCGAAGATATTGATATTATTGGTCAGTTTGGTGTAGGTTTTTATTCTGCATTCATGGTTGCAAAAAAGGTTGAAGTGACCAGTAAGGCGTATGGTGAAGAAAAGGCATATATCTGGACGTCATCCGGAGCAGATGGATATACAATCAAAGAAGCTGAGAAGGATACGCATGGCACAACAATTAAAATTACTATGTTAGACGATACAGATGATGAAAATTATTCAAAATTCTTAACAGATTATGAGATTAGAAATTTAGTTAAACGTTATTCAGACTACATTCGTTATCCGATTAAGATGAAGGGTGAAGAAGAGGATGAAACTCTTAATACAATGACTCCTATTTGGAAGAAAAATAAATCTGAACTAACAGATGAAGACTATAACCAATTTTATAAAGACAATTTCTATGATTTTACGGATCCACTTAGAGTAATTCATTCTTCAACTGAAGGAGTAGCTACATATAATGCACTCCTCTTTGTTCCAGGCAAGGCTCCTTTCAATTATTACAGCAAGGATTTTGAAAAGGGCCTTAGGCTTTATGCTTCAGGTGTTCTAATTATGGAAACCTGTAAGGATTTACTTCCTGACCACTTCAGTTTTGTACGTGGTATAGTTGATTCAGCTGACCTTTCACTTAATATTTCTCGTGAAATGCTTCAGCAGGATAGACAAGTTCAAGTAATTGCAAAACATCTTGAGAAGAAGATAAAATCCGAACTTCTTTCAATGCTTAAAAATGATAAAGAAAAGTATGAAGAATTTTGGAAACAGTTTGGTATGCAGATAAAGTTTGGAATTTATTCAAGTTTTGGTATGAATACTGAACTTCTGAAAGATTTACTTATTTTCTATTCATCTTTTGAAGGTAAATATACAACTTTAGAAGATTATGTAAGTCGAATGAAAGAAGATCAGAAGTATATCTATTATGCGTGTGGTGATTCTATTGACCAAATTGCAAATCTCCCGCAAGCAGAACGCGTTCTTGATAAAGGTTTCGAAATTCTCTATCTCACAGAGGATGTAGACGAATTTACAATGAAAGCAATGATGCAGTATGATGAAAAAGAGTTCCGCTCAATTTCTGATGATGATTTAGGTCTTGAAACTGAGGAAGATAAGGATGCTGCCGAGAAGAGTAACGAGAAGCATAAGGAACTTTTTGAATTTATGAAAGAATCACTTGGTGGAAAAGTAGTTTCTGTTAAAGCTTCAACAAGGCTTAAAACTCATCCTGTTTGTATTTCAACTGAGGGTGGAATATCTCTTGAAATGGAAAAGGCGCTGGCACATCAACCGGATCTAACAAACAGAATTAAAGCACAACGTGTTCTTGAAATTAATACAAATCATAAAATATTTAAGACAATACAAAAGCTTTATAAGACAGATAAAGAAAAGGTTAAAACTTATACCGACCTTCTCTACAATCAAGCTCTTCTTATTGAAGGCGTAACAGTAGATGACCCGGTTGCTTTTGCAAATTCAATTTGTGAACTCATGTAAGACAAATAAATTTATCTTAGAAATAAAAAGAAATTAAAAAGACACTGAGCTAACCGCTCAGTGTCTTTTTTTATACCTTTCGTACCAACTTTCGATTTATTAAGCGAAAATTTGCATATATAAATTGAAGGGCAGAAGACTCCCTATCAAAACAATGGAGGTATATAATGAAACACATTTTATTAACAGGAAGACTAACAAAGGACCCGGAGGTAAAAACTGTGGGTGAAAAGAAGGAAGCTAAAAAAGTAGCTTCTTTTACAATTGCTAACAACGATGTAGATAAAGAGAATGCAGAATATTTTGATGTAAGTTGTTGGGAAAAACTTGCTGAATTTGCTGAAGGGTATCTCAAAAAGGGAACGAAGGTAATAATAACAGGTTCCTATAACAATGAAACTTATACCGATAAAGACGGTAATCCAAGAGTAAAGTTTAGGGTCACTGCAAGACAGATTGAGTTTGCAGGTTAAGCTGTAAAAAAGCGGTTGTCACTTTGAATTAACTCCAAGTAACAAAATTTGACCCCACAATTTTTGGCTATCAACATATTTGTGGCAACCGCTTTTTTAAAATGAAGGGCATAAATAAAAATTAAACGAATAAAACGAAGGATTTTAAAGAAAGGGTATGTAATGAAAAATATAAAACGATGGGTGGCAAGAATACTTATCTTTATATGCATTTTTGTTATGAGTGCAGTTTCAGTATTTGCCATATCTGTAGGTCAGAATGCCTACATAAACATACAAAATTTTGCAGTGCAAGGCGCAAGTACATATGAGCCTAATTCAACAAATGCGTATTCTTACACACGACTTAATGAAAATAAAACTTATCTTAGAATGATGTTTTTATCTTCTAGTTGGAATGGAGTTCCAAAGATAGATAGCAGTGGCAGACCACTTTGGGTTTACTGTATTGAGTATGGAGAAGATGTCTCTTCAACTATAGAGCGTACTGTGACGAATTTGACGAGTCTTGATACTTGGAATGAAATGTCCGATACTACGAGACTTGCTATTACACTTGCTACTCTTTATGGCTTTCCGGTAAGTAACCTTGGCTGTTCTGCTGCAGACGCATATGCGGCAACGCAAGCTGTAATTTGGGATTATCAGACAGGAATTAGAACATCTCTTAGTAGTGATACGAGAAAGTCAGTTTTTTATAAAGGAAAAGTTTTAGAGGCTACAAGGTTTTCAAGTATGGTTGAAGGAAAACCTGGAATGATGGCATATAACAATTTAATTGCGAAAATGATTTCTCATTCAAATCTTCCAAATTTTCAAATGGATAGTGTTACTTTGAAGTTTGATGAAAACACAGGGAAATATATAGCAAAAATTACAGATAAAAATGGACAACTTAGCAATTATAATGTTACCTCTAATAGTGCAGATTTAAATATTACACAAAATGGTAATACGCTTACACTTTCTACGACAAAAAATCTAAAAAACGTCAAACTTACTTTTAATAGGAAACAACCAATTACAACAGGTCAACCACTTCTGGGATTAAAGCCGAAAAGTCGTGCTCAAGCAACGGTGTTAGGTCAAACGGAAAGCAATCTTTCATCATATCTTTCGGTAAAGGTAGATTTTATTTATCCAAAATTCAAAATTGAGGTTTCAAAACGTGGAGAAAGTCTTAAAGGGTTTATTGAAGAAAATGGAATTAATGTGCCAATTTATGAAGAGAAATATTTAGAGGGTTGTGTAGTTGAAATTTATGCAGCGGAAGATATAAAAACGGATGAAATAGAAAGGCATAGAAAGGGAGACCTTGTAGACACATTAGTTACAACAAAAGAAGGAGCGGTAGAATCAAAAGAACTTTTTGAAGGCAAGTATTTAGTTAAAGAAATTGAAGCTCCGGAAGGTTATGTTTTTGTTGAAAATAAAACAATAATTGACCTTAAGGGTAGAAATTTACAGGTTATTATTAACAATAACAGACAACGCTTTTCTTTTAACTTTGAAAAGGAATTAGAAGGAATAACTCCACCGAATGAAAAGTTTTTAGAAATTGAATTTGGAATATATAACAAGGAAAATATTTTGGACCTTAAAAAAGATTCTCTTCTTGGAAAAATATCTCCGGATAAAAATGGAAATTGTAAGGTGGATATAGATTTACCTTTTGGTTATGCATATTATTTGAAGGAATTAAGAACGGTAGAAGGTTTTGTTTTGAAAAGTAATATAGTTGAATTTGATGTTGTTCCATTTTATCCACAAGAAAGTACAACTGAAATTATGCTTGAAAAGATAGTGAATGAGCGGGAAACGACGACAATAGTAACAACTACAACGCCTCAAATTGAAATTCCGAATAAAACTCCAAAAGAATCGGAGACATCAAAGATTCCTGATATACCGGAGGAAGTTGTAGAAACGTCTGATAAAAATAAAATTGTTCCTATTCTCCTTATGACTGTTTTTTCTTTTATAGGCCTTTATATTATTACTAACAAAGTTGACAATAATTAATAGAGGTTGTAAAATCTTCTTTGATTTCACAAAGGGGATTAAAACACATGAAAGTAATTTATAATGACGGAACAGTTGCTGAATGTCCAAAAGAGGATGAACTTGATGTTCTTCGTCATACTGCAGCTCATATCATGGCTCAGGCAATCAAACGTCTTTGGCCTCATGCGGATTTTGCTTATGGTCCTGCAACAGATAAAGGTTTTTATTACGATGTAGACCTTGGAGACACAAAGCTTACTGAAGAGGACCTTTTAGCAATTGAAACAGAGATGAAAAAAATCGTAAAAGAGAATCTTCCAATCAAAACATATACTCTTCCACGAGAAGAGGCGATTAAACATATGGAGGAGATGGAAGAATCATATAAAGTTGAACATATTGGCGACCTTGCTCCTGAAGCTAAAATTAGTTTTTATGAACAGGGTGGATATGTAGATATGTGTGTTGGTCCTCACCTTACATATACAAAAGGTCTTAAGGCTTTTAAAATTACCGGTCAGTCAGGTGCTTATTGGAAAGCAGACAAAGATAATAAAATGCTTACTCGCGTTTATGGAACAGCGTTCCCAACTCAACAGGAACTTGATGATTATTTAAAGCTTCTTGAAGAGGCTGAACGTCGTGATCATAGAAAAATTGGAAAAGAAATGCACCTTTTTATGCTTAAAGATGAAGGACCCGGGTTTCCATTTTTCCTTCCAAAGGGTACAGCATTGAAGAATGCACTTATCGATTATTGGAGAGAAATTCATTACAGGGAAGACTATGTAGAAATATCTACTCCTCTTATAATGAACAAACAACTTTGGGAGACATCAGGACATTGGGAGCATTACAAAGACAATATGTATTCAACAATGATTGATGAAGAAGTTTATTGTATAAAACCGATGAACTGCCCAGGTGGGGTTATGGTTTATGCTAGTCAGCCTCATTCATACCGTGAACTACCTTTACGTTATGGTGAACTTGGTCTTGTTCATAGACATGAACTAAAAGGTGCACTTCATGGACTTTTCCGTGTTCGTTGCTTTACTCAGGATGATGCTCATATTTTTATGACAAAAGAGCAGATAACTGATGAAATTGTAAATGTTGTTCATCTCATTAACGAAGTTTATAGTAAATTTGGTTTTAATTATTTTGTTGAACTTTCAACACGCCCGGAAGATTCAATGGGCTCAGATGAAGATTGGGAAACCGCAATAAACGGTCTTAAAGGTGCTCTCGAAAAACTTGGAATGGATTATATTCTCAACGAGGGCGATGGAGCTTTTTATGGTCCGAAAATTGATTTTCATCTTGAAGACTGTCTTGGAAGAACATGGCAATGCGGAACGATTCAGCTTGATTTCCAAATGCCAATAAATTTCGACCTTGAATACATTGACAATCAAGGGCAACCACAAAAACCAATTATGATTCACCGCGTGTGCTATGGTTCAATTGAACGTTTTGTTGGTATTCTTACAGAGCATTTTGCCGGTAAATTCCCGGTTTGGCTTGCTCCAACACAGGTTAAAGTTATTCCTGTATCGGATAAAACAATGGAATATTCAACAGCTGTCTATGAAAAACTTAAAGCTTTAGGTGTTCGTGTTGAACTAGATGAAAGAAACGAAAAAGTAGGATATAAAATTCGTGAAGCTCAACAAGTTGACCGTGTTCCTTATATGCTTATTTTAGGTCCACAGGAATCGGAAAGTAATATGGTGTCTGTTAGAAACAGAGATACCGGTGAAACAGAGACAATGGCTCTTGATGACTTCATTTCAAAAATTCAAAAGGAAATAGCTGAAAGAATTTAACAATGGTAAAAGAAGAGGTGCATCAGCACCTCTTCTTTTGTTGTATATAGATTTAGTTTTAGAAGTTTAAAATTGTCTTTTGTTTAAAATTGGTATGCTGGAAGCAATGCAAACTATACTGAAAATGATAGTAACAATAATTGCTTTAGTATAAGCGTCTATTTCTTCTGTAGAAGCTAAAAGTGGGTTTATGTTAATTAGTTTTACCGGTATATATGGCTTTAATTTAGAAATGACATTTAGTAAATACATTAAAATTATAACACCACCAGTTGAGAGCAAAACGGCTATGTTGTTTTGTAAAAATGATGAGAAAAAAATAATTAGTGAAATTACACAAACTCCAAACAGCCACCAAAGAACTACAGAAGAAAATAGATTGTTCATAATGCTGTTGTCCCAAAAATATTCGTTATAGCCATAAGTAACACTAAAAGAAAATATGTATCCTATGGTCCAAAATGAAAGTATTGATAAGGTTTTTGCAATGACTACCTTATGTCTTGCTAAACCTTTTGTTAATACTAGTTGTAGTGTTCCGGTTTTATATTCTTTAGTAAATACATCGCTAAAAAGCAGTATAAATATAATAAGAATAGTAGAAATATTTTTGAAGAATTGTGCCCACGAAGTCATAGCATTTACTTCTATATCTTTTATGACTACACCACTTTCTGTCATAGATTCTGCGAGCATGTCCATTATAACCGGCATTATTTTTGCTGTTGCTGGATTCATTATACCAAAAATTAAGAATAAGAGCATAATGATTAAAAGTTTACCAGTTCGTCTTACTTCAAAGAACTCTTTTTTCGTAAATGCAAAGAGTGTTTTCATGTTGTCACCTCTATAAATAGTGATTCAAGAGTGGGCTCTATTCGTTCGATTTTTTGTACAGAAATTTTTTTGTCGGCAATATAATTAATAAAAGAAAAAAATTCGTGTTCGGTCCCGTTAAAAATGAGACTGTTTTTATCAGTAAGATTAAGGTTATTGAATGCGCCAATTAAATTGTTTAAATCTTCTTTTCGTTCTGTTTCAATAATAAATTCATTTGAATCTCTTTTGTTTTGCAATTCTGTAACTGTTCCTTGTATTGCTATTTTGCCATTATTTAGAAAGGCGACATCAGTACAAATTCGCTCAACATCAGAAAGAATATGTGTAGAGAAAAGAACGGTAGTTTGTTTCTTTAAGGTAACAAGAATATCCAATATTTCTTTTCTTCCTATAGGGTCAAGTGCTGAAGTAGGTTCATCACAGATAAGAAGTTTGGGACGATTTAAAAGTGCCTGTGCAATTCCTAAACGCTGCTTCATTCCTCTTGAAAAACCTTTGATACGGCTATGCTCATTCGCAAGTCCGACTAGTTCTAACAGTTCGTTACTTCTAGCAGAAACATCTTTTTTGTCCATGCCGCTGATTTCACCACAGAACTTTAGGTATTCCTTCGCCGTCATGTAAGGATAAAATTCAGGTACATCTGGCAAGTATCCTATATAGCGATTTATATTTGGCTGTCCAAAGACTACTTCTTTATCCATCACATAAAGAGTGCCTGAATCAGCCTTGATAAGACCGAGAATGATTTTCATAGTTGTAGTTTTACCGGCACCATTTTTTCCAACAAAACCAAAAATGCTATTTTTAGGTATAGATAAATTAAGTCCACAAAGCACTTCTTTGCTGCCAAAACTTTTTTTAAGATTTTTGATTGTCAGCATGTTCAAAGTTAGTCCTCCTTACCAAATATAAAGTACAGAATAGGACCTACATAGTTCATAAACAAAATTGTGATAACTAACCATGTTGTGCGATTTCCTCTTTTGTAATGGTCATGTGTTAGTATATGGTGAAGTGTGTATCCCAGTAGTGCAAACTGTGCGATTGCAAGTGGAATTAAAAATGGGAGGAATTCCATAAAATCAGTATTCATAATTTTTCCTTTCTAAAACTTATTATTTAAGTTTCTATTTCCCAATAATGTAAGTCGTATCATCTGTTTTGACAACATAGAACTGTTTTGCATCTCTACTATAGAAGATTTCGCATATACCATATTCTTCCAGTTTAAAAGTTCCTTTGAAAACTTTATCAGTTGCTGAGCCTACAATTTTTGTGATTATAACCGGTGGTTTAGAAATTACAGTGATACTGTTTACTTCTTCCATTGGAATGTTATAGTTTACCTTAATATGTGTGCAAACAATTGCCTCATCTGTCATTTTAACTTGCATAGGAAGTTTGTCTGTATACCAGATGAAACCTCCAAGGAAAGGCATCATAATAAAAATGAGAGCAGTTGTTATCATTACAACTTTACCGGCTGGTTTTGCTATATTTACTGTTGTGTTACTACCAACACGATTAGGTATCATAAAGCGATTATCGTTAGGATTAAAATAGAACATTCCAAAATACCAATAATCGTCTTCATCAATAACTGAATCGCCCATATTTTTTTGAGTATATTCTGCCTGTTTATGTCTTAATTTGAGTTCTAAATACATTACAAAAACGAGAAGTAGAATAGTTGGTGCAAATACCAATATGTTCATAAGAAGTGGAGACATTTCTACTTTCACACTTACAACGAAAAGGATTGAATAAAGTGCAAGAAAAGCATTGCATCCTATAAACATGTATGACCATATTCTACGTCTAATAGTTGTAAGTGCAATGTTAATATCAGTAATTTCAGAAACTACATCGCTTCGTCTTTTATCAATTATTAAATGCAGTATCATTATGAGAAGAATTGAGCCTGCTGTTGTAAAACTTAAGATATACGCAAGTTTATCGAGCAGAAAAAGTGGAATTAGTGAAATAATGAGCGGAACAATTGACCAATAAGGACTTGGTGTTTTGATATCAATTGCTGAAAGTTTTAAATCCGCAGCTTTTGCTTTTGGTCCTTTCCAACCTTTTTCTGCTTTAATTTTTTTGAGGCGAAGGTTTCCTTTAACGTACGGTATATATAGGATAATTATTGCAGCCATCAACCATATCATTATGTAAAAAAGGAAGAGCGACATTTCTAAAAAGCAGGCAGGAATTGCTAGGAGGGAAAGAATAATAAAAGTTATTAAAAGGGTTTTTTTAAATTTTTCAAGTACATTTTTTATAATATCGTCATTTTGATATGAAACAGGGATTGTGACTCCTAAAACAATATTCTTTTTAAATTTTGCTTCATTTAGCATAAAAACATATTGAAATAAAAGCCCTGACCACATAAGTATTGTCATAAATAAACTATAAAGACTAAATTTCATTGCGCATCCTCCTTTTCATAAATACTTTTACAAGTTAGGATGAAATCTTCAAGGGATAGTCCTGCAAGCTTTGCATCTGTCGCAACAAGTTTTAAATTTTCGAGCGATTGAGTCGACAAAGATTTAGGAGATTCCGGTGGTTTTTTAACAGTTACTCCATTGCGTCTATCTCCATAGATAAAGCTTTCAGCTTTCAGTAGCTGATATGCCTTTGAAACGGTCATCATATTTACACCGAGGTCGTTTGCAAGACTTCTGATAGTAGGTAATTTTTCACCCTCAGAGAGTTCACCGTCAGCAATGCCCATTACGATTTGGTTTCTAATTTGTAGGTAAATAGGTGTTTCAGATTCATAGTCTATGCATATGAGCAAAGCAATCACCTCCAATTTCTCTTTGCATTATCTATATTAATGCAAATAATGCAAAAAGTCAATATACATATATTATTAACAAAAACTAAGGCGCTCATTTGAGCGCCTATATTTGCAACTGACAAATATTGTACTTATAAGATTTTTACTTTTATAAAAGTTTTGCGGATGGTTTTGGGGTTGTTCTTCCATGATTATAAACACGTACGTCGTCGAGTGCCCATTGTCTGTTTGTAAATGTGTTTGCTTCTGCTTCAGCAGTTGCTTCAAACCATTCAAAAATTTTTGCATCAAGGTCGTCAAGCGCAGAGAGAACAGCAGCCTCAGTAAACTTTGGACGAACAACAGAACCATGTTCAGGAATACCATGATGTGAAAGAATCATGTGTTCAACAAGACGGATTTTTTCTTCTGGTATATTAAGTTCTTCGCCTGCCATACGAACGAGTATGGTGCCACGTATAAGATGACCTACAAGCTGTCCATCAGTTGTATATTCTCCTGCAATACCGTATTCATTTGATTCAAGCTCATCAAGCTTGCCGATGTCGTGAAGAGCGGCACCACAGAGAAGCAAATCTTTATCTATATTTGGATAAACTTTACAAACTTGCAATGCGATTTTCATTACTGAAAGTGTATGATAGAGCAAACCGCCATACATTGCATGATGAAGCCTTGTTGCAGCAGGAAAGAATAGCAGTTTTTCTTTTTTATCATCAAAGATTTTTAAAGTCAACTTTTTAAGATCTTCATCTGAAAAATCATTGATTAGGTTATAAATTTCATTAAACATATCTTCAGAAGGATATTCTGATGCACGTGTGAGGTCAGCTACATTTACGTTATCTTCCGGTGTAGCCAGACGAATTTGTTCAATACGCAACTGTTTTATATTGTTAAACTCACTTGCTGTTGCACGGATTTTTACCACATCGCCGAGTGATATTTCAACAGGTTTTAATTCATAATCCCAATATTTTGCAGAAATTTCAGTTTCTTTATCAACAAGAATAAGGTCTAAATATTTACCGTTTTTTCCGGTTTTTATATCTGCTCTTTTTACAAGTGCAAACGCATCATTTCTTTCAATTATTTCGTTAAGTTTCATTTAATACACCTCGCAAAAAATTATATCATAGAAGAGGTATAGTTATCAAACATAAGTCTTTAATTTAAGTGCTCTTTGTGATACAATACTAAACTAGATTTTAAAGTTTATGGAGGAACAAAATGCAAAACATTTTTAAGGTTTTAAACGTGGCTGAAGGTGTGCGTATTTGTAGCTATAACACCACACAATTTAAGACCGGAAGGCTCTCAATAAATCTTGCAATCCCGATGTGTACTAATGTGGCACCTTTTGCAATACTTCCATATTTACTTGCAAGGTCTTCTAAAGGATACCCTTCTTTAATGTTACTCAACAAAAAATTAGAAGAACTTTATGGGGCTTCTCTTTCAAGTGGTCTTGGCAAACATGGTGATAATTTAATTCTTTCCATAAAGATGAGCATGGTTGATGACAGATTTGCACTTTCAGGTGAAAATATTTTTGCTGAATGTGCTGAACTTCTTTTTGACATAGTGTTTAATCCAAATATTTTAGATGATGCATTCATTTTATCTGAACTTGAAGTCGAAAAACGACTTATGGTTGAACGAATTGAAGGTGAAATGTCAGATAAACGCATATATGCTTTAAATCAAATGGAAGAATACATGTTTGAGGGCGATTTATACGGTAACAATATTTATGGAACAATTGGTTCTGTTTTAATGCTTGACGGAAAAACTGTTTATGAAGCATATAAAAAAGTGCTTGAAACAGCTCTTATAACAGTGAATGTTGTTGGAAGTGTAAATTCACAAGCAATTGCAGATTTATTTCTTGAAAAAATAGAAAAGATAAATCGCCACAGTGTAATGCAACCTAAAACAAAAGTGATTTCAAGTGCCGTTTCTGTTAAAGAAAAATGCGAAACACTTGCGGTAAAACAGGGTAAACTTGTTATGGGATTTAGGCTTGGAATGACTGAAAAAATGGATAATAAATCGCGGATGAAGATAAATGCAATGGTAAATATTTTCGGCGGAAGTACTTATTCCCGTCTTTTTATGAACGTACGTGAAAAGTTGAGTCTTTGTTATTATTGTTCTGCAAGAGCAAGGCTTACTAAAGGTATCATGATAGTGCAGTCAGGTGTTGAAGATGAGAATATAAGTGTTGCAAAAGAAGAAATTCTTCATCAATTAAAGGACATGGCAAATGGAAATGTGACAGATGAGGATATCGAAAAGTATAAACTCTTTGTAAAAGA
The DNA here is from genome assembly GCA_012520505.1 of Oscillospiraceae bacterium. Taxonomy (GTDB): domain Bacteria; phylum Bacillota; class Clostridia; order Oscillospirales; family Acutalibacteraceae; genus UBA1227. The sequence goes on from JAAYOC010000027.1 coordinate 62,099, forward strand.
TACGTGTGGTGGAATTTGTGATTCGCCTGTGTCAATTGATGCCTGGATGAGAGATCAAATTGTTGAGCCTTCATTTGAAACTCCAAATGAACGTCTTGAACATTCGCTCGCAGTAACTAAGGAAGATGTAATCGCTGCTGCAAAAGCGGTAACTTTAGATACCGTATATATGCTAAAGGGGGATAATACTGATGCTGATGCGTAAAATAAAAAATTCCCTTCTTGGCGATTTATATTATGAAATAGACCATAAATCAGGTTTAAAAATTTTTGTTTATCCAAAGGTAGGATATGAAAGTTCATATGCTGTTTTTGGAACAAATTATGGTTCAATAGATACCTTTATCAAAAGACAAGGTGAAGATGCAATTAAAATTCCTGAAGGAACGGCTCATTTTCTTGAACATAAGCTTTTTGAAAGTGAAGAACAGGATGCCTTTGAAAGATTTGCAACAACTGGTGCATCTGCAAATGCATTTACTTCTTTTGACAAAACCTGCTACCTTTTTTCCTGCTCAAATAAGTTTGCTGAAAATTTAGAAATCCTTTTGGATTTTGTTCAGCACCCATATTTTACGCAGGAAACAGTTGAAAAAGAACAAGGGATTATTGGACAGGAAATCAAGATGTATCAGGATGTTCCATCTTGGCAGGTTTTGTTTAATCTGTTTCGTTGCCTTTTCCATAATCACCCGGTAAAAATTGATATTGCCGGTACAGTCGAGTCGATTGCAGAAATCTCTGCAGAATTACTCTACGACTGTTATAATAATTTTTACAATCTCGACAATATGGTGCTTGCTTGTGCCGGCAACACAACAGTTGAGGAAGTTTTATCAGTAGTAGATAGAATTGTAAAAAAAAGGTGAGCCG
>JAAYOC010000067.1 GCA_012520505.1 Oscillospiraceae bacterium
CAACTGTTAATCTTTGTCCTTCTTCCTCTTTTTTAGCTTCTATTACCCCCAGAGGTTTTCTATCAACAAATAAAACATAGTCAGCAGGTCCTACATCTGTTTGATATTCTCTTACAGCAACACCCCTACTTTCTGACAAATTAACTCTGTTCTTGTCTTGAACAGTCCAACCAGCATTTCTTAACATAAAATCAATCTTGTCTCTAGCTTTTTGTTCTGGACTTTGGTTTACCATGACTTCACCCCTTTATCTACCTGACATACTCCATAATATCTTCTATCTCACAATCTAAAACATAACAAATCTTTGCTATTGTAATTAAATCTATTCTTTTAACCTTGTTATTGCAATATGAATTAAGCTGGGTTCTTTGAAGGTTTGCATCTTTTTCTAGCCTATTTTTACTAATCTTTTTTTCTTCTAAGACCTGTTCGATTTTAAAAACCACCTGTCCAAAGTCTTCCATAGCCATGTCTCCTTTTGTAAATTTACTTATTAATATAATTATATCAGACTTTAGTTCTAATTACACCTGTAAGAAGTTTTAAATATACTTCCTAGCCAAGATATTCTGTATCTTCAATATCTCTCTTGATATATCATCATTTTCTTTTTTAAGATCCTCAATATCTTCCCTATATATAACCCCTGTAGTATTTACCCTTTTAGCTATCTGATTAAGGTTGTTTGCATTCCTTCCAATAAGGGTCTGCATCTTCCTAAATTCATTCATATCTATTACAAATATAGGAGATCCCAGGACACATTTTCTTATAAAATGTCCCATTGATTTTGATTTGGACAGTTCTAATTTTTTCTTGAAAATTTCTTTTTCTTCCTTGGTTAATTTAATTTCTACCCTCTCATTTCTATATCTATTTGCCATAATATTCTTCCTTTCTTTTATATTTTAACTAGGGTCTTAGGGGGAACCCCTAAATCTTTCTGATAGGAACAAGTAGAAAATTTTATAGATAAAAGTAGGTCTCGCTGGACTCACTTTTATGATTTTCTCGTAGCTGTCCGTACAGCTACTGTGCTTGCTATTAAAGTTTTTAGTTTTTATAGCTATTTTATCTCTCTTTTTCTTTTTATGAAATAGACACAGAAGAACTTGTAACTGTAACCTGGGATTTCAAATGTCCTAAAATAAGGCAAGTTATAAAAACCTATCTCTTATAAACCTTGATATTACTAACGTTCGTTTTTCTCTAGTCTCTTTCTAAGGGTTTTAAAAACTTGGTTACAAGTTACAAGGTTACAAAGTTACAGTTTTTCTTTAATATCTTTCTTTTCTCCTGTGTCCATTTCCATTTGTTCTGACTGCCATTCTTTTGGTAGATTACCATTATCTACTTCTATAAAATCTTCTACTATCTTTTCTTGTTTTTCATAATAAAGTTTTACTGGTATAGATACTCCACTAGGGGAAATCCTTTTAGTCTTTGATGACCTTATAGCCTTCCATTCTGGAAAGTAATTATCCATTATTTCAGAGAAAGATTTTGATTTTATCTGGTAACCTTGCATAAGAAGTTCCTTGAAACAAGTAATATTTGGTTCTTGGCTTCTTGGCTTATATTCTTCTAGAAAATACCTAATATCTTCTACATCTGGACTGAGGTATTTAAACTTTTCTTGCTCCTGGTAAAAGTCTTTTAGTAATTCCTTTGGCAGGGTCCAGGAGTGTTTCTTTTCTCTATAAAGTTTATATCCATAGGCGAAGGCCTGGTTAAAATCCTCCCTAATGGAATCTAAATAATCTTTTTCTGATTGGTCTCCTTGATAATCCTTGTCAGGGTAAATAGCCTTTTCCCTTTTTTCTTTAAAGCATTCTACTGGCAGATATCTTCTTTCTCCTGTATGGTCATTGAGAAAAGTTCTTTCATTTAAAGTACCAATTAAAATGCAGGTCCTAGGAACATCTGTTGAAAATTTTTCATAGGGGATTCTTATTCTATCGCTTAATTTAGATAAAAATGATTTTGCTTCATTAGCTGATTTTGCATTTCTTAAGGCTACAAATTCTTCAATTTCTACTACAGTCTTTCCCATTA
>JAAYOC010000049.1 GCA_012520505.1 Oscillospiraceae bacterium
AAGACGTTCAGGCACATACCAACCATATCCGTACTTACACTTGCCTCCGCAACTATGCCCGTTTACATCTTCGTCAAATACAACTCCGATTAAGTATCCTCCGGTTTCTTTTATTGTTCCTGCTTGGTTAATAATTCGCTTATTGCTGTCATGCTCGCCTGTGCAAACAACCCTGTCCCCAACCTTAAACTTTGACATTTTTATACCTCCGTTATTTCAATCTCTATTTTTTTATGCTTGTTTCCAAAAGTCGCACCCAGTACAAGTGATATATTTTTAAAGCTATCGTCTGCGATTATCCGCTCATGCACTAATGGGTCTAATATCATTTTTCCGCTATAGTTATCAGGGTCACGCCTTATGTTGTCTGCAAAGTGATATGTAATTTTTACGATTGCTTTTTCGTACGGCTCTTTTGGTTTATTTTTAATAGCTGATTTTATTAGCCAATGCCATGTTTTTTTATAGTCTTGGTATTCCCATATTTTATTTCTGCCGATAAACTGATTGTTTGATGGTGGTATGTCATTTACTACAATTTTCATGCCATCATCTCCCAAAACTTTTGATACATTCCTTCAAACCTAAACCTGATTTTGCCCGTCCTGCCCTCTTTGTTTTTAGCTATAATTAACTCTCTTTCGGGGTTGTTTATGTCTGGTTGATGTATCATTAAAATTAAATCTGCATCTTGTTCGATTTGCCCGCTTTCCCTTATGTTTGTCACGTCAGGCTCGCCTTTGCCCTCTCGGTTTAGCTGTGCCAACGCTACAACAACCATTTCCGTTTGCTGCGCCATTGTGTGTAGGTCCATTGATATGTTAGTCACTTTTTCGTACAGGCTATTTCCTTGTGATTTTATAAGGCTTAAATAATCAATAAAAATAATGTCGGCTTTTAATTCTAATGCGGCGGCTTTTATTTGTTGTACCGTCATTCCGCTTGCTTTGATAACTGTAAAATTAAGGTTATGCATATTTGGCACATTTGCGGTGTACCTGTTCCACTCTTTGATTTTCATGGCATCGCCGCCTGTTTTTATCTGCGATAAGCTTATTTCGGCAAGGTTAGAGAACACTCTGTCAAATAATTTATCAGGCTTGGTTTCAAGGCTAAAATATAAAACTTTATGCTGCTTTGCCATGTTTAAGCCTAATTGCAATGTAAATGCTGTTTTCCCTGCGGAGGGCCTGCCGCCCAATACGATAAAGTCGCCTCTGTCAATGTAGGTGTATTTATCCAGCGTGGAGAAGCCTGTCCGTATGTATTCTCTTGGCGCTCTTTTAGTTTTGTAAAAATTAACAATTGCATCTTTCATGGTCAGCATTTCCACTCGTTTATTGCCGGCGAGAGTATCTGACAACTTATTGACTAATGCTTGACACTCCGTTATTTCCTCGGTTTCCAAAAGTTTTAATAGTTCCTCTGTTGTTTTTTCTGCGTTGATGCGTTTTGCCCTGTCGGCTACTGCTTGGATATGATAATTTAAATTAGCTGTTGTCGGTGTTGCGTTTATTATTTCTGCCAAATGTCCAGTGTGTGGGTATTTACTGCCAACAGTTACAGGGTCAATAGGCTTGCCACCCATAAACAACTCCTTGCATACCTCGAATACTGCCCGATTGGGAATATACTTAAAATCATCAGCATCTAACTCGCCCAT
>JAAYOC010000097.1 GCA_012520505.1 Oscillospiraceae bacterium
AAGGGGGAAATACAAATGACAAACATACTTAAAGCTATAATCGAAGCCAACAATAGAGGTTTAACACATTTTGGCATTAGGGGAGAAGATAGAAAATTGGCGGTAGGCGCGAAATTAGACAACTCGTTTGATTGGGATTTTGAAAACGACTGCCCAAGCACAGAAAAATTAAACGGAACTTGTGCAACCGGATTTGATTACCTTTGGTTGATAGACGAGGACGATGCAGACGATTTGGAAACGATAAAAAAAGCATTGGAATACCACAAAGCACACTACTCATACAGTTACACTTATATAATTGCAGGCACAGACAGCGAATATGGCGATGACGAAAACGAAGTAATTATAGGCGGAGCAGAAGTTATATGCACTTTATAAGAAGGGAATGATTGAAAATGACAGAAATCAGAAAAGCAAGACTTGCGGCAGGGGTTACGCAAAAGAGAGCCGCCGAAATGTGCGGAGTACCCCTCCGCACATACCAAGATTGGGAATATGGCAAAAGAAACCCACCAGAGTATGTAAAAGTAATGATAATAAATAAATTAATGGAGGAATGTAAAATGACAAAAAAATAATTTTAATGAAATTGCAATCAAACTGTTGACAAATTTAAAAGTTTGTGGTATTCTTTAAAGTGTCAACAAAATAATGACGTGGAGGTGATGGAAATGAGAAATTATTTAAAGAGGCTTAGAGAAGAAAAAAAGCTATCTCAGCAAGGGGCGGCAGAGTTACTAGGAATGACAAGGCAGTATTATAACTTAATCGAAAATGGCGAGCGCCAAAAGAAAATGGACATACCTCTTGCCCTAAAGCTGGCAGAGATATTCGATGTGTCAGTAGAGTACATTTTAGAGCAGGAAGGCAAGGTAAGTTAATGCATAAAAGTAATAGGACAATCTGTAATCAAAATATACCTTAATAAAAGGGGGTGATTAAAATTAAACAGTTCAAATTGGACAAGCCCTAGAAAGGAGGACAACCCCACCCAGAACGATGGAAAGCGAGGTGAACATAATGGAAACATGGCGTATCGTAGCAATTACATTAGCAATGATTTCAATTGCTTTAAGTTTGTTTAGTCTTGGATATAAGGAGCTGATGAAATGATTAAATGCAAGAATTGTGGAAAACGACCGCACGAACTGCCAGAGTATATAGTAATTGCCAAAAACGAGGGAATAACACCCGACGAGTATGTGGCACGTGAAGAGGGTACATATAATCGAGAAACACAATTATTTTACTGCACACCTTGTTATGTGCAGGTAGGAATGCCGTTAGGCACAGCTTGAAGGAAAGGAGTTGATGTAATGGCATTTTTCTTGGGTGCAGTATTTGGCGCAACATTGGGAGTATTTTTCCTGGCATTATGTATTGGAGGGAGGGATGGAAATGATTAACTGGCTTTTAACCGCAACATCAGACGGCGCAACACGATTGCAAGCGTTGATTTTGATTATGGGCGCCATCGGGGCGTTGATGATGATTTTGCAAACAGCAAGCGAAGTATCAGACATAATAAAAGCCCACGGCGGCAACCGTGAGCTATCCGCTAAAGCGGAATAAATAAATATTCAATACTATTATATGCGAAAAGGGGGTAGCTGTCAATACACATGAAAGTTTTAAATCTAAAACT
>JAAYOC010000028.1 GCA_012520505.1 Oscillospiraceae bacterium
GAGATGACAAATCTTCCGCTGACTTCCTTCAATCTCACCCACGGACAGGTAAAAGACATGCTCAACCACAGGTTCTGAGATGTACTTTAACACCATTTTTGAACGTCAACTACCAAAGTCAGGTTATTTTCAAGCGGACGGCGGAACCGGTATTAGCATTAGCTCTCGCGGATATAATCGGGATATAATCAGAAATTTGCAATGACTTTCATGTCTTTCCGCCTCCAATTCAAATTACACCTATGTTCATCCGCTTACCTTATCAAGTTCAAGAATAAACGGAACTACATCTCTAACGAAAGAGTCTTCACTTGTCGATATACTTTCATTTTCAATGAAGTCTACAGAAGTAACAATTGGATCCGTAAGCTTTTTCCCGTCCGAAAAACGTGAATATTTCACGATACAAATGCCCTCTTGAACAATATGTGCAGTTATTGAAACCGCAGAGCAAGGTGCCATAATTGTGTTTGGGTCAAGCCTCAGCACTTCACTTTCCGACTTTTGTTCCGAGACATAAGCGTAAAATTCGTCTTTGCTCTTAAATCCATTTGCAACCATAACTCCGACCAATTTGTCTTCTGCGTTAAAAAATAGAAAAGCATTACTGCCGTCTTCTAACAATAGCACTACATAATACCCTTGGTGTGTTTTGCGAATACACTGTACGGCAAAATCTCTTTTGAACTTTGAGAAAGTTGTGCGTCCGGATTTCGCCGCCTTTTTAAGTTTTTCGACCCAAGTACTTGGATACTTTTTCGTAAGCAAGTCATTTTTATTCGTTGAATTGTTGTACTCTTCAATTAAACTCAACAGATGCGGCTCTAAATCCGGTTGAAACACCGTGATCCATATACTATCCGTATCGCCGTCGGGCTGTAAATCGATTTCGCCTATTTTGCCGCTTTCAAAATTGTTTTTATCAGCACATGAATTCTTACTGAATATGTACACTTCTTCAAAAAAGACTTTAAACATATCTAAAAATTCATCAAAACTCATATAATCTACGTTTTCACGCACATATAAAGTCCTATGCTCCATGATTTCATCTTCACTTAAACTGGTGCTTCTTTCAATTATTTCCGGGCTTAAAAATCGTTTTTCTCCTTCTACATATCCATACAGATCATAGTCTTCTGCCAATTTAGAAAGGAACCATTTTCTAAAACGACTCGAAAGAATTTGTGCCCCCGAATATACGCTTATACCTTCTTTGCCTGTCTGAAAGCTTATCACCGTTCCCCTATTGTCTCTTTTCCCGGATGATTTTCCTCTAAGAATAAGGGTGATAAACGCAAGTGCCAAGCAAATCCATCCTATTGTTGACATTTGGTTATAGATTAGCAAAATGTGCAATTTTTTCAGCAACCTTTCCATAGCGGCAGAGCCCATTACCTTTTCATATGCACCAAATATTACAAGTAGCAATATGGCAATAATAAAAGAAACCGTCTCCATGACTAACAACACTTTATCGATAAACTTTTTCATCCTAAATCATGCCTCCTGCTATTTTCGGCTAAGACAAAAACTCCGTAGATCAGCCCTGTTCCAGAGGAAAAGTTTTCATTTTTATGCCTGTTTTTTCTATATATTCATAGATGATAACACCTATCGATAAAAGCATTTTCGACAGCATATATCTTCCATACCTTTTTATCGTACCAACTCCATCGCTACCTCAGAGCCGCCACACGACGACGCTGAGGATACAAGTTAAACAATGGTTCTGCCCGTAATATTTGTGAAATTGTCCTTAATAAAATTCGCGTACAGCGTAAGGATAGCAACAATATATTTTTTTGAAAACCTACGTCGTGCATTTCGTACTTCCGCATAAATATTCTCTGTCGCAAGCAACAAATCTTCCAGCCCGTTAAACTCGTGTCTTTTAATTACTTTGCCGTACTCGATATTCAAAAGAACTTTCGTAGGTCTTTTAATCTTCATATCCACGTAGTCGTCACGCACATTAACAGATATTACTATTTTCCAATCATCTTTATCAGTAAATGTAGATATATAAAGAAGCTTGTAGTAGACTTCACGATCCTCTTGGAAACCATTGTCTAAAAGAAAATTAAAATGTTTGGCAATTAAGTCTTTCATTTTCATATCACTTCACTCGCCTTATTTTCACAGAGTTCCAGTAACCCCGAAGTAATAGTTGTTCTGTCTTTCTATGACACACCAAGCATAATATACTTCACAAGCAGATTTTTCTTGCCTTGCGGTGAAGTGTACCCCTAATTTTTTCAATGCGCAACAGGACAGGACGTTTGAGTTTTCGTAAAATTTTCCGTGATTCTCGTTATAGATTTCGTCAGTCTGCAATATTGTGTCAGTTTTCCCCAAACAAGTATCTAATGCGATAGTAAATAATGCGAAAAGCCTTTCCATAAGC
>JAAYOC010000086.1 GCA_012520505.1 Oscillospiraceae bacterium
TATAACTCAGTTAGTTTTTCTATATAAGGTGTAGCAGTTTGTAAGTTGTCAACCCACTCTACAAGTGGTACATTATTAACTACTTTCTTTTTCTTAATTAGATTACCTGTAAGTGTTGAATAGTTAAAGATATGAAACTTAGCGTCTTTCATCTCTTTAAAGTTTTGTGCAGTGTATATATTATAAGGTATAGCGAAGATATTTTTAAAAAGATTAATAAATGCCCTATTAGCAATTGTAGGACAAACTATAACATAATCAAAGTCTTTGCCCTCTTCTAAGTTATTCATATAATGATAAACTGCTGCTGTAATAGTTGTAATAGTTTTACCAAAACCTGTTTGACTACAATTAAAAAAACGAGGATTATTTATAAGAGCCTCTACAACTTCATTTTGGTCTTGTGTAAGTACTATGTTCTGTTTATTCTTTAACGTGTAGTCTTTAATCATTTTAGTCTCCGTTCTATAAAATCTATTTCTCAAATCATCACAAGTCTTATTTTTCCTTTTCTATACGCCTTATGCACATCGTATTGTGATGCTTTCCCACTCAACTTATAAGCGATATGCGACAGTGCTGTTCCAATTGTGTATGAGTGAAAAGTATAGCCATTAATCTCTTTGTATTTTTTGATGTTTGTTTCTACTCTAAGTTTAGTTTTACCTTTCACTTTCTTTCTCCTTTAATATAATCTTTTGTTACCATTACCATATATTTTTTTACCTTTAAACCAAACTTGAGCCCAATAAACATTACCACAATTTAAACTTTTAACGTAGTCTATATTTTTACGTGCTTTTTTTAATGCACCTCGTTTAGTCCACGCCTTAAAATCAAGACGAATAATAGGTTCTGTATTAGTATAATATTCAGCGTCAAATCTAAACATCTTCTACCACCTCAAGATATAAATCTTTTAATTCTTCTCTCATTTTTATTCACTCCAATCTAATCTTTGTCCACAATAACCACAATATTTATTTCTGTTCATTCTGCCATTGAATAGATAATTCCTATCACAACTTGGACACTCGCTCCTACCTACATTGTCATAACACACTTTTTTTGGTATATCACGTTCAACTAATTCTTTTAATGTATCATAACCTTTTTTAATATTTTCTAACGCTTCTTTACTTGTCATTTTCTTTCCTCCTTTAAATAGTCGTATAATTCACGATAGTTGTCGTATATAAATTTCACAAAATCTTCTGGATTACTGTCAAGGTCAAAACCATATCGCTCTTAATAGTAGTCCAATTTCAACTCGTAATATAGTTCCATCATCTCAACTTGTTTATTGAGTTCTTTTAACTTATTTTCTTTTAAGACAATTACTACCGAAAACGCTACAATAATAAGTGCAATTAAAACAATAATATTTTCTCTCATTTTCTAACTCCTCATTTTTAATTTTATTTTATTCCCACAACCGGGACACAAATAACCATAAACATATAATTGATATAACTCTGAAGAATTCCAATAACCATTATTATAAA
>JAAYOC010000110.1 GCA_012520505.1 Oscillospiraceae bacterium
ATTCTTCTAAATTTCCAATCTTCTTTTCTCTTAAAACTTGTTCTCTAGGTAAAAGTTCAGCTACTAAAATAACTATTCCAAATTCATTTTTATCTTCATATACTAATGAATCTTGGATTAAATCAATTTCGTTAATCTTGCTTTCAATATAAGCTGGAGATACATTTTCCCCATTAGGTAAAACAATAATTTCTTTAGTTCTACCTGTTATGTATAAATAACCCTCTTCATCAACTCTTACTAAATCACCAGTTTTAAAATATCCTTCTTCGTCAAAAGCCTTAGCATTTTCTTCAGGGTCATTATAATAACCTAGCATGATATTATCCCCTTTAAGACAAAGCTCACCATTAACAATCTTATATTCTTGATAAGGATAAAACTTCCCAACAGATGCTGGCTTATAAGGAGCAGCTGGATTACCACTTACTAAATTTGCTGATTCAGTTAAACCATAACCTGCACCAAAAAAGTCAATTAACTTATTAAACTCTAAAGTAATATAAGGAGATACATGAGCACCACCTGCAATTACAGTTTCTAACTTACCGCCAAGTACACCAACACCCATATCTTTTGCCAGTTTTAAGAAAAGTTCAGCTAAAGCTGGAACAACAATCAAAATTGTCGGTTGAGCAACTCTTAAATTTACAAATAGTTTCTTCATATCAGGAGTTGTATGAACAGTGCTTCCTGTATATAAAGCAGTAAGTAAAGATCTAATTAAACCAAAAACATGAGTAAAAGGAATTACAGCTACATATACTTGATCAAAAGGCTTTTTCATTCCTAAAGTTCCATTTCTAACTCCAGTATATAAAGCTTTATGTGATAAAACAGCACCTTTGCTTTTACCAGTAGTTCCACTAGTTAAAACAATACAAGCAGGATCATCTTCCTTCATCGTTTTATCAAATTCACCTAATGCTTTTGTTTCATCATTAATCTCAATAAACTTCACATTAGGTAAATTAGCTTTTGCTTCATTTACTTTTTCTTCTAACTTTTGAGAATAAAAGACAACTTTTAAATTGTATTTCATACTTAAACCAGTTAAGCTTCTTGCATCTAGCTGATAAGGAAGAAGTGTTGCTACAGCTCCATAAGCCATAGTACCTAAAGTTGTCCTAACAAAATCATAGTCATTTAATGAAAAAATACCAACATTTTCTCTTAAATTAACTTTATTTTCTTTTAAAAGATAAGCAATTTTCAATGCATCTTCTTCCAACTGTTTATAGTTTACTTTTTTCTCATCATCTACAATAGCAATTTTTTCTTTAAATTGCTTTAGATGTTCCATAAACTCATAAGTTGTTCTAATATGAATTAATTTACTATAAGCTTCTTCATTCATAAATTGTTTGAAATATTTTTCTTGCATAGACCCTCCTAATTCTTCTCATAATGGTCTGCTAATTCTTGTTCTAAAGCTTTTAATTTAGCTACAACTTGATTAATTTCTTCAACTGATGGATATTTAGATATTAAATAGTCCTTTACATAAAACTTAGGTCCAATGACTACTTTCTGCCTATGATACCATTTCTTTGACTTTTGATAGTAAATAGGTAAAATTGGACAATCCG
>JAAYOC010000029.1 GCA_012520505.1 Oscillospiraceae bacterium
TAGTTCCAATATAAACCGTCATTAGCCAAGTGGTATGGTGTCTGGTTTGGGACCAGAAAATCGTAGGTTCGATCCCTACATGACGGAAGAGAAATCCAACCGTAGGTGGTCTGCGGAAATGGTGGACATTACAGTACAGAGTAGAGTGCATCAAGAACGGAAATGTACTGACTTGAGAATGTTCGGTGAAAGCCTAAAACCACCACCCTTTATGGGTTTTGGAGAATTGGGCGAAGTCAGCGGTCTTGAAAACCGTACTGCCAGTGATGGTAGCAGAGGCTCAAATCCTCTATTCTCCGTATGGAATGATGGTCGAGTGGTTTAAGACACCATCCTGCTAAGATGGAGTACTTGAAAAAGTACCGAAGGTTCAAATCCTTCTCATTCCGTTTTTGCCTCTATAGTGATAATTGGTAGCACCCCTGTCTTGTAAACAGGGAGTCGGGGTTCGAGTCCTCGTGGAGGCTAAATGCTTGTACGTGAAGTAGTTCATGCTGACTTAATGTATAGTTGGAAACGTACAAATTTTAATTGGAGGAGAAAAGAATGAATGTACCTATGGAAGAGAAAAGAATGAATGTACCTATTGGCCCCACGAATTGCAAAGAACAAGAAATCCCTATCGAGATTAAGAGGTTTGAAACTCTTATTGAAAACACTTTTGAACTTTTGAAACAGCTTGAAGGCAGAATTGAACCCGTTCTTGGTGTCTGTTATGATAAACCCACAGAAAATAATAAAGATGTGAGTTTAGAGTCACCTATAGGAAATTGGCTTAATCTTCAAAATGAAAAACTTGAGAAAATCAACTATTATCTTGCTAGTTTTTCTCAAAGAGTAAAGCTTTAATGTAGTTAGTAGTTAAGTTACTGTACAATTTTTATATGAATTGACGAAAATTTTAATAAGGAGTAACGTATATGATGTCATTTTCACTTGCTGTCTGTGCATTAAAAGAAGGAAAAAAGGTCGCTCGTAAGAATTGGAATGGTAAAGAAATGTATCTTTACAAAGCCATTACCGAACTTCCGTATCCACCTCTCCCAGAAGGAGAAGCATGGATAGACGGTACTTTTGGAAATTCAGAGTTTATCATTATGAAAACTGCTGATAATAAACTTATTCCTTGGCTTGCGAGTCAAACAGACCTTCTTTCTGATGATTGGTTTGTTGTTGAATGAAATGTAATTCTTGTCTATTAAAAGAAGAAGTTGCTAAATACAAAAACACAATAGTAATATGTGAAACAGAATTATATCGTTTTCTAGGTGTGAAGATTGTTGAATATGAAGATATCTACTACATATTAAAAAATGTTAAAGGAGTTATTTCATATTTCACTTGTGTTGGTAGAATTATTTTTTTAATAGATAAACTTTTGAAAGAAGACTATGATTATATTGAAGAAGCTTTTGATTTAACTTTGTCAGATAACGAAGATGAAAAGGATGATTCTGAAAAGCTGGTTTGCTATTGCAAAGAGAATATATGTTGAGTTATACAAATGAAGCAATTGAAAAGCTTACATCAGAAAGTTCTTTAACTCAAGAAGAAATTGATTGTTATATTTCTTTAGTTGGAATTTCTGAAAATGATAAAGAAGGTTTTGTTAAAGGTTTACACTTCATGCAAAATGCTATTGTTGAAAAATTGAAAAAAGATTCGGAGAAAGAATATGAACGATAAAGAAATCAATATAAATACAATTCGAGAATGGTTTACTAATTTAGCAAGTGAGCTTCATTTTCTAAAAATGGAAATTAATGTTTCTAATTTTGAAGATAAGGAAGGAGAAAGCATTGAATCTAAATGTATATTACTTAGACAAAAATGTTTAGAGTATGAAAATTTGTTATTCGATTTAGGACAAACATACTTAAATAATCTATTTTCAGTAAAAGAAGCTTATCCAAAAGAAGATGGTAGCTATTTAGTACTTGCTCCAAAATCTTTTCCAAAAAATTCTAAGTTTATTGTTGCTGAATTTTATACAGATAACAATACTTTTTACTCTGAATATAACGATGAGCCACTTGAAGATGTTACCTATTGGACTTTTCTACCAGAGGAAGTATAATAATGAAAACTGATGTTTACTATGGATGGTTTTGTTTTCCTTGGTTTAGACACCAAACACATTTTGAATTTGACAGAGACTTTCCATACGTTCAACATCAATATAGTATTGGGTGTATAGCTTTTTGTTGGAAGGAGTATGAAAAGTTATGAAACTTTGTGGAAGTAAAGAACCTTGTTTTGTAGACGGAGAAGAAGCATGGGGACATTACGGAGGTGTTATGTGTTTATATTTAACAGAAAAGTTTAATGAACCTGAAAATGTTTCTATATGCGGAATTACAAAAGAAGAAGTGAATACTTATACTTCGGAAACAGAATATTGTGAATTAGTAGATAATTGACAAATTACTATAATAAAAGTATTATAAGTTTACTATTATTTTATAATAGATATATTATAACGTCTGTGTAGCTCAACTGGATAGAGCAACGGACTTCTAATCCGTAGGTCGTAGGTTCGAGTCCTACCACAGACAGTACATTGCGTTATAGCCAAGTTGGTAAGGCATCGGGTTTTGGTCCCGACATTCGTTGGTTCGAGTCCAGCTAACGCAGAAGTTTATATTGACCCTTATAAATTATGTTGGGCGGATTGCCAGCCGCATAAATCTGGCGATTTACACGGACAGGCAACCAAGTTTTTGGTGCTGGAGGTTACATGGCAAAGAACAAATATATACCGCTAAACTGTTCAAAATGCGGATGTTTTGTTGGTAAAGACGGTTTTCACGATGTTGGATACGATTATTACAATGGCGGGTATGATGTTGGGTATCCGCTATGTAAAAAATGCCTTGATAGTAGCAACACCAAAAACACCGAACAACAGCTTCAACCTGACACCTTCGGTGCAGGTTAAGCAAATGTTAGGACGACGGACAGCCGCGTACCCGCTACGCGACTACGCGGACAATCCGCGAAGGGAGGATGAGGATGAAGAAAAAAGAATTGAATTACAAACTGGTTGATTTACAAAATCAGTTAAAGGCGCTTATTAAATGCGAGGATGAAGTGATGCAATGTGGGCTAATCTATCCCGCTATCGGTTTTATTCAGGACGCACAAAAAAGTGTAATTGAGGCGATGAAGTGTGAAGCTCTTTCCGATTATGGTCTTGAGGAGGAGATCGAAATTGCGTTCCGTAATTCTTCTGTAAACCATCAATGGGATTGGCTTGAAGATTTCAACAAGTGGCGCGAAGAAAGGGGTGGCGTTATCGCACAAGGAAGAAAATAGTTCCTAACAACTGGATCAACTTGACAACGGAGTACCGTTGCAAGTTATCCAAATGTTAGGCGGACGCTCTGCGGCGTAATTGCGTTACACAGACAACACGCCAAGTTTTTGGCACAGATTATTGGGGGTACAAAATGGATTATGTAGAAATGTTGCCAGACAATCGTTTTATTGTATCTGAAAAAAGGGTAAACAATTCTTTATTTAAGGAGATACTGAAAA
>JAAYOC010000054.1 GCA_012520505.1 Oscillospiraceae bacterium
CCATTTTTTACTTTGTAAACGCTCAATAACTTTTTTCTCCTCCAAGGAGTTCACAGCACTATAAACAGAACTAGCAGGTAAAGAAGTTAATTGTTGCAAGTTTTGATAGGATAGTGCCTCTTCCTTCTGCAAGGCTTCTACTATTAAAGCCTCATTTCTTGATAGCTTAAACATACTAATTACCTCCCTTTACCTCTTATTATATATTACTAAAATAAGTTTGTCAATACTTTAATTAAAAGTGAGAGTATTATTTTCGTTTCTTCACACAGTGAAAGCATAATAGTAGAACCCTGAACCCCTTGGTACGACTGGGTTTGCGCGATTGCTCTCCGGGTACTGCATGGCGCGGGTGGGTGAAAACGTGAGAGATGCAGGGTTAAAAACCCTTGCATCCTCTCACCTCACGTTTCCACCCGCCCCTGCGCTAGCATGACAGTACCGAAAAATGCGAGAGCGTCGGTGAGAGGAAATTACTCTCGCGAGAGGATCTCTAAAATGATAGTATTATAGTATAGTACCATAGTAGTGGTTATTATACACCACGTGAGTGGGAGTAGAGTAAAGTGTCCGCAGAGTGTCCGCGGGGAGGAGGGTCCCCTCCGTCGGTCGCGCTGCTCCTGGGATATTTTGTGCTAGTATAGTATCGTCCGCGCTAACTTATGCGCACTCCGCACTCCCCCTAGGAGGATAATGATACTCATTCCCAAAAACTACTGATAATGAGAAGTGTTACTACTTATCTAGAGCTCCTAACGATAATTATTACTATCATGATAGGATAATAATAACCAGTACTGACATACTGGTCACTTCTGGAGCTCTTCCCTTGCTATTATTATATCATATCATGCTACCACTTGTCAAATGGAGTAAAAACCTGCTAGAATATGGTAGCTGTGAGAGGCATTTTAAGCTTGGTTAACGTGCTAGTATAGTAGTATGTATAACAGTAAACTAAACCATGCTTAAAAAGCATTTAGGAAGGAGTTAGTTTGTGGAATAAATAACAACTTTTAGGATCATAAACCATGCTCTATAATCGCTTTTAAGCTAGGGATAAAACAGCTTTAAGGTGTTTATACGTACGGTAAACTAAACCATGCTTAAAAAGCATTGTAGAGGCTGTGTGCAGACATAAAAAAAGATCCAGCTACAAGCTGGATAAGATTCTTTTGGGAGGGTTTACTTCCCTCTTCTTTTTTTGAGTTCCTCGAAGTAGGCGGGGAATCTGGAGACACTGCCAACGTACCAGTCGGCGGTATCATAGTATGATGCTACCTTTTCCTTTCTTTTTTCGAGGCTTTTCTCCGGTACAGGTTTACCCCCATACCAGAAAAAGGGAGCCTTTACTTTTCGGGCTGGGATTTTCCGCGGGAACTCGGAACAAAAAACGATAGCACCATCTTGCTCACAGTACTCTAAATCAGAGTAGTAGCTGCCCTTCGCAACGAAAGGTAGCCCCTTGACGGTGAATCCTACAAAGACTCCGGAGAAACCTGCTAGAACCTGCGGAAATATGCCATAATCCACAGCCACTCTTAGCGCGGCTTCTGTGTCTGTGATGC
>JAAYOC010000030.1 GCA_012520505.1 Oscillospiraceae bacterium
AAGCATCGGCAGAGAAAGCTCCAGCAGAAGAAGCTCCTGCTGAAGAAGCTCCTGTAGAGGAAGCTCCAGTAGAGAAGTAAAAATTAATTTTAAAAATAATTGATAAGACAAACAATATACTCATCTATATGTTTTTAAAAAACTAAACTATAATTATTAACGGAGGAAAACAAATGGCTTCAAAAAAAGTAACAGCTCTTCTTGAAGAGATTAAAACTATGTCAGTTCTTGAACTTTCAGAACTTGTACATGCAGTAGAGGAAGAATTTGGTGTATCAGCTGCAGCTGCAGTAGCAGTAGCTGGTCCGGTAGCAGGTGGCGCAGCAGCTGATGATGAAAAATCAGAATACAATGTTGAGCTTACAGAAATAGGTGCTGAAAAGATTAAGGTTATCAAGGCAGTTCGTGAAATCACAGGTCTTGGTCTTGCAGATGCAAAGGCTCTTGTTGATGGCGCTCCTAAGGTAATCAAAGAAGACGTTTCAAAAGACGACGCAGATGCTATGAAAGCTAAGCTTGAAGAAGTTGGCGCTAAGGTTACACTTAAATAATTCAATCTTTATTCAATTTTTTTAAAACAAAGGACTTCGGATTTACCGAAGTCCTTTTTATTTCTTGTTATTTTCTATTTGCTTTAATTTTTGATTGTTTATTGGATTGTTTATTGTTAGTTGTTGTTTTATTTGTTTTATTACGTTACTGCTTTGTTTTTTTTAGCAATTTTATTCTAAATAAAGTGTTTGCCATTTTTGGCGGCGATTTTTAGTAATGTCGAAGACTTTTTCAAGATAGTTGTCGATTGTGCCATACTTTTCTTTTGCTGTATCAAAAGTAAGTTTAAAAAGATCTTCATGGACACTTTCAGCATACGCAATAACATCAATTAATTCGTCTGAAAGACCAATAAGTTTTAATGACTGTCTGTTTTTATTTGGTCTAAATTCTTGAGAACGCATATATTCAGCTAAAGCTTGTTCTTCAGTTCTACCGAGAGATAATTCTATTAGAGCAGCGGCAATACCTGTACGGTCTTTGCCTTCTGTACAATGGAAGATAAAAGTTTCACCTTTATCGAGGCTTTCAAAGATTTTATTAAAAGCTTTACACTCTACAAATTCTTTATAGCAGTCATATTTATTCTGTGGAATAGCCTCAACAACATCACTATTTGGTGCAACAATTTGAAGTTTTGAGAGCATACAAACTGTTATATATGGATAGTCTTTTCTCTTAAAACAAGGAGTTTTGATGTATTTTACATTTTTTGGTATGTAGTTTCTAGCTTCAAAAATTTCAATGGGACAACGAAAATCTATAATTGTGTCGAGCTCTAATGAGTCCATTAGAGCTTTTTCTTCTTTTGTTAGACCGGAGATTTTTGATGAACGGAAAATTTTCCCTGATTTTATTTTTTTCCATTAGGAGTTTCAAGACCTCCGAGGTCTCTAAAATTTGTAAATGTAGACTTTTTCATTCTATCACCGCTTAATAGTATAAGTAAAAGGGGATTGATTTGCAATATAACTTGTTATTTTATTAATATTTTTCTATAATTGTATTCGTGTAGAGCAAAAATTGTGAGAAATATTATTTTTGAGGTGACAAATATGGGGAAAAGAATCATCGTTGCAGGTGCTGGTCATGGTGGACTTACAGCTGCTGCTTTACTTGCTGAAAAGGGTTTTGATGTAACTGTTTATGAACGTGGCAAAAAGGGCAAGCTCGGATATGATTGGACTGATATTTTTGATCCAAAAGCTCTTGATGTAGTTGGTTGCCCATGGCCACCAAAGGATAAATATGAATGGAAGGTGGATATGACCTTCTGGGGTCCAAATATAAAACCTGAGGCAAAAATAAGACAGAGAGTTCCAAATGATCCTTATGAAATGGAAATTAAAATGGAACGCTCGGATATTTATGATATGCTCATTGATTTTGCAGAGTCAAAAGGTGCAAAAATTGTGTATGAGGTAAATATTTTAGGTCCGATAATGATTAAAGATAGGGTTATTGGAATTGATACGGATAAGGGTCAATTCCTCGGTGATATGGTAATTGATTGTTGTGGATGCGAATCTCCAATTCGTGTAAATTTACCTGAATATTTAGGTATCCAAAAGCACCCAACCTATGGTGAGAAGTTCTATGTTTATAGGGCTTTCTATGACCTTCCTGTAGACATTAGCACGGTTGATGATCTTTATAAGGTTGTACTTCTTCCGGATCCTGAATCTGTGGGAATTTGTTGGATTGCGTCTGAAGCCACCGAGACAGATTCACATTCAGATTTACTTATCGGTCATATGGATAGATTTACGAAAGAGGAAGCTTTAGAAATTGCTGAGCGATATAGAAAAACTAATCCACAGCTTGGTACAAAGCTTAAACGCGGTGGTTATTTTACACTCATTCCGGTTCGTCAACCACTTGCAATTATGGTGGCAGATGGTTATGCGGCACTTGGCGATTCAGCCTTTATGACGGTTCCAATTATAGGTTCCGGTATTGGCAATTCAATTAAGAATTCTAAAATATTAGCGGATGTAATTGCTGCCGATAGAGATGAAGTTTATTCTGCAGATACTCTTTATCCTTATCAACTTGAATATTTCAATAAGATGGGTAGAAATATTGCTCCTTTAGCACTTGTAAAGCTTGTACTTACAAGAGTTACACAGGAAGAGGTTAAATATATACTGGAGAATGAGATTCTCACATATAGAGAAATGACAATTACTGCAAATCATACATCTATATTTAAATTTCTTCATTTTTCACCAACTCTTTTAGAGAGGGGACTTGCTCTTGCTAAACATCCTGAACTTCTTAAGAAAATGGCAAGTGTAGTTGTTGATATTGTTCAATACTATATTGTTTCATTCTTGATTCCACAGTCGTATGACAGAAGGAGACTTAAAAAATGGGCAAGGGCATACAACAATATCTTTGAAAGAAGACTTCCAAAGGATAAGGTTGCAGCAGATAATGCAGCATATGAGGGAAAATAGAATTTAAAGCAATAAAGTAATTTGAATGTATAAAAAGAAGTTCCTGGGCGGGAACTTCTTTTTACATTTGTTTTGTTTACAATTATGGTATTATTTTATATAATGTACTCTAATTACAGGAATTGTATATAGGAATTACAGTTCGCCAATTATGATGAAGTATAGGTTTTGGGAGTTAAATAATGGATTATGAGAAATTAGCAGAGTTGTTGTTTTCTGATATTAAAACAATACCGGAAGAGTATGAAAATAAATATGCCCCGCGTTCCTTGCCGAAGGGTGCGAGAGTAACACGGTTCGCACCATCGCCGACGGGATATCTTCATATTGGTGGTCTGTTTTCGGCTTTGATTTCGAAGCTTACAGCAGATGTTTCCGGTGGAAGCTTTTATCTTCGAATAGAAGATACAGACAAAAAACGTGAAGTGGAAGACGGCGTTTCCGGTATTGTAAAGGGACTTTCAGATTTTGGAATAGATGTGACAGAAGGCGTAACAGGTCTTGATAGTGAAGTGGGTGACTATGGTCCATATACACAATCAAAGCGTGTTGATATATATAAGTGTTTTGCAAAAGACTTAGTAAGGCGAGGACTTGCATATCCTTGTTTTTGTACTCCAAAAGAACTTTCCAATATGAGAGAAGAACAAGAAAAAGATGAGATTACTTCAGGTTATTATGGTGAGTTTGCAAAGTGTAGAAACTTATCTTTTGAAGAGATTTCTAAAAATATTTCTGCAGGTATTCCTTACGCAATTAGACTTAGAAGTCCCGGGACGGAAGATGGTAAAGTTACTTTTGACGATTTAATTAAAGGCAAGATTGAAATGCCTGAAAATATAATGGATATAGTTTTACTCAAAACCGACGGAATTCCAACTTACCATTTTGCACATTGTATAGATGACCATCTTATGAGAACATCTTGTGTGGTTCGTGGTGATGAATGGATTTCTTCTGTCCCAATACATATTCAACTTTTTAGAGTTTGTGGATTTAAAGTTCCAAAGTATGCACATATTGCCCCGATTATGAAACTTGATGATGGCGGTAAACGAAAGCTTTCTAAGAGAAAAGATCCGGAAGCAGCTGTTGAATATTATTCTAAGAGCGGGTATCCAAAGGAATCCGTGCTTGAATATTTATTTACTCTTGCTAATTCAAACTTTGAAGATTGGCGTAGAGCAAACCAAGATGCGCTTCTTTCAGACTTCCCGTTTAGTTTAAAGAAAATGAGTGTATCCGGTGCTCTTTTTGATTTACAAAAGTTAAATGACGTTTCAAAGAATGTAATCTCATTTATGTCAGCTGACGAAGTTTTAGAGAAAACACTTGCTTGGGCAAAGGAATATAATACTTCATTTTATGAGTTGCTCGTCGCAGATGAAACAAAGTCTCGTGAGATTTTAAATATTGATAGAAAAAAGGCAAAACCTCGTAAAGATATTGCAAAATGGTCAGAAGTTTTGGAATATGTTTCATATTTCTTTAACGAAATTTATGAGGCGGATTCTTCTGCTTTACCTGAGAATATAAATCGCACGGATGCGGTAGAAATTTTGAAGGCTTATAATTGGAATGCTACTGACGATAAAGATGAATGGTTCCAAAGAGTGAAAGACCTCTGCGAGCCTTTTGGATTTACACCAAATGTGAAAGAATATAAAGAAAATCCGGACGCATTTAAGGGGCATGTTGGAGATGTTTCAACTGTTATTCGTGTTGCAATGACATCAAGAACAAATACGCCCGACCTTTATTCAATTATGCAGATTTTAGGTGAGGACGAGATTAAGAATAGAATCAAGGCGGCTATTGCTGCATGGGAGAAGAAATAATGGAAGAGAAAATTAGCTCAAACTTTATACATGATTTTATAGATGAAGATTTGGAAAACGGCAGGTATACCTATGTCCAGACCAGATTCCCACCTGAGCCGAATGGTTATCTGCATATCGGTCATGCGAAAGCTATTTGCATAAATCACTCGACTGCAAAGAAGTATAAAGGTGAATTTAATCTTCGTCTTGACGATACAAACCCGGGAAAAGAAGACATTGAATATGCTGAGTCAATTAGAGAAGATATTGAATGGCTTATAGAGGAAGAGCTTCCGGAAACTCTTTATGCGTCTGATTATTTTGACTTTATGTATGATTGCGCAATTAAACTTATAAAAGATGGAAAAGCTTTTGTCTGCGATTTATCCCCGGATGAAATAAGAGAATATCGTGGAACGCTGACAGAAGCAGGAAAGAACAGCCCGTATAGGGATCGTTCCGTAGAAGAAAATTTAGATTTATTTGAACGAATGCGCAAGGGTGAGTTTCCTGATGAAACCCATGTACTTCGTGCAAAAATCGATATGAGCTCATCTAACATTAATATGCGTGACCCTGTAATTTACAGAATCGCACATCTTGAACATTATAGACAGGGCGACAAGTGGTGCGTTTATCCAATGTATGACTTTGCTCATCCACTTGAAGATGCTAAAGAAGGAGTAACACATTCACTTTGTTCACTTGAGTTTGAAAATCACAGACCCCTTTATGATTGGGTTATGGATGAATGTGAAGTTGAAAAAATCCTAGGTTATCCTCGTTCAAGACAGATTGAGTTTGCAAGACTTAATCTAAATTATTGCGTAACCTCAAAACGCCGTTGCCTTTATCTTGTAGAGGGCGGATATGTCAGTGGATGGGATGACCCTCGAATGGTTACTATCTCTGGTATGAGAAGAAGAGGCTTTCCGGCAGAGGCAATTAGAGATTTCTGTGAACGTATTGGTGTATCTAAAGCATACAGTACTGTAGATTACGGTTTACTTGAAGCTTGTGTCAGAGATAATCTCAATGTAAATGCTCCTCGCGAAATGGCAGTGTTGAGACCTTTAAAGGTTATAATTGATAACTACCCGGAGGAACAAACAGAAGAACTCGAAATTGAACTTCATCCAGACAGACCGGAACTTGGAACAAAAAAAGTTACCTTTGGTAGAGAAATCTTTGTTGAACAAGATGACTTTATGGTTGAACCAATAAAGAGATATTTTAGACTTTTCCCGGGTAATGAAGTAAGACTTAAAGGTGCTTATTTTATTACTTGTCAAAGTTTTGAACAGGATGAAGATGGTAATGTAACTTGTCTTCATTGCACATACGATCCTGCATCAAAGGGTGGCATGTCACCTGACGGCAGAAAAGTTAAAGGTACAATTCATTGGGTATCTGCTGATGCTGCTAAGGAAATTGAAGTTCGTCTTTACGATAGACTATTCAATGTTGAAAATCCATCTGATGATGCTAAAGAATTAAAAGAGTATTTAAATCCAAATTCTCTTGAAATAATTGTGGATGCACTTATTGATAAGACTTTCTGTGATGTATCTGTTGGTGATACTTTCCAGTTTATGCGTAAGGGGTACTATACAGTAGATAAGGATTCAACTGACGGAAAGTTGGTATTCAATAGAACCGTTGAATTGAATTCATCATTTAAACCAACACAGTCATAATTGAAAAATGTGTATAACGATATAACAAAACAAGTTACGCTAAAGATTATGTACAATCGTGATAACTGATAAAATTATGACGAAAATTACGATAATAAGACTAGAATTACAATAACAAAACTAGAATTACAATAACAAAACTAGAACTATAATAACGAAATAAGAATTATAGTAACAAGGAAGTGACAAGATGTCTGACTTTAACATAGAGACTAAATGTGTCCAAGCCGGATACACACCGAAAAATGGTGAGCCTCGTCAAATTCCGATTATTCAAAGTACAACTTTTAAGTATGACACTTCAGAAGCTATGGGTAAGCTTTTTGACCTTGAGGCTGCAGGTTATTTCTATTCACGTTTACAAAATCCTACTTGTGATACGGTAGCTGCAAAGATTGCAGAACTTGAAGGAGGTACAGCAGCAATGCTTACTTCTTCAGGTCAGGCTGCAAATTTCTTTGCTATTTTTAATATCGCCAGTGCCGGTGACCATATTGTCTCTTCTGCCTCAATTTATGGTGGAACATATAATCTTTTTTCAGTGACGATGAAACGAATGGGTATTGAGTTTACTTTTGTAAATTCAGATTGCACAGAGGCAGAACTTGTTGCTGCAATAAGGCCGAACACAAAGGCTGTGTTTGGTGAGACAATAGCAAATCCGGCACTTACAGTGCTTGATATTGAATTATTTGCAAAAGTGGCACATCAAGCCGGTGTACCGCTTATCGTTGATAATACTTTTGCAACACCGGTAGGTTGTAGACCATTTGAATGGGGAGCAGATATAGTGACCCATTCAACAACAAAATATATTGACGGTCACGGTAGCTCTGTCGGTGGCTGTATTGTCGATTCAGGTAAATTTGACTGGACAAAGTATCCGGACAAATTTCCTGGTCTTTGTACACCTGATGAAAGCTATCATGGTATAACCTACACGGAACGTTTTGGTTTAGAAGGAGCTTTCATCACAAAAGCCACCGCACAGCTTATGCGTGACCTTGGTACAGTGCAAAGTCCAATTAATGCGTATTTTTTGAATTTAGGACTTGAAAGCCTTCATATTAGAATGACTAAACACTGTGAAAATGGTCTTGCGGTCGCAAAATATTTGGAAGGTCATGAAAAAATTGCTTGGGTTAATTATCCTGAACTTCCATCTGACAAGTATTATGACCTAGCAAAAAAATATTTACCAAACGGTAGCTGTGGTGTCGTAGCTTTTGGTGTTAAAGGTGGAAGGGAAGCTGCTGAGAAGTTTATGAAAGGACTTAAAATTGCAGCAATTGAAACGCATGTTGCCGATGCTCGCACATGTTGCCTTCATCCTGCATCAGCTACTCACAGACAATTGTCCGAAGAAGCTCTAAAGAAAGCAGGAATTACCGGCGATTTTGTTCGTTTTTCATGTGGACTTGAGAATGCTGAAGACTTGATTAAAGATATAGAACAGGCACTAAGTGCTGTATAAAGGTGAAATAAATGCCAATTAAAATACCAACCGATCTTCCTGCAAAGGCGATACTAAATGCTGAAAATATTTTTATTATGACAGAGACAAGAGCGGGAAAACAGGACATTCGTCCTCTTCGTATCCTGGTTTTGAATCTCATGCCTAAAAAGATTGAAACAGAGACACAACTTTGTCGACTTCTTGGTAATACGCCTCTTCAGGTTGAACTTGAACTTATAAAAACTAAATCGCACGAGTCGAAAAATACAAGTCAGGAACATATGATTTCGTTTTATAAAACATTTGATGATGTTTGTGATGAAAATTTTGACGGAATGATAATCACGGGTGCTCCGGTTGAACAACTGAAGTTTGAAGATGTTGATTACTGGGATGAGCTTTGTAGAATAATGGAATGGAGTAAAACTCATGTTTGGTCTACATTCCATATCTGTTGGGGTGCTCAGGCTGCACTTTATTATCATTACGGTATAAAAAAATATGATCTTCCTGAAAAACTTTTCGGTGTGTTTCCACATAAGGCGGAAAAGAAAAACTCAATGCTCCTTAGGGGCTTTGATGATATCTTTATGGTGCCTCATTCGCGTCATACTACAATCCTTCGAGAGGAAGTAGAAGCGGTTCCGGGACTTAGAATACTTGCATCTTCAAAAGAAGCGGGTGTTTATGCTATTTCAACTAAGAAGGGTAGACAGATATTTATTACCGGTCATTCAGAATATGATTCGGATACACTTTATAATGAGTACAATCGTGATTTAGATGCCGGCAAACCAATAGAAAAACCGGTAAATTATTTTCCGGATGACAAAGTTATTCCGAAACCACCGGTTACATGGCGGTCTTCGGCAAACCTTCTTTATTCTAATTGGCTTAACTATTTTGTATATCAAAATACACCGTATGATATTACAACTATTAAGTAATTTGCGTAGATGTGTGAACTTGAACAATAATTGACGAATATAATGGATAAATAAAGTAGGATACGAATAAAAAATAAAACAAAAATAAAAAGGAAGAAAAAACATGCAAATTTTACTTGAAACATCAGCGAGACATTTACATGTGTCACAGGAAGACCTTGAGACCCTCTTCGGTGAAGGTTATGAGCTTACACCAATAAAGGATCTTTCTCAACCGGGACAGTTTGCCTGTCAGGAAAGAGTAGCTGTTGTAGGTGAAAAGGGACAGTTTCCTGCAGTTTCAATTTTAGGTCCGGTTCGTCCGGTGACACAGGTTGAACTTTCAGTGACAGACACACGCACAATTGGTGTAGAAGCGTGCCTTCGCGAATCAGGCGATATTGCCGGCACACCCGGTTGTAAACTTGTTGGACCAAAAGGGGAAGTTGAACTTAAAGAAGGCATTATCGTTGCTAAGCGACATATTCATGCAACCCCAAAAGAAGCAGAAGCTCTCGGTGTAGTAGACCGGGAAATTGTAAATGTTAAGGTTAACTCTGTAGGTCGAGAACTTATTTTTGGCGATGTAGTAGTTCGTGTATCTCCAAATTACTCACTTGCAATGCATATTGATACAGATGAATCAAATGCAGCCGGAGTGGTTCCGGGTACAAGTGGCGAAATCGTCAAGTAGTAACGACGAAAACAAGTATAAAAAGTGGTAAGAGTAAGTACAAAAATAAGTACAAAGAAAAAGAATAAGTACAAAGAAGTAGTAAGGTAAATGAAGACAAAACAGCTATATTATGAAGACAGCGGAATAAAAGAGTTCACCGCCTGTGTGCTTTCCTGCACACAGTACGGTGACTCTTTTTGTGTTGTATTAGATAAGACTGCTTTTTTCCCGGAAGGTGGCGGCCAATGTGCGGATGTCGGTACAATTGGCGATGCAAACGTATTAGATGTTCAAATTGAAAATGATGAAATAGTTCATTATGTAGATAGGGAAGTATCAGATGAAGTTTTGTGTAAACTTGATTGGATGACTCGTTTTACAAGAATGCAAAATCATACGGCTGAGCATATTATTTCCGGAATAATACATAACACTTTCGGTCTTGATAATATCGGATTTCATCTTAGCAATGAAAGTATAACTTGTGACTATAATGGTGATTTAAATTGGGAACAACTCAAAGAAATAGAAGTACTTGCAAATAAATATGTATTTGAATCAATTCCGGTTGAAATATCTTCACCAACAAATCTTGAAAACTTAGAATATAGAAGTAAACTTGACCTAGCAGAAGGTGTTCGGCTCGTTACTATATCTGGCGTGGATTGTTGTGCCTGCTGTGCTCCTCATGTAAAACATACCGGTGAGATTGGCCTTATCAAAATTGTAAATTTTGAAAGAGCGCATCATGGCACAAGACTTCATCTTCGCTGTGGATTCTTAGCACTCGCCGACTATGACGAAAAGCAGGACAACATACTTCGTATTTGTGAATTGTTATCTGCTCGTCAATATGAGACGGCAGACTGTGTAGAACAGTTGCAACGTGCTAATAGTCAGCTCAAATTTGATATGGGTAAAGCATCTGAAAGACTTGCTGAAATGAAACTTCAAACCATTGACAAGACGACAGAAAACTTGGTTGTTGAATTAGATAACGCAAACAAGGAAGCTCTTTTAACTCTTGCTAATGGCGGTAAAGAAAAAACAACAGGACTTTTTGTTGCACTTACAAAACAGGATGACGGATACCGTTATATGATAACTTCAGGTACATCGCTTCCACTTTCAAAAATTGCAAAAGATATTAATCTTTGTCTTAATGGAAAAGGTGGAGGCAAAGATGATATGATTCAAGGCTCTTTTGAAACAACTAAAGAAATTATAGATGAGTTCTTTAGGAATTTTACTCCAAATGTGTAATGCTTTAAATTAAAATGAACAATATGATGCATAATATTTTAGGTTATGAAAAATGTTTGTTTAGATTTATTCGATTGCAAAAACCTTTTGTGGTAATTTTTTGACAATCTATTTGGATAAAGTGTATAATTGATTTACCGTGATTAAGGAGTGAAAAATGAGAGAGCTTTTTAAGCAATGCAACGCCTGTAAAGGCTGCGAGCTTTACAGGAGCAGAACCAACTTAGTTTTTGGTGTCGGAAACGAAAAAGCGGATATTATTTTTGTCGGTGAAGCTCCGGGTGAACAGGAGGATCTTTTAGCCGAGCCTTTTGTAGGTCGTTCAGGAAAATTTTTAGATGAAATGTTGAGAGAAATAGGCCTTACAAGGGAAGATATATACATCGCAAATATAATAAAATGCAGACCACCCCAAAATAGAGATCCAAAACCAAGTGAACAGGATGCTTGTATACATTGGCTTGAAAAACAAATAGAAATAATCGACCCGAAAGTAATTGTTTGTCTTGGTAGAATTCCGGCAACGAGGTTTATAGACAAAGATTTTAAGGTGACAAAGCAACATGGTGAATTGATTCAAAAAAACGGAAGAATTTATATGGGAACATTTCATCCTGCTGCAATTCTTAGAAATATGAACAATAAAATATTAATGCAAGGGGATCTTGCTAAGTTAAAGGAGATAAAATTATGAAAAATGTAGTAATTACCGGGGCTTCTTCAGGAATTGGATTTGAAACCGCTAAAATCTTTTTAGATGAAGGCAACAAAGTTTATTGTTTAAGTCGCAGACCTTGTGAGCTTGAAAATGCAATAAACATTAAATGTGACATTACAGATGAGCAACAGGTAATAGATGCATTTAAACAAATTCCAAAAATAGATGTTTTGATTAATAATGCAGGATATGGAATTTCAGGAGCAACTGAATTTACAGAGCTTAAAGAGATGAGAGAACAGTTTGAACTCAATCTTTTTGCACATATTACCGTGACAAAAGCAGCTCTTCCAAAGCTTAAGGAATCAAAAGGAAAGATTATCTTTATTTCTTCTGCTGCGGCACCTTTCCCAATTCCTTTCCAGTCATTTTATTCAGCATCAAAGGCAGCTGTAGAGACAGTGTCTTCAGCACTTAAGAATGAACTTAAGATGTTTGGTGTAGATGTTTCCTGTGTACGCCTTGGCGATACAAAAACTGCATTTACAGCGGAGCGTGAAAAGAGTTTTAAAGGTGATGATGTATACGAAGGACTTATTGGTAGAAGTGTTGCTGTAATGGAAAGAGATGAGCAGAATGGTATGCCACCAAGTGCAATTGCAAAGGCAATTGTAAAGCTTTCAAAGAAGAGAAAAATGCCTCCGATTATTACAGTAGGGCTTCAGTATCAGTTCCTTTGCATACTTAAAAATATTGTTCCATACAGTATTGTAAATGAAATTATTGGTATGATGTATATGCCAAAGAAATAAGACAATTAAGTTTTAAAAGAGATATTTTTAAAAACATAAAAAAAGACCATAGGTGAGAATTCCTCTTACCTATGGTCTTTTTAAGTGGCGCGCTCAGAGGGACTCGAACCCCCGACCTTCTGGTTCGTAGCCAGACACTCTATCCAACTGAGCTATAAGCGCATATATAAATGAGCGGCCTAAAAACCGCTCAAATATATTATCATACGAAATATTAAAATGCAACAGGACTTTATTATCAACAAAAGCGATAATGTAAGATGGTAACAGTTAATAATGTAAGATGATAACAGTCAATTGTTGCTATAAAATATCAGCTTTATTACCAGTCAGAATCCCAATCGCCTCCGGAGTCCCAACTATCACCCGAATCCCAGTCATAGTCTGAACCCCAGTCATCATCATCCCAGTCGTCGTCCCAGTTGTTGTCAGATTCATAGCTGTCCCAGTAGTCGCTATCTGAAAAGTCCGAACTTCCGTAACTGTCATCATATGAACTGGACTCATAATAGTCTTCCCAATCGTCGTAGAAATATGGGTCATCTATTGGTGTCCATTCTTCTGCATAATCATCGTAGAGATACCAGTCACCATCGGTGTAATAGTAGCTCCTGTCATTAGCAGTATAATAACCACGACTTGGCGAATTATCAAATATAGCGGAAAGGATAAAAAATGCAAAGAGTATTGCAAATATTATTAGAAGAATTTTTCCAAGACTTGGCTTTTTAGGTCCTTTGGAATTAGAACCCGAATTTTTTTTATACTTGCCGGAGCCTTTGCTCTACGTTCGTTAATTTCTGCTTTAAGTTTCTGATAGATTTCGTTTACAGCATAAGACTCATCTTTTCCTTCATAGCGGATTGCACGAGAACCGTCTGCTTTGTTTTTATAAACTACGAAATCTCCCTGTGCATCTTCAAAGATTCCAAAAGCTTTTGGTTCTTTATAATCTTCTCCTATAAAAAAACGCATTTTTTCAAGAGGAAGATTTTTTTCAGCACAAAAAGCTTTAAGTTCTTCAATTGTTTGAGGAACACCTGTAGCAGCTCTTACAACATGTTCATTCGGAGCACCACAGTTAGAGCAGACTTCGTCTGTATCGTCTATCATAAAGTCACAATATTCGCATTGTTGTTTCATTCCATTCACCTCACGTTTTATTATAAGATTTTGCCATCGGTGTTGTCAATTTGAAATGATAAGTAGTATAATAAAAGTGATTATTTTATGTGGAGGTTTTGAAATGCAACACAAATTAACACCGGGTCCTCTTCTTGATGAGCAGGGTAAGCTTTGTGAATGTGGTTATGCTACAAGTTTAGTAAAGCAGTATGACAGAAACGCAATCAAGGCACCCAAATTTAGAATTAAAGAATGGGATTATTATCTTATTACAGCAAATGATTTTGCGTTTGCAATGACCATTGATGATAATTCATACATGGGTCAAGAAAGTGCATCTGTTTTGGATTTTACAGATAAAGATAATCCGTGGGAACATACTTCAGGTATAATAAAGTTTTTTACAAATGGCAAAATCGGAATGCCTTCGACGTCTGAAATAGGCGATGTAGCTTATGATTCAAAAAAAGTGAAACTTAAGGTGACAAACGATGGTAAAACTCGTCATCTTACTTGTCATTATAAAAATTTTGATGGCAAAAATGATTTGGATATGGATATTGTTTTGACTGATTTTCCTGAAGATTCAATGGTAGCAGCCGTTCCTTGGAAAAATCATCCAAGACATTTTTATTATAACCAAAAAATTATCGGTATGAAGGCAACGGGTACAGTTGCGTTTAGAGGAAAGACATATACATTAGATGAATCCAATAATGCTTTTGGTTTACTTGATTGGGGTCGTGGAGTCTGGACATATGATAACACTTGGTATTGGGGTGCCGGTCAAACCAGATTACCTGACGGACACACTTTTGGATTTAATATAGGATATGGTTTTGGTGATACTTCAGCTGCATCTGAGAATATGTTGTTCTATGATGGAAAAGCACATAAGCTTGAAGAAGTTTCATTTAATATTCCAAAGACCGCTGATGGAAAAGATGACTTTATGGCACCATGGACATTTACCTCTTCTGACGGTAGATTCGAAATGGACTTTATTCCAATTCTTGACCGTGCTGCTAATATTACTGTTGGACCTCTTGGTAGTGACCAGCATCAGGTGTTTGGTCATTTTTCAGGTACAGCAATTTTAGATGACGGAACAAAACTTGAGATAAAAGATATGTTAGGTTTTGCAGAAAAAGTAAGGAATAAGTGGTAAAATTTATGAAATTAACATTTTGTGGAGCTGCTCATGAAGTCACCGGCAGCTGCTATTTAATTGAGGCTTGTGGTAAAAATATTCTTGTAGACTATGGCCTCGAACAGGGATTTAATGTATATGAATCGGGTGAGATTCCCGTACCTGCTACTGAAATTGATTATGTTTTTTTGACACATGCTCACATAGATCATTCGGGAAGACTCCCATTGCTTTCTGCACAGGGATTTAAGGGTACAATATTTTCAACTAAGGCCACATACAGACTTTGTAATATTATGCTTCAAGATAGTGCACATATACAGGAATTTGAGGCAGAGTGGAAAAATAGAAAGAGCAAGAGAGCGGGTAAAGAGCCAATTCTTCCACTGTATACAATGGATGATGCAATTGCCGTGCTTAAATGTTTTGAGTATCATAACTATAATGAAATAATAGAAATAGCGGATGGAATTCAAATTAGATTTATAGATGCAGGGCATCTTCTCGGTTCTTCAAGTATTGAAGTATTTTTGACTGAAAATGGAATTTCTAAGAAACTCGTTTTTTCAGGTGACATTGGAAATAATGACCAGCCGCTTGTTAATAATCCTACATACATCACTGAAGCGGATTATGTGATTATGGAATCAACCTATGGCGATAGAGCCCATGGGTCAAGAAAGGACTATGTCGATTCTTTGGCCAAAGTTATTCAAAGAACCTTTGATCGTGGTGGCACTTTGGTTATACCATCTTTTGCTGTTGGAAGAACTCAGGAAGTTTTATATTTTCTTCGCCAAATTAAAGAACAGGGACTTGTAAAAGAACATGGTGATTTCAAAGTTTATGTAGATAGTCCTCTTGCAGTTGAAGCAACAAATATTTATAGCAGCTGTGAGTTGCAATTCCTTGATAAAGAAGCGAGAGAATTAATTTCAGAGGGAAAAAATCCGATTGCGGTGTCAAATTTGCATCTTTCCGTATCAAGTGATGAATCTAAGGCAATTAATTTTGACATGGATCCGAAGATTATTATTTCAGCATCCGGTATGTGTGATGCAGGTCGTATTAAACACCATCTTAAATATAATCTTTGGAGACCGGAATCTACAATTTTATTTGTAGGATATCAATCTGTTGGAACATTGGGACGAATTATTGTTGACGGCGCCTCAACTGTTAAAATCTTTGGCGAAGAAATTGATGTTTCTGCTGAAGTTGTAAGACTTGACGGTATATCCGGTCATGCAGACATAAATGGTCTTTTGACTTGGATTCAAAAATTTGAAATTAGTCCACAACATGTATTTGTCTGCCATGGTGAAGATGGTGTGTGTGATAGTTTTGCAGCAAAACTTCGTGATGAGCTTGGACTGAGAGCTTTTGCTCCTTATCCATATGCGAAGGTTGATCTTTTAACGGACAGTATTTTATCTGAAGGTAACAAAGTTAAGATTGAGAGAAAAATACAAAATGGCAACGGCAATGGTAATGGATTTAGAATTAACAGCCCATATGGACGCCTTGTTCTTGCAGGTAAACGCTTGCAACAAGCAATTTTAAATAATGAGGGTGGTTCCAATAAAGATCTTGCAAAATTTGCGGATCAAATCATCGCTCTTTGTGAAAAATGGGATAGATAAATAGTCTTTTAGACGGAGCTTAAATAGAACTTGCCAAAATTATGAGCATTTTTGTTCATAATTTTGGCTTTGTTCATATTTACAGTTGTTCACATTTGTGGTTAAATATTAAGTGTATATCTCTATAATTTTATTAAGATGCCTTTAAGGATAGAAATTTATCATAGCTGTAGCTTGCAAGGAGGAGATTAAATGAGCTTAGGAAGAATTCTTGTTGTAGATGACGATGCTAATATTTGTGAATTATTAAGACTTTACATGGAAAAAGAAGGCTTTTCTGTTACTATTGCAAATGATGGTGAAACTGCAGTTCGTGTTTTTTCAGAAGTGAATCCTGATATCGTAATTTTGGATATTATGCTTCCAAAAATGGATGGTTGGCAGGTATGTAGAGAAATTCGTAAAATATCTGATAAACCAATAATAATGGTTACAGCGAAGGGTGAGACTTTTGATAAAGTGCTCGGTCTTGAGCTTGGAGCAGATGACTATGTTGTAAAACCTTTTGACACAAAAGAAATTATGGCAAGAGTTAAGGCTGTTCTCCGTCGAACTGTTGTAGCTAATGAAGAGGAAGCAAAGCAAGTTGAATATGAGGATCTCTCAATCAACCTTACAAACTATGAGATGAAAGTTAAAGGTGAAGTAATTAGTACTCCACCAAAAGAACTTGAACTTATTTTTCATCTCGCATCAAATCCTAACCGTGTATTTACACGTGACCAACTTCTTGATGAAGTTTGGGGATTTGATTATTATGGCGATTCACGTACAGTTGATGTACACGTTAAACGCCTTCGTGAAAAACTTGAAGATATTTCACCAAAGTGGGCTATTAAAACAGTTTGGGGTGTAGGTTATAAGTTTGAAATAAAGGAATAATATTATGCCGACAGAGAATAAAGTCAGAACACCTAGACGTACGACACTTTTCTTTAAATATTTTCGTATTACCATGGCAATTATTTTAGTTACAATTATGTCAATTGGTATTGTGTTTCTTATATTCCTCACGAATTATTGGACGGTATCGTCAGTTACATCGCTTAAAAGTAACGCAAAGAGCATTGCAAGCACGGCAGAAGCTTTGTTTATAAATAGAAAAATGGAAACAGATAGTGCAGAGTCAAATCTCATTCTTTGCAATTCACTTAGTATGGTTTCTGCATCTATCAATGCTGATGTTTTTATGACTGATGCTACGGGCAAGATAATTCTTTGTAAGGATCATATTAACGCAAAGATGGAAGTTATTAATGATGGCAAGTGCCCGGTTCATGATGGGTATAAGATGCCTGAAAGAATAGTGGCAAAATTAAAAGAGGGAGGGTATCATACACTTGATACTTTAACTGATCCTCATGGTAAATTGTATGTCGTTGTAGGTGAACCAATAGAATATGAGGGTAAAACAGTCGGTGCTATTTTCGCAGTGGCGCCGGTTCTTGAAACTCTCGGTCCTTATACGGTTGAAATATTTAAGCTCTTTGGCGGAGCTTCAACAGTTTCTATTGTGTTGGCTATTATTCTTATTTATGTTTTCTCATACAGATTGACAAAACCGCTTGAAGAAATGTCAAGAATTACAAAACTTTATGCACGTGGAGATTTTTCACAACGCATAATACTTAGAGGAAATGATGAACTGACTGACCTTGCTCGAAATTTAAATGCAATGGGTCGTTCTCTTTCTGTACTTGAAGACTCAAGGAGAAGTTTTGTTGCAAATGTGTCCCATGAGCTTAAAACTCCAATGACGAGTATTTCCGGTTTTATTGATGGAATACTTGATGGCACAATCTCTCCTTCAGAAGAAAAGGCATATTTAAGGATAGTAAGTGACGAGGTAAAACGCCTTTCATCTTTGGTAATGACAATGCTTATGTTGTCAAAGATTGAAGCAGGTGAAGAAGAACTTGAATTAGAGGAGACAGAAATAAACGAACTTCTTTTTGATGCACTTTTGAATTTTGAAAAATCTATTGAAGAGGCAAAAATTAAAGTTGAAGGTTTTGAAAAAATGAAACGTGTTAAGGTTTTTGCTGATGAGAAGATGCTTTATCAAGTCGTATATAATCTTTATGACAATGCATTAAAGTTTACGAATGTTGGAGGTACAATTGAGGTAGGTCTTGAAGAACGTCAAGATCGAGCATATGTTAGTATTTCTAATACAGGTGAAGGAATTATGCATCGTGAGCTTGAACGTGTGTTTGAACGCTTTTATAAGACTGATAAATCTAGAAGTCAACACGTAGAGGGTGTAGGTCTTGGTTTAAACCTTGTAAAAAATATTGTTGAACTCCATGGCGGAGAGGTATCAGTAAGCAGTGATCCTGGACTAGTTACTACTTTTAGTTTTTGGATTCCTAAAAATCAATAGTCAAGGGGTAAGGTAAATTTATGGAAAATAATAAAAAACGTGGCAATCTTGGTCGTAATATATTCGTTAGTTTAGTAGTTGCAATTTTGCTTGTAGCTATTGCTTCTGTAGCTTTTGTTTTAGCAACAGAAGGTGTACATCAGTTTAAAAGGGATAGTAGTAAAATAGAAGCAATTGATAAAGATGCAGCCTTAAAAACCGGTGAATCAAAAGAATACAACGAAAAAAATACCGATGGCACACTTACGAGTGTTGAGGTTGCAGAGAAAGTTAAACCTTCAGTGGTAGCAGTTGTAACTTATAACGGTAATTCTGTATATGGTGAAGGTTCAGGTGTAGTAATGAGTAAAACTAACGATGGTTTTACTTATATAATTACCTGTGCACATATTGTTAGCACAAAAGGAGTTACTGCAGTTATAGAACTTGAAGATGGAACCCAATTCAATGCTACTGTTATTGGTTATGATTCCAGAACAGATATTGCAGTTCTTAGAATTAAAACGACTAAATTGAAGGTAGCTGAATTTGGTGATTCTTCAGTTTTAAAGGTAGGCGAGCCGATTTATGCAGTTGGTAATCCGGGTGGAACGGCGTTTTACGGTTCCTTTACTGGTGGCTATGTTTCTGCGATTGACAGACCTACTACAACATCTTCATCTGCATATTCAATGGAATGCATTCAACACGATGCTGCAATCAATCCTGGAAATTCCGGTGGTGCTCTTGTTAACAGTTTCGGTCAAGTAGTTGGGATTAATTCATCAAAGATTGCCGCTGAGGAATATGAAGGAATGGGATTTGCAATTCCAATTTCTGTTGCAAAGGAAATTGTAGATGATATTCTTGCAAACGGTTATGTTGTTAATAGAGCAAAACTGGGGATTCAATATCTTCCGGCAAACCAAAATCAAACATACAACATGATTGTGAAGATGAAAAATCTTCCGGCAGGTTCAATTATTATTGCAGAAATTGATAAAGATGGTGCTCTTGCAGGAACTGATGCAGTAGCAGGAGACCTTATTGTTGCGGTAAATGGAAAATCTCTTGATAAAGTAGAAGTTCTCCTAAAAGTAATTGAAAAATCAAATGTAGGAGATAAGTTGAAACTTTCGATTGTACATATAAACGATGATTATAGTATTGAAGAATTTGAGATTACAGTAACTCTTGTCGAAGACAGAGGATTTCAACGAGAACAAAGGGAAAACGAGAATAATTTTAAGAATCCGTTTAGTCCATAAAAAAGCTTCCCCTATGAATTTCTTACAGGTTTACAAATGTAAAACCGTGTGTTATGATCTTTCATGGGGAGTGTTCATTATATGGTGAAAAAAAATTCAATTTCAGTTAAATCAAAAAGGAAAATTACAGAGTCGTTACTTGAGATAATGAGGGAAACTTCTTACAATAAAATCTCAGTTAAAGATATAGTCGAGAAGGCTGGACTTACGAGGCAAACTTTTTATCATAACTTTAAAACAAAAGAAGATGTTATTATTGCAGAACTTGATGAATATTTTAAAGATTTTTTTAAATATTTGATTGCAAATAGGGTTGTGGATATTGAAAATATCATCTGTTACTACTTTCTTTATTGGCAAAAAAATGAAGATTTTGCAAAACTTATGATTAAAAATAATTTGGAATATGTTTTTAACGATAGAATTCCAAAATATTTTAAAATAATGAAATCATTTATTGAAGCAAATTCAGACCTTGCGGAGGTTGAACTAGAATATACATATGCGGCAGTTTGCGGAGCTATTACAACCCTATTGCTTATATGGATTAAAAATGGACAGGAGAAAAATCCACAGGAAATGGCAAAATTTGTAATGGAATTTATGTATGGGAACACTTGTCAAAAAATCCTACCTTCTATGGTTCTCTCTCCACAAAAAGAATTTGAAGCAATGTCAAAGGATTAATAACAGTACTAAGCATCCAGTTGAAAGTTTTGAAAGTTAAGTTATGAACAATAAAGCGAGCATCGCTTTATTGTTCTTTTTCTTGACAATACAATAGGTATAGTTATAAAATATTATGGATAATGTGGTGCTTTGTATTTTAATACTTCAAATATCACAAATTTAATAGGGAGGTGTGTTGACACTTTGGATTCAAATATTGTAATTGTAATAGTTATTGCAGCTGCCATTTTGTTTTTAATCATAGGCTTTATTATCGGCCAGTTATATAGAAAAAAGGTCGCAGAAGCAGCTATCGGTTCAGCAAATCAGGAAGCTACAAGAATTATAAATCAGGCTATGACAACGGCCGAACAGAAGAAAAAGGAAGCAATTTTAGAAGCTAAAGATGATATCCACAAACAACGTTCAGAAGCTGAACGAGATTTAAGAGAAAGACGTGCAGAGGTACAACGTCAAGAAAAACGTCTTATTCAAAAAGAAGAAAGCATTGATAAAAAAACAGATGCAATTGATAAGAAAAATGATGTTTTGGTTCAAAAACTTGAAGATGCCGATAAAAAAATTGAGGAGGCTGAAAGCTTAAAAAAGAGCCAAATTGAAATGCTTGAAAAAATTTCAGGTTATTCAAAAGAACAAGCTAAAGCATTTTTACTTACACAACTTGAAGGAGATCTTGAACACGAAAAAGCAGTTCGCGTCCTTGAATATAAGGAGAGAACAAAAGAAGAGGCTGACACCCTTGCACGCGAAATTATTACAACAGCTATTCAGCGTTGTGCAGCAGACCATGCAGCTGAATCAACAGTATCAGTTGTTGTTTTACCAAATGATGAAATGAAAGGGCGCATAATAGGTCGTGAGGGTAGAAATATTAGAGCAATTGAGACCATTACAGGTGTTGACCTTATTATAGATGACACGCCGGAAGCAATTACTGTTTCATGTTTTGACCCTGTAAGGCGGGAGGTAGCAAGATTAACACTTGAGCGTCTAATTCAAGATGGACGTATTCATCCGGCTCGTATTGAAGAAACAGTTGAAAAAGCACGTCGTGATGTAGATCAAACAATTAAGCAAACAGGTGAACGTGCAGTTCTTGATGCCGGTGTTGGAGGTATACATCCTGAAATAGTGAAGTTACTCGGTCGTTTAAAGTATCGTACAAGTTACGGACAAAATGTACTTAATCATTCACTCGAAGTTTCATATATTGCCGGTCTTATTGCTGCTGAACTTGGTGCAGATGTAAAACTTGCTAAACGTGCAGGTCTTCTCCATGATATTGGTAAGGCAATTGACCATGAGTACGATGGGACCCATGTTCAACTCGGTGTTGAATTTGCGAGGAAATATAAAGAAAACGATGCAGTTGTTCATGCAATTCATGCACACCACAACGATGTTGAACCGAAGACAATCGTGGCTTGTATTGTTCAAGCTGCCGACGCAATTTCTGCAGCTCGACCGGGCGCTCGACGTGAGAATATAGAAAACTATATCAAGCGTCTTGAAAAACTTGAAGAAATTGCAACTTCATTTGATGGTGTAGATACATCTTTTGCAATTCAGGCAGGTCGTGAAATCAGAATTATGGTTAAACCTGAAGATGTTACTGATGATAAAATGATACTCATAGCACATGATGTTGTTAAGAAAATTGAAGAAGAATTGGAATATCCGGGTCAAATCAAAGTACATGTTGTTAGAGAAAGTCGCGCAATAGATTATGCGAAATAAAAGTTAAGGGGCAGACTTTAAAATCTGCCCTCATGCTTTCTCATAGAAAGGCTAATCATGAAAGTATTTGCTGTCGGAGATGTTGTAGGAACCTCCGGCTTAGAATTTCTTAGAAAAATATTACCCAACATAAAACAAGAATACGGTGTAGATGTTTGCATAGTTAATGGTGAAAATTCAGCAGATGGTAATGGAATTACACCCGTATCTTGTGAACATATTTTTACTAGTGGCGCTGATGTTATTACAACCGGTAACCATGCTTATAGGCGTAAAGAAATGTATGAATTTTTTGATACAAACGAATTTGTTTTACGACCTATAAACTTTCCGGAAGGAACTCCGGGACGAGGAAGAGTTATTGTTGACAAGGGAATATGCAAAGTAGCAGTAATTAATTTAATGGGGACTATGTTTATGGATCCCCTTGATAATCCCTTTTCAGTAATAGATAAGGTACTGGAAAGTGAAGAAATAAAAAAATGTAAAATAAAGATTGTTGATTTTCATGCGGAAACAACTTCAGAAAAAAGAGCAATGGGCTTTTATTTGGATGGTAGAGTTTCTGTTCTTTTTGGAACTCACACTCATGTACAGACTGCCGATGAACAAGTTCTTGAAAATGGAACAGGATATATTACAGATCTTGGAATGACGGGAACATTTAATTCGGTTCTTGGTGTAAATCCAAAAATTGTAATTGACAAGTTTAAATATAATATGCCGGCAAGATTCGATTGGATTCGAGGAGAATCTATCCTTTGCGGATGTATATTTGATATTGATGACAAGACAGGAAATTGTATGGCTGTTACGCGAATTCAAATTAAGGAGTGAGTGCATTGAACTTTCTAAAAAGAATAGTTGCATTGGCACTTGTTTTTGCTATGCTCTTTTTGTTCGCTGCATGTAACAGAGACGATAAAAATCCGGATGATTCTTCAAACAAAAATGGTGTAACGGAAGCAGAACGTTTAGTTGAGCTTCCTTATTCAAGAGAAGATGGACTTAATCCTTTCTTTGCCGAGAGTCTTCTCAACAACGGGATAATGCCACTTCTTTATTCAGGCCTTTTTTATTTAGATGCAAATTATGAAGCACAAAAAAGTATTGCAAGTGGTATTGAAATTAATGGAAAAGAGACGGTCGTTACGATAGATGCCTCAAAGAAATTTTCAAATGGTAGTGGCATTTTGGCATCTGATATTGTATATTCTTTTGAGCTCGCAAAAGCTTCGCTATATTATGGTTCAATGTTAGAGACAATTGAATCTTGTGCTGCTGTAAACAGTAGTACGGTTTCTTTTGTTACACTGATGAAAGATGTATATATTGCAGGAGTATTAACTTTTCCAATTGTAAAAAGAGGTACTGCAATAGATAAAAAGTCTATTCCTGTCGGTGCAGGAAAATATAAATATGAAATAATTACCGAAGGTGGGAAACTGGTTTCATCAGAAGGTGCAGCAGATGTTATTCTAAAAAATGTGACAAATACCGATTCACTTCTTCATAGTTTAGTTGTTGGTAATTATGATGCGGTTTTGGATGATTTAAGCGGTGGCAAGTCGCAGAGAATAAATGCTTCAGCTGTTCAAGTAGATTTAAACAATTTAATTTTCCTTGGAGTAAATCATGTAGGAGCATTTAATGATTCAGAACTTGTTAAAAATTTAAATATTGCACTCGATAAAGAAAGCCTTATAAATATCGGCTTTGAGGGTTATGGTATTGTTGCAGATACTCCATTTAACCCAAATTGGTATGTATTGGATGAATATAAGCCGAAAAAGGTATATGCTGATGAGTCAAAAGAATATATAAAGAAGAAACTTTCAAAACGGGTTGTTACAGTTCTTGTAAATTCAGATAACAACTTTAAAGTTAAGTTTGCTGAAGAATTATGTTCGCAGTTAGGAAAATTAGGGGTAAAAACAAAGTTATCGTCTGTTCCTTTTTCAGTTTATAAGTCGGGAATAGAAGGCGGATATTATGACCTTTACGTGGGTGAATATAAATTATGTGGAGATATGAATATATCAAGACTTATAAATACTGAAGTGACTAAGTCAGCATATTATAGCTTCATGTCAGGCTCTCAAAATATTGGAGAATTTATGGCAGTTTTTAATGATGATATGCCATTTATTCCGGTAGCATTCAGAATGGGTATTTTGGCTTATTCCAGAGAACTTCAGGCGGAAGTAAATCCGTTGCCAAATAATGTGTTTGCAAATTTGGCAGAGTGGTCTTTATAGGTTAAGTAAGGATGGTTTGCAAGTTAAGACCGGTTTTCATAGGGTTTTTATAGATTAATTATTTTAATGAACTTTATTTACAAGGGTTGGTGTTTTTATGGTAGCTTTTGAAAATGCTTTGGGAACAATCGAAATAAGTGAGGCATACTTTTCACAACTTCTCGGAAGTGTTGTTCCAACATGTTTTGGAGTAGTTGGTATGTCAGATAGTAACGCATACCAAAATATTCGTTCCTTTCTTAATAGAAAAAAGCATTTTTTGGATAGAGGTGTTAGTGTACGTCGTGAGCCAGATGGATTGATTGTTGAATTACATATTGTAGTAACTTATGGCGTAAACATTTCTGTAGTTGTACAAAGTATTGTAAACAAGGTGCGTTATACAGTTGAAAATGCAACAGGACTCACAGTAAAAAAAGTTGACGTTTTTGTTGACTCAATGATTTCGTAAAGGTAGGAAATAAGTTTGGTAAAAGGTGCGGTACTACGTGATGCCATTATTTCAGCGGCAAATAACGTAGCAAATCATAGACAGGAAGTGGATTCACTTAATGTCTTCCCGGTACCGGATGGTGATACGGGAACTAACATGTGTATGACAATGGCGTCTGCTGCAAGAGAACTTAAACTCCTGCCGGATGATGTCACAATAACGAAAGTTGCAGACACAACATCATCTGCAATGCTCAGAGGCGCAAGAGGAAACTCGGGCGTTATACTTTCTCTTATCTTTAGAGGCATTGCAAAAGGCCTTAAAGGAAAAGAAGAGATGGAGCCTCGCGACTTTATCATTGCACTCTCATACGGTGTAGAAGCTGCTTATAAGGCTGTTATGAAGCCAACTGAAGGTACAATTCTTACAGTTGTTCGTCTTGCTACTAAAGCGGGCGCAGCCTATGGTTCTGAAAATAAAAAGGCCGATATGACAAAGGTTTGGGAAAGTGTTTGTATAGGTGCTGATGAAGCTCTTGCAATCACACCTGAACTTTTACCTGTTCTTAAAAAAGCCGGCGTTATTGATTCAGGCGGAAAAGGTTTATGTTACGCTTTCTATGGAATGCTCTCTGTATTTAAAAACGGCAAAATAATTGAAGATGAAGCAGAGAAAAAGGATAAAAAGGTATATTCTAAATCTGAAAAATTAGATATAAAATTTGCGTATGTTACAGATATAATGATTGAAAAAGATGAAGAAAAAAAGATTAATAAGGCTCAAGCTAAAGCTTTTTTCAAGTCAATTGGTACAAATGTTAAACTTATAGATGAAAATGGAATTATTACAATTCATCTTGCAACAAATGAACCGGGTAACGCAATTCAAGAAGCCTTGACTTATGGTCAAATGGTTAAATGTGAAATTGAAAATTTAATCCTTACTGAGGAATCAAAAGAAAAACTTAAGGCAATGGAAGAGGCTCCACAAAATGTAAAAGATGAACTTGTTCCTGTGGCTCCATTGAATGAAATAGGATTTGTAGTGGTTGCTGCCGGTGAAGGGTTAGAGCAAATGTTTAAAGAGATTGGTGCAGACATTGTTGTGTCCGGAGGACAAACAATGAATCCTTCAACTGAGGATATTTTAAGTGCAATTGAAGCAACACCTGCAAAGACAGTATTTGTTTTTCCTAATAATAAAAATATCATCATGGCTGCTGAACAAGCTGTGCCTCTCTCTTCAGATAGAAAGGTGATTGTACTCCCGACTAGAACAATTCCGCAGGGTATTTCAGCAATGTTTAGTTTTGATCATGTAGCAACTATTGAAGAAAATC
This sequence comes from Oscillospiraceae bacterium, assembly GCA_012520505.1. Classification (GTDB taxonomy): domain Bacteria; phylum Bacillota; class Clostridia; order Oscillospirales; family Acutalibacteraceae; genus UBA1227. The sequence goes on from JAAYOC010000030.1 coordinate 26,325, forward strand.
ATCTTGCGATGATGAAGGCAATAAGTGATGTTAATACAGCTCAGGTGACTTTTGCAGCCAGAGATAGTCTTATTGATGGTAAGGAAGTAAAAGAAGGTCAAATTCTTGGTATGTCAAATGGCGCAATAACAGTAATTGATAATGATATAGTTGAAGCAGCATATAAAGCAACAAAGCAACTTTGTGGACGTAGAACGGATATGGTAACTATTTTCTATGGAGAAGGTGCGACTGAAGAAGATGCCAAAAGGCTTCAGGAAAGGCTTTCAGAAAAGTTTTCAGATGTTGAATATACAATTATTAACGGTGGGCAACCGGTTTATCATTTTATTATTTCAATAGAGTAATTTTTCAGTGGAATAAAAGATAATAATTTTTTAAATAGAATTATGGTAGTTAAGGAGGAGGACAATGCTCCTTCAAACACAAGTAAGACATTTAAAAGGCATTGGTGAAAAACGCGCCGAGCAATTTGCCGCGCTCGGCGTGAATGACATTGATGCTCTTTTTCATTTTTTCCCAAGAAAATATGAGGACCTTTCAAATATAGTTCCAATTATTTCTACGATAGTTGGAACAGATGCTTGTGTTAAAGCGAGGGTTACATCGCCCGTAAGAGCTTGGAAATCAAAAAAAGGTACACCGGTCTATAAAACAACTGTGGCAGATGATACAGATGTTTTAGATATTGTCATATTCAACAATAAGTATGCTGCGGCAAAGCTTAAGGTTGGTGAGGAATTTCTTTTTTTTGGTCGCATTAATTCTTTTGGAAATAGAAAGGAAATGCTTTCTCCATCGATTGAGGACCCTAAAACATCTGAGAGGATCAGACCTATTTATAGAACAACGGGTAATATGTCTTCAAAACATATTGCCAGATATATGGAGCAGGCACTTTCACAATATGGCTGTGGAATAAAGGAAACTTTACCATCTGATATTATGCAAAAGTATCAACTTATGCCTATTACTAATGCATATTTTCAAATTCATTTTCCGACCGATTTTGATGAGATGCTAAAAGCTCGAAACAGATTTATTTTTGAAGAATTGTTTCAGCTTCAGCTTGGAATGAAATTGTTTCGTGGTACCAGTAAAGAGGCCACAGATAAATGTGCAAAAACAGACTATAGTGAAGAATTTATTTCAAAACTTCCGTTTGAACCGACCGGTGCCCAAAAAAGAGCAATCGCTGAAGCTACAAAGGATATAATGTCCGGTCAAGTTATGGCAAGACTTCTCCAGGGCGATGTAGGTTCAGGAAAAACTATGGTTGCTGCTGCTCTTATGTATACAATGGCGAAAAACGGTTTTCAAAGTGCAATTATGGCACCTACAGAAATTTTAGCAAGACAACATTTTGAAACAATTGCGAAATTTTTTAAAGGAAAAAAAATAGAAATAATTCTTTTAACAGGTGGTATGAGTGTAGCGGAAAAAAAGCTAGCACTTTCAAAGATTAAGGAAGGTACGGCAAAAATTGCAATAGGTACACATGCCCTTTTTTATGATTCTGTTGAATTTAAAAATTTGGGTCTTGTAATTACAGATGAGCAACATCGCTTTGGTGTTCGTCAAAGAGGGGCACTTAGTGCAAAAGGAAAAGGTGTCCATGTACTTGTTATGTCGGCAACACCAATTCCAAGAACTCTAGCTCTTACTTTCTACGGCGATTTAGATGTTTCAGTAATAGATGAACTTCCAAAAGGTCGAATTCCTATTGAAACATATAGAATAGATAGTACGATTAGAGAACGTGCATATAATTACATAAAAAAGTTTTTAGATGAAGGTCGTCAAGGATATATTGTTTGTCCACTTGTTGAAGAAGGTGAGATGGATAATGTTTTATCTGCGACTGAATATTATAATGATATCTCGAAAGGAGCTTTTAAAAATTATAAAGTCGGTCTGGTTCACGGACAGATGAAACCTGATGAAAAAGCTGAAGTTATGGAACGTTTTGCTTTTGGAGAGATTCAGCTTTTAGTAGCAACGGTTGTAATCGAAGTTGGTGTTGATGTTCCTAATGCGGTTATTATGTTGATTGAAAATGCAGAACGTTTTGGTTTGTCTACTCTTCATCAACTTCGTGGCCGTGTTGGTAGAGGAAAATATAAATCAACTTGTATTTTACTTTCAGATGTTAATACAGAAAAAACACAAGCCAGACTCAAAGTTCTTTGCGATACAACTGATGGTTTTAAAATTTCAGAAAAGGATCTTCAAATGCGAGGACCGGGAGATTTCTTCGGATCAAAACAACATGGCCTTCCGGATTTAAAACTTGCTGATTTACTTGAAGATATAGATGTGTTTACTAATGCAGGTGAAGCTGCATCTATAATTTTAAAAAGAGATCCGGATTTATCTAAACCGGAAAATGCAGTTTTAAAGGATTCGGTTGAACGACTATTTGCAAGGGTGGAATCTTCGTGATTTCCACCCTTTTACTTGACTTTTCACAGATAGATAACTATAATAGTTACAAATTGTAACTATTTGAGGAGCTATTTCTAATGGAAAGTTTTATTATTTATGTTGGTGAGAGTGTAGGCAAAGCATTTTCAGCTGTTGTATCTTTCATCATCACATTATTTAAAACTTTAATAGCCGGAATAAAATGGGTCGCTTTGTTTATTTATGACAAAGTCGACCAATTTGTTGTGCCTCATATTAATTCTTTTATTGAAGAATGGTCGTTTTTCAGAGGAGAGGTAAGACAAGTAAAGGATGGAATAAAGGAAAGTATTAAGAAAAATCCACTTTCACTTTTCCCGATTTTAAGACATTATTCAAAAGTTGCTTATAAAAAACATACATATATGTTCTCAAATTTGACAAACACAGTGCTTCCAATTGTTGGACTTGTGATTCTTGCGGTAACAATTAATTATTGGGGTACAAAAACTTTTGCGCTTGAGGTTGTGTCCGGTGGTCAGAGTGTAGGGTATGTTGAAAATGAAGCAGTTTTTCTCGATGCACAAAGTCGTGTTAAAGAACGTTTTTCAGCTGATGTTGCCGGTGAAGAAGCAATTAGGCTTGATACTAAATATACTGTTGTAACAGTACAGCCAAACGAACTAACAGACTCGGCAACTTTAAGTGATAATATCGTTGAAAAAACAGGCGGAGAATCTACTTTTGCCTGTGGTGTTTACATTGATGGCGATTTTATCTGTGCACTTAAAAATGAAACTGATGCAATGCAAGTGTTTAACAATATCTTGGATGAGAATGCTGTTGAAGATGAAAATGCAGTAGTAGGATTTGTCGAAGATGTTCAGTATGTACAGGGCTTATATGCTGATAATGAAGAGACTATTTGGGATTCAGAAAAGCTTACAGAAAAACTTAAAACAACTAAATCAGAGGCAAAATATTATACAGTTCAAATGGGCGATACAGTGTCTCAAATAGCAAATGCTAACGGTCTTAGAACATCTGAACTGTATGCTTTGAATCCGGGTCTTAAAGAAATGATTAAAATTGGTGATCGAATTCTTGTATCACATGAAGTAAATTATATTCGTATCAAGGTAGTAAAGACAGAAATAAAGAGGGAAGAAATTGCATTTAAAATAGTTAAAGAAAACAATTCAAAACTCTATAAAGGTACTACAAAGATTAAACGTAGAGGTTCAAAGGGTATAGACGAAGTAACATATCTTGTAACATATATTGACGGTGCCCGTGTAAGTTCTGAAGAGATAAATCGCATAACCATAAGACAGCCGATTGACCAACTTGTAGATGTTGGCACAAAGAAGGCTGCACACGGTCCATATACAGGACACACTTACATTAGAGGTAAAGGTTCACTTATTTGGCCGGCAGTTGGTTGTAATACAGTGTCATCACGTTATGGTTATAGAACACTTCGCGGACGAAGGAATTTCCATGGTGGTATTGACCTTACAGGTGGATACTCAAGAGGTAAGACAGTAGTTGCAGCAGCATCGGGTACAGTAACAACTGCAGGATGGGGCGGTGCGTATGGTTACTATGTAATTATTAACCACGGTAACGGAATGTCTACACTTTATGCACATATGCTAGCGAATTCAATTTGTGTTAAGCCAGGGCAATATGTGTCTGGTGGTGCAGCAATTGGTAAGGTTGGCAGTACAGGAAATACAACCGGAGCACACCTTCATTTTGAAGTTAGAATTAATGGTTCAAGAGTAAATCCGGCACCATATCTTGGTGTTTAGATAAAAAATGTTTTTGGTGTCTAAAATTATGGTACCTAAATGAAATTTAAAGCGTCCTCTACTTGTAGTGGACGCTTTATTATGTTAGAATTGTCTAGCTTTAAAAGTATTAAAAAGTATTAAACTTTGATTTGTTTAAGTTTAAATTTGTTTGACTTAAAAAGTATTAAACTTTGATTCGTTCAAGTTTAAATTGTTTGACTTAAAATAACTTTTAATTGTATGATTTTAAAATCAAAGGAGGATTTTTATGCGTGCGGTAATTACAGTTGTTGGTGAGGACAAGGTAGGAATATTTGCAAAAGTATCTGCTTTTTGTGCGGAACATAATGTTAATATTGAAGGAGTTTCACAGACTATTCTTGATGATATGTTTTGTATGATTATGATTGTTGAAGCTAGCAAATGTATTTGTCCTTTCGGCGATTTTACAGAAAAGATTTTAGAAGAAGGAAAAAAGCAAGGTCTTGTCATTCATGCAATGCATGAGGATATTTTTAATTCAATGCATAGAATTTAAAACGCATAAAATCTAAAACATATATAGATTAAAACATGCAGATTGAAACATATAGATAGATTGAAATATACAGTACTTAAAGGAGATAGTATATGTTTGAAATAAACATGGATGACATTCTTGAAACCATAGGAATGATAGAGAATGAAAACCTTGATATTAGAACAATAACAATGGGAATATCCCTTCTTGATTGCTGTGATTCTGATATAAATAAAGCTTGCAATAAAATTTATGAAAAGATTGTTCGTAAAGCAGAAAATCTTGTAAAAACAGGTGAAGAAATTTCTAGGGAGTATGGTATCCCAATTATAAATAAACGTGTATCGGTTACACCGATTTCAATGATTCTTGCTGCTTCAGGAGGAAATCCGCTTCTTTATGCAAAAACGCTTGAACGTGCTGTAAATACGATTGGCGTAAATTTTCTTGGCGGGTATTCGGCACTTGTACAAAAAGGTTTTGCAGTGGGTGATGAGGTTCTCATTCGTAGTATTCCGGAAGCACTTTCAGTTACGGATCATATTTGTTCAAGCGTAAATATAGGCTCAACAACGACAGGTATTAATATGGATGCTGTAAAGCTTATGGGAGAAATCATAAAAGAAGCGGCAGAAGCTACGAAAGATAAAGAATGCATAGGTCCTGCAAAGCTTGTTGTATTTTGTAATGCTCCGGAGGATAATCCGTTTATGGCTGGTGCATTTCATGGTGCCGGTGAACCGGATTGTGTAATAAACGTAGGTATTTCCGGGCCAGGCGTTGTTCGTGCTGCACTTGCAAAAATTCCGGAAGCAAATATTACGGAAGTTGCTGAAATGGTAAAACGTACAGCCTTCAAAATTACGAGAAGTGGTCAACTTGTAGCAAATGAAGCTTCAAAACGGCTTGGCGTACCGTTTGGAATAGTCGATTTATCTTTAGCCCCGACACCGGAAGTTGGAGATTCGGTTGCACATATTCTAGAGGAAATGGGACTTGAACGGTGCGGAACACATGGCACAACGGCTTGTCTGGCACTTTTGAATGATGCTGTTAAAAAAGGCGGCGTCATGGCTTCAAGCTCTGTTGGCGGTCTCTCAGGCGCATTTATTCCTGTTTCAGAGGATGCAGGTATGATAGAAGCTGCGCGTTCAGGTTGCCTTACTATTGAAAAGCTTGAAGCAATGACAGCGGTGTGTTCTGTCGGGCTTGATATGATTGTTGTACCGGGAGATACAACACCGTCTGTCATTTCCGCAATTATTGCGGATGAAGCCGCAATAGGTATGGTTAATTCAAAGACAACTGCTGTTCGTATAATTCCTGCAATAGGAAAGGATGTTGGAGATGAACTTAATTTTGGTGGTCTTTTAGGTTCAGGTCCGGTTATGAAGCTTAATACAAAATCTCCGGCAAAATTTATAAACAGAGGCGGTAAAATTCCTGCTCCTCTTCAGAGTCTTAAGAATTAAACAGTTTGAAAAGATAAGCTTTCCCTTGAAAAGATAAGCTTTCAGTGTATAATATTTTTGTAAATATTTAATGTTTAAAAGAAAGGGTTTTTGATATGGCAATAACAAAAGATATGCTTATTGGCGATATTCTTACTGCATACCCAAATCTTGCAGTACACCTTAGTGCAATGGGAATGCATTGTCTTGGTTGTCCTTCAGCAAGAGGTGAATCTTTAGAGCAAGCTTGCATGGTTCACGGTGTAGATGTTGATGAGATGCTCGAAAAAATGAATGCAGATATATAGCAGAAATATAAATAATACGTAAGGCGAAGAGCAACTATTGCCTTCGCCTTTTTTCTAGTAAGGATAAATTTAGTAAGAATAAATTTTGCAGGAAGTGTAAAATTATACAGAAATGTATAGAAGTATATAGGAAGTGTAAAAATATATAGGAAACACGTAAAAATATATAGAGATGCATAGAAATAAGATTTTTGTCAGGTGATAAGGGAATGATTAAACTTTCAAACAGACTGCAAATGGTTGCAAACCTAGTCCGAGAGGGAAAGCCTCTTGCTGACATAGGAACTGACCATGCATATCTTCCTGTCTATTTGGTTCAAAAAGGGATTATTCCATATGCTATTGCGACTGATATAAATGAAGGTCCGCTAGAAAATGCGAAAAAGACTATAAAACAAGCAGGACTTGAAAATAAGATTAAAACCATTCTTTCAGATGGTTTAGAAAATATCCCGCCGATAGAAAATATCACGATTACCGGGATGGGTGGTATTTTAATTTCAGAAATTCTTAAAGCAAAACCTGAAATAAAAAGAAAAGGAACTCACCTTGTGCTACAACCTCAATCGCACGTAGAGGATGTAAGAGAATTTCTTTATAAAAATGGTTTTGAAATCTTGAGAGAAGATGTAACTAAAGAAGGAAAACATTTTTATATTGCTCTTGAAGTGGTGTATACTGAAAAAGAACAGAAATTGACGGATGAAAAGATTTATCTTGGTGAACTTTTGAATTCAAAGAGCAAATGTAAAGATGCATATATAGAGTATTTGTTTAGAAGACTTTCAATGAAAAAAGATTCCGAAGATTTAGTAAAAAGATTACAGAAAAAAGTTCTGAAGATTTAGTAAAAAGATTACAGAAAAAAAGATTCGGAAGATTTAATAAAATAATTACAGGAAAAAAATTTGAAATTTAATAAAATAATAAAAGCCATAGAAAAAATTTAAACTGAAAAGAATTAGAGGAGTGTATGAAATGAGCAAAGTTCTAGATATATATAATTTTCTAAATCAAAATATTCCTTTTGAAACTCAAGAGGAATGGGATAATAGCGGTCTTTTAGTGGGCAATTTTAATGTTGAAGTTTCAAAGATTGCAGTATGTCTTGATGTAACTCATGACACTTTAAGTAAGGCAATAGAATTTGGTGCAGACCTTATTGTCAGTCACCATCCGGTAATTTGGGATCCGCTTAAATCTATATCTTTTGAAACTCCGGTAAGTAGGGCTATTTCAAATGGAATATCAATAATTTCAGCACATACTAATTGGGATGTAGCATCTGGTGGAGTAAATGATATTCTTGCGAAGAGAGCGGGGCTTAAAAATGTAAGACCGGAACTTGACGGAATGGTTAGAGTAGGTGAGCTTGACTCAGAAATCAATTCAAAAGAATATGCGAAAGCGCTTGCAAAGGTTTTAAATGATGAAAACAATTCAAATACCGGTGTTAGGATTTCTGAGGAAAAACAGATAAAATCGGTTGCCGTTTGTGGTGGCTCAGGCGGAAGTTTTCTGCCGGAGCTTTTGCCACTTAAAGTGGATGCACTTTTAACAGGCGATGCAAAACATAGTGATTTTATATTTGCAAGGGATAATGGCATAGTTCTTATTGCGGCAGGCCATTATGAAACTGAAACAATAGCAATGCCGGTACTTCTTGAAAAAATAAAAGTTTCTTTTCCAGAAATAGAATTTATGTATATTGAATCAAATCCAATAGAGTACATTTGAATTTTAGGGGTTCGATTTTTTATATCATTAAATAATTTTTTGTATCATTAAATAAAATTTAGAGTTTACATTTGATAAGTTCCAGTTTAAGGAGACAAAAATGCCGATTGATGGGATTTTTTTACACTGTATTAGGGCAGAACTTAAAAATTCAATAATTGGAGCCAGGGTTGATAAAATTTATCAGCCTTCCAGAGATGAGTTAATTTTCAATTTAAGAAATGGTAAAAGACTTCTTTTTTCTATAAGAGCAAATAGTCCAAGAATTCATTACACTAAAGCAAATTTTGAAAATCCTGCACAACCATCAATGCTTTGTATGCTTTTTAGAAAAAAACTTGGTGGAGCAGTGGTAACTGACGTTAGACAACAAGATTTAGATAGAGTTCTTTTTATAGATTTTTTAGCAACTAATGAGTTAGGTGAAAAAGAAAAACTTACAATGGTCATGGAAATTATGGCCCAATATAGCAATGTAATTTTAATAAATGAAGAAAATCTAATCATAGATGCTTTAAAAAGAGTAGATTTTTCAAAGTCATCAAAAAGACTTATTTTACCGGGAATAAAATATGAGCTTCCACCAAAACAGGACAAGAAAAATCTGTTTGAGGAAGAAAATATTGCTTGTAAAGGCAGACCCCTTTACAAGAGTGTTTTAGATACAATAATGGGTGTTTCTCCACTAGTTGCAAGGGAGCTTGCATTTAGAGCAAATGAAGATGAAGAAGAACTCAAGAAGATACTAGATACAATAAAAGCGGAGTTTAAAGACGGTAGTAAAACTTTCTATCTTTTGAAGGATGAAAATGGTAAGCCTTTTGATTTTTCTTTTATGCAAATTACGCAATATGGCAGCAAATATTCAGAAGAAATTTATATGACCGCTTCAAATCTTCTTGATGATTTTTATACAAGAAGAGATACTGCAGACCGTATGGCTCAACGTACTTCTGATCTTAGAAAACTTCTAAATAATAGAAAAGAAAGAATTTTAAGAAAGCTTGAAGCTCAAAAGATGGAATTGGAGAATTGTGCAGATAGAGAAAATCTTAGAATCAGTGCAGAGCTTATAAGTGCAAATCTCTATAAAATTGATAAAGGGTTAGCAGAGGTAGAACTTGAAAATTATTACGATGGTAATAATTTTATGAAAATAAAACTTGATCCGGCTCTCAGTCCTGCACAGAATTCTCAAAAATATTTTAAAGATTATAAAAAGACGTATGTTGCTGAGAAAAAATTAAAGGAACAAATTGAAAATGGTTTTGAAGAATTAAATTATATAGAGTCAGTAATTGATGCTCTTAGCAGAGCAGAAAATGAATATGATATCTCACAAATTAAAGAAGAACTTAAATCAACAGGTTATCTTAAAAAACATTCAAAAGAAAAAGGAAAGAAACCTGAAAAGGAATCTTTCCTTGAGTATAGAACAACAGATGGTTTTAGGGTTTTAGTTGGACGAAATAATCTTCAAAATGATAAGCTTACAATGAAAACTGCATCAAAACTTGATATGTGGCTTCATACAAAAGGTTTTCCCGGCTCTCATGTAATTATCGAAAATCAAAATGGAGAAATTTCAGACCAAGCGATTTTAGATGCAGCAGTAATTGCAGCTGTGAATAGTACGGCAAAAGAAGCAAAGAAGGTTCCGGTAGATTATACTTTAGTTAAGAATCTTAAAAAACCAACCGGTGCAAAGCCGGGAAAAGTAATTTTCCATGAAAACTATACGGTTTATATAACACCGGATGAGGCTTTTGCCGAACAACAGAGGGTTAAGTAATTTTTTCTACACCGCATTTTTTTGGCTTACAAATGAAAACGTCTGAATAACTTAGTTTTAATTCCTCAGCACATTTTGAAGCAGAATCTTCGTTATCAAAGATTGCATAAATTGTGGGACCACTTCCGGTCATAAGATGGGCGAGAGAACCGTAGGTCCTCATTATATGTTTAATTTCTGCTCTATTTGGTACTTCAATGAATTGTTCGAAAACGTTTTTCATTAGCGGGTAAGCTTTGTCTTCGTTGTCAGTAGAGAGTGCTCGAAGAATACCGTTAATATCTGCGTGATGTATATTTTCCGCTTTGTCAAAAGCGGCATACGCAGCGGCAGTTGAGATATCTACCGGCGGCTTAACTAAAACATAATAGTTATCTTTTATTGGTGGAAGAGGGGCCAGCACTTGTCCAATATCAAGTGCAGCCATTGTTCCACCTTTAATGCAAAACGGAACATCTGCGCCAAGCTTTAAGCCAATATTGCAGAGTTCCTCAACACAGAGACCCGCATTATATATTTCGTTAAGACCTATTAAGACAGCTGCCGCATCTGCGCTGCCGCCGGCAAGTCCAGCTGCAAGTGGAATGTTTTTCTCTATGTGAATTTCTGCTCCGCCAGAAATTTTTGTTGCCGAGAAAAATTCTTCTGCAGCTTTGAAAGCTATATTTTTTGAGTCAGAAGGCAAAGCCGGATTTGAACAGGTCAATGTTATGTCCTTTGCTTTAGAAATAGAAATGGTGTCATAAAGCCCGATGGATTGCATAATCATAAACAGACTATGATATCCATCGTCTGTTTTTCCTAGAATGTCCAGCATCAAATTAATTTTTGCATAAGCACGCAGTTTCATAGGCGCCTCCTAAATACTCAATAAATTCTAACCTTTTTTCGGCTTCTTATCAAGTGTAAGACTACAATTTGTCAAGTATAAAACTGTGATGATTAATGTTTATTTGACATAATACACAAAATATTCATAATTTTAAAACACATTATTGGCAATAAAAAGGTTGTTTATTGCCAAAGATAATGGTATTATTGTGAATAACGCGTGAACTAACATTTATTTTTTCAAAAATAATTCACATTTGTGTTAACTTATATTTTGTATTTTTAAAAATAAAACGAGGGGTAATGAAAATGTCAAAAAAGGAGAATAGAGCATTTAAACTCTTAGCAACGATTGCTTTGATAGTTATCTTGTGCATGACGTTGGCTGTTCCGGCTTTTGCAAAAGGTGTTTACAAAAATTATGTATACACTGTTGCAGACGGTACTACTGAAATTAATGATAAAACAGTAGAGCCTGTATACAAATACTTAGTTCAAAAATTAATCATTCCTTCAAGTGTAACTGAAATAAAACCTGGTGCATTTAAAGGTTTTAATTCTTGGTATTTTAAGATGGTGCTTGTCAAGGGCAGATATAACGATGAAAAAATCATCGTTCCGGATGTATATGCAAAATATATAGTGTATGAGCTTGGTGAGAGACCTACTAAGCCGGTTGTAGATGAGGAGCCTGTGACTAAACCACCGGCAGAGGTACCGACAACTACAGCGACTACGACAACGGCGCCGGCAGCTGAAAAGAAAGTTGAGCCGGTAACTAAAAAAGCACCACCTGCAGTTAGAAAAAAGAAAAACACAGCTAAAGTGGTAGCAGCAATAGAACCAACAATAGAAGAACCAATCACCGAAGTAGTTGTAATGGATAAAACTCCATTTGCCGAAGCCAAAGAACAACTTGAAAATATGAGTGTCTGGGAACAGCTAATCAATCAACCTACTGATGTTGAGCAACCGGTTCAAAAGGAAAATATAACTGCTAAAGCAGTGTCATATGTAACAGTTGTTTTTGCAGCTATTTCAGGTTTAGCTCTTACTGTGATTAAGTTTAAAAAATAATTTTTTTTGAAGCTTTGCAAATGCGAAGCTTCACTTTTTTAAGGAGAACAACATGGAGAATTATGTAATTACGATTGGTAGACAGCATGGCTGTGGTGGGCGTATAATTGGCAGAGAATTAGCTTTTCGCCTTGGAATTGCTTACTATGACAAAGAGATTATTCATGGTCTTATTGCGGAAGAAACAGGAATAGATAAAAATCTTGTTTGTGAACTTATGGATAAGCGTACATCAAGCCTTCTTTATGAGTTGGCGAGTTTTGGTAGAATAACACCTTTAGAGGAACAGGTTTTCCTTGCAAAAACAAAAGTAATACGCGAACTTGCTACAAAATCGTCATGTGTTTTTGTAGGTAAGTGTGCGGACTATATTCTCCGTGAATATAAAAACAAGATTACAATCTTCCTTTATGGAGAAGCAACTGATAGAATTAATAGGATAGTTAATGAATATGGTGATAGAAAGTCTCTTACAGAACACGAACTAAAAACTCTTGATAGAAAACGTGCAAATTATTATCATTTTTTTACAACTCATAAATGGGGAGATAGAAAAAATTATGATATGATGATTAATACAGGCATCGGTCTGGAGGGTGTAACAGACATGCTTGAAATAATTGCTCGTAAAAGATTTGGGGGATAGGACAATTAATGGAAAAGGTTCATAGAGAAAACAAGATGGGCACCATGCCAGTGGAAAAATTGCTTATTTCAGTGGCGGTGCCAATGATTTTTTCAATGTTCGTTCAGGCACTTTATAATATCGTAGACAGTATTTTTGTTGCAAGACTTTCACAGGATGCGTTTACTGCTTTGTCGCTAGCTTTTTCACTTCAGAATATAATGATTTCTGTAGGTGTTGGAACTGGCGTGGGTGTGAATGCGTTTCTTTCAAAAAGTCTGGGTGAAAAGGATTTTAAAACGGCAAATAAGATAGCAAACAATAGTATTTTTTTGGCTGTTTGCACATATATAGTATTTTTGGTTTTAGGGCTTACTATCACGGATGTTTTCTTAAAATCACAAACAAAAGATCCGGCTATTATACAGTACGGTACTGAATACTTGAGAATAGTTCTTTGTTGTTCATTTGGTATTTTTATGCAAAATGCAATGGAAAGACTCCTAACGAGTACCGGACGTACAGTTTATAGTATGGCAACTCAAGTCACAGGTGCAGTCATTAATATCATCCTTGACCCAATTATGATTTTCGGTTATTTAGGTTGTCCTGCAATGGGTGTTAAAGGTGCTGCAATTGCAACTGTAATTGGGCAAGTTTCTGCAGCAATTATAGGTTTAATTTTTAATCTTGTGAAAAACAAAGATATAAAACTTTCTATAAGACTTATGAAACCGGAGATTAGGATAATAAAGAAAATTTATTCGGTTGCAATACCTTCAATCGCAATGGGTTCAATTGGTTCAATAATGGTGTTTAGTCTTAATAAGATTTTGATGGGCTTTACAAAGACAGCAGTTGCTGTATTAGGAGCATATTTCACACTCCAAAGCTTTGTGTTTATGCCTGTTTTCGGTCTTAATAGTGGAATGGTTCCTATTATTGCTTATAATTACGGTGCTAAAAATAGAGAACGTATTATAGAAACGATAAAATTTGCATTGAAAATTGCATTTGGAATTATGTGTATTGGCCTTTTATCTTTTGAAGTCTTTCCACATGTCCTCTTATCGTTGTTTAAATCAAATGACCCTCTTGATGATGCTGCAATGATAAAAATTGGTGTTCCGGCATTAAGAACTATGGCAATAAATTTTCCAATTGCCGGAATAAGTATTATGTTGGGTTCTACCTTTCAAGCCTTGGGAAAAGCAAATTATTCGTTGGTTGTAGCTCTTATGAGACAACTTGTAGTTCTTCTTCCTGTAGCATATCTATTATCTCTTACTGGAGTGTTAAATTACGTTTGGATTGCTTTCCCGCTCGCAGGAGCTATCGCTCTTTTCACGTCAGGTTTATTTTTTAGAAGAGTTTTGAAACTAATAGATTTTAAATAAAAAGACTAACGCCGGAAACGTTAGTCTTTTGTCATCATTTAATTCATTTACTTATTTGTTCAATTTAATTATTTAGTTTTAGTCACTTGATTCGGTTCATCAAGTTTGACTTTCTTTTTACCTTTTCCCCAGAGTTTATTTTCTGTGCCGTCTTTAAGACCTTTTATATTCTTTCTGTGTTGGAAAAATGATAAGATAGGATAAATTGCTGCTATAACAAGAATATAATAGAATTCCGGATCCTTTAGATAGAAAAAAACGAATCCAATAAAAGTTAAAACTTGGAAGGTTAAAGATGCAACTGACATATAGCGAGTTGTAACTAAAATTAAGAGCCCGATTAAACCGGCTATAAGGAAGATTCTCCAGTCAACCGCAGCAAAGATGCCTATTGCGGCAGCAACTCCCTTACCGCCTTTAAACTTCATATAAAAAGGATAGTTGTGACCAAGAGTTACGAATAAACCTGCAAGAAGTTGCAGTGCAACACTGTCACATTTAAAAGCTAATTTAACCAACAGTACCGCAACTATACCTTTAAGGATGTCTATAAGAAGAACTGCGACACCTATTTTTGCTCCAAATACGCGAAATGAATTTGTTGTGCCGGCATTTCCACTTCCGTAATCTCTAATGTCAACTTTTTTAAAAAGCTTTCCAAAGATATAAGAAGTTTGAAAAGAACCTAGCAGATAAGAAATTACAAGAATTAATAAAACAAAGTACCAAGTTATATTATTCATATTATTTTTATCCTCCATAGTGGTAATCGTAAATCATATGTACAAATATACGAATAGATGTACAAATTATTTTGAATAGGATACCAAATAACAAATTAAAAATTAAAAATAAATTGTAAACAATATTGTTTAGTTTTTATCAATGAGATAATCGTTTGTTTTAATACTTATTGTCAACTATTGATGAAAGAATGCATCTGTCTGATATTGAGGCTCGCAAGTCATATTTATACCAAGTTTTTTAAATATATTTTCATCTACTTGAGATATAATCACAGAAGTATGAGCTTCACAATCTTTAAGTTCTGAGAGGCAAGCCATAGCTTTTTTAGCATTATCATCCGTAGCAGCTGCAATGGACAGAGCAATAAGCGTTTCATCTGTATGTAATCTTGGATTTTTACTACCTAATGATTCCGTTTTAAGCTGTTGAATAGGTTCGAAAACATTTGGAGGAATGAGATGAATTGAATCATCAATTCCGGCCAGTTCTTTAACTGCATTGAGAAGCATTGCTGAAGAAGAACCAAGAAGTTCTGTTGTTCTTCCGGTTACAATCTTGCCATTTTGAAGCATGATTGCAGAAGCAGGTTCTGAATATTCTTTCATCTTGTTACATGCAGCTGATATTACCGGTCTGTCAATTTTACTGAGACCGGATTGTTTCATTAAAAACTCAAGTTTAATAACAATATTGTTTTCTATAAGACCTTTTTTCTTGTCACAAAGCGCAGTGTAGTAACGACGAATAATTTCCTGATTAGATGCATATATACAAAGGTCATTATCAATTATGCAATTACCTGCAACATTAACGCTCATGTCAGTTGGCGATTTATAAGGTGATTCACCGCCGGTAATTTCTTTAAAAATTGCACTAAGGATTGGAAAAACTTCAACATCTCTGTTGTAATTTACTGCTGTTTTGCCGTACGCTTCAAGATGGAAAGGGTCAATCATGTTGACGTCGTCAAGGTCGGCGGTCGCAGCCTCATACGCAAGATTGATTGGGTGCTTGAGTGGAAGATTCCAAATTGGAAATGTTTCAAATTTTGCATAACCTGATTTAATTCCATGCTTGCTATCGTGATAAAGTTGTGAGAGGCAAGTCGCCATTTTCCCACTACCAGGACCTGGAGCCGTAATAATTAAAAGTTCGCGAGTAGTTTCGATATATGCGTTTTTACCGAAACCTTCATCGCTTACAATGTGTGCAATATTTGAAGGATATCCTTCTATTGACCCATGTGTGTAAACACTGACTCCGAGATTTTCAAGATGATTTTTAAACAAATTGGCGGCAACTTGATTTGTATATCTGGTTAAAACTACGCTTCCAACATAAAGACCTATCTCTTTGAAACAATCAATAAGTCTTAAAACATCAAGATCGTATGTAATTCCAAGGTCTCCACGAACTTTATTTTTTTCAATATCATCAGCATTAACGATAATGATGATTTCGGCTTTGTCTTTGAGCTTTAAAAGCATTTGAAGCTTACTATCAGGTTCAAAACCGGGAAGCACCCTTGCCGCATGGTAATCATCAAAGAGTTTGCCACCAAATTCGAGATAAAGTTTTCCACCGAACTGTTCTATGCGTTCAGCAATATATTGGGATTGTAATTTTAAATATTTGTTGTTATCAAAAGCCAATTTTTTCATTTATCCATCCTCATTTTTCTACTATTTCAATTTGTTCTGCAACTACAACAAAACGTTCTGTTTTTGAGCGCGATGTACAAGTGGAAAATGTAATGATTTTTTCTTTGCCTGTAATTTCTGTTTTGTTTGTTTCAGCTTCTGAATTGCTTATTACATCGTTAAGCCAATTTTTAAATTCATCGTCGCTTGTAAAATTTAAAGTATAAACAGGATCCGATGTGGTTACTGTGTATGCGGCTATAACTTCATATTTAAAGGACTTGTCCGGATAGAAAATATAAATATATTTGTGCTTATCAAAGTAACTCTTGGTTTTATATTTTTTGAATGTTCCAAACATAGAACCATTCTTTGTGTTGTGTCCATAAATGATTGTATTTAAATCTGTAAGATCTTTGTTACATCTGTAATCTATGAAAATACTACCAAAATCACTATAAACATGGTTGTATGTGCGCTTTAAATAGTAGCTGTTGTCTAAAGTTTGAAGTAAAGGATAATTAACAGGTGTATCTGAACTATATATCCAACCTACAATATCTTTATTTATTTCCCAAAGAGCATCAAAATCCACCGTTACAATCAAACTGGATTTAGAATCCTCGGATGTTAAAAATTCTTTTTGTGAATCTTTGTATAGTTGGTCACCCTTGACATAGCCATAACCTATTGTTCCAAGCTTGAACAATGAAAAGCAAAATATGGCAATAAAACATACCTCAAGTATGGTATAAATGCGTGCTCGCATCAAGAAACACCTCTTAAACAAATATATAAAAAATTGTATCATAAATTGCGATATAGTTCTACACGTTTTAAATGTTTTTTTTAGGTCTTTCTCTTTATTTATTTATACAAACCCATTATAATGATAGTGAGTAAGCAATTTTTGTATAAATTTATTCGGATTGAGGTTTCTTGATGGAAAATTTAAAAAAAATTAATAAAACATCAAGATTTCTTTTATTCTTGATTATACTTTTGACAGTAATAATCTGTTTTGTTAGGTGTGTTAATGACAAACCAAACGGACATAATAATCCATCGGGAAAGATATCAAGTTCAATGAACGGTTCTAATACGACCATAGAAGAACCAAGTTCGGATGAAGAAGGGTCTAGTTCTGAAGGAGACAGGACGGATGGTAGTTCTAGTGCAAAAAATGGAAACACCTCAAGTACTTCCTCTAAAAAACCGCCTGTAAAGAAGACTACAACGACAACTAACCCTGCAGGTACGACATCAAGTTATTATTGTGCACCAAAAGTTTACAGCAATTCGGCACCAGGTGTTCTAGTCGCACAATCGACCGATGGAACAGCAGTAATTGATTATTCAAATACAAAATCAGGTTATGTAATGGTGAAATACAGTGGCAGCACTTATAGTAACATTAGAACACAAGTAAAAGGTCCTAATAATGTGACTCAAACTTATCCAATTTTTTCTAAGAATTTTGAGGCGCTTCCTTTAACGGGAGGCAGTGGAACATATACAATTTATATTCTTGGAAATAATGGCGGAACAAGTTATAGTTTAATTGCAAATGTTGATATAGATGTAGCTCTTTCATATTCAACAGTTGCTTTTTCAAGACCTAATGTAATTGTAAATTATAGCTCTAGTACAGCTTGTGTTCAGTATGCGGCAACATTAACAAAGGGATTTGATTCGGAAATTAAACGAGTTGAAAATATATATAACTATGTGGTTAGAAATTTTAAATATGACTATGCTAAAGCAGGTGCTGTTGCAAGTTCTGCATATGTTCCGGATCTTAACAGTGTTTGGGCATCTAAATCAGGTATTTGTTATGATTATGCAGCAGTAATGACTGCAATGCTTAGAACACAGGGATTCCCAACAAAGGTACAGGTTGGATATGCGAACAGTCAATACCATGCTTGGATAAGTGTGTATACAAAAGAAGCAGGTTGGGTTAATGGAATCATCCAGTTTAACGGTACTTCTTGGAAACTAATGGATCCAACTTTTTCTTCAACAGGTGGAGATGCTGACTGGTCAAAGAAATATAATTATTCAGTTTTGTATCTTTATTAAATGTGTTAGCAAAACATTTGCATATGTGCAGGTATTTGTTATAGATATCCGTGTAAACATAAATATTTACATAAATGCAAATGTTCATATAAGTATGAAAACCAAATGTAAACATAACTATAAACATAAAATAAGCATAAACGTAAACAGTCATGATTTTTACTGATTTTTATAATTTTACTGAAAATTGGAGGAAATAATATGGGTATTAGACAGTTGGATGGTCCTTATCTCTCATCTTTTTGTATGGAGATGTCTCTGTGTATGAAAGCAGGTATTTCACTTTCAGAAAGCCTTTTTATGTTGGCTGCAGATGAGACAGATAAAGATTTAAAAGAGATGCTTGACGGTCTTTATAAAAAAATGGATGCGGGTGCTTCTTTTGCAGAGGCTTTACTTGAAGCAGAGTGTTTTCCAAAATATGTTATAGATATGGTTGAAATTGGCTTGAAAACAGGGCGATTAGAAGATGTTTTGAGAGCACTTTCATCTTATTATACTCGTCAGGAACAAATTTCAAGAAGCATAAAAAATGCAGTTGTATATCCGTTTATACTCATGATTATGCTTTTGTTGGTTGTAGGTATACTTGTTGTTAAAGTTCTTCCGATTTTTAATGATGTGTTTAATGAGCTTGGTGCCGAAATGTCATCTGTTGCTGTAACAATCATGAATATAGGCACAGGAATTACCCAATATGCCGTCGTAATTCTTTTGGTCGCAATTGTTTTTGCACTGATAGGTGTAGTTGTAGCTTCAGTGCCGAGTCTTTCACTTAAATTTTCTAATTTCTGGAATAAGTTTACATCGAATAGGAAAATTAGCAAAAGGATTGCATCAGCAAGATTTGCATCCGGTATGGCAATGACACTTGCATCCGGACTTGATACAGATGAATCGCTCAATATGGTTGAGAGAATTACCGATAATCCTGTAATGCTCGCTAGAATTAAGAATATGCGAGATCTTATGAAAGATGGAGAGCTTTTCTCAGATGCAATTGCAAAGGCTGAAATTTTTCCATCGCTCTATTGTAGAATGCTCTCAATTGGTTTTAAAACCGGTACAGCAGATATTGTAATGGAAGAAATTGCACAGCGTAGTGAAAATGATGTTAATGAAGATATAGAATCAATAATCAATAAGGTTGAACCTACTCTTGTGATAATAATGTCCATTATCGTAGGTGTTATTCTTATGTCTGTAATGCTTCCGCTTATGAGTATTATGACAACAATTGGTTAATTGAAAAGGGCGTGTTTTAATGAAAACAAAAGTGAGAAAACGCTCTGCACCGGATGTGCTGAAAGGGCATTTGATTTCACTTTCTTTCTTTACAATTGTGTTTGGCTTTTTTCTTGGTGGCATAGCAAGTGCAGAGAAAAATGCTGCAACAGAAGGTAAAAGAGTTTTGGAAGAAAGTGTCAACAAAGCTGTAATTAGTTGTTACGCACTTGAAGGTGCATATCCTTCAAGTATAAAGTATCTTGAAGATAATTACGGATTGACCTATGACAAAGAAAAATATGCCATAGGTTATATTGCCTTTGCGTCAAATATAATGCCTGAGATTACTGTTATTAATTTAAATCCTTCTGAAGAGGAGGAAGAAAAAATAAAAGCAGGATATGAGGAATTTGACGATGAGGTGCCTGAAATAACTATTGAATGAAAGGGGAACTGCACAGATGAAAAAGAGAACTGCTTATACGGTTGACACAATATTTGTGCTCGTTCTCTTTGTAATATTTGCAATAACAGTACTATTTGTACTTGTGTCCGGAGCGGGTGTGTATAAAGATACTCAAGCTGTAATGCAGGAGAGGTTTGAAGAGCGTACGTGTATTTCGTACATTAACTCTAAGGTAAACCATTACGATGCAACTGGTAAAGTATATATTACTGAGTTTGCAGGAGTTTCAGCATTAGCTCTTGAAGAGACTGTGTCAAATATAGATTTTGTTACATATATTTATTGCTATGACGGCCATGTCAAGGAACTTTTGTTTGAAAAGGGGCTTGAATTCAATCCTTCTGCTGGGCAAGATATTATTGATGCAAAATCATTGAGTTTTGAATTAGAAGGAAATCTTATTCGTGTTGAATGTGTAGGAACTACCGGAAAGTCAGCTTATGTTTTTCTTAATATTGCATCAGGAACGGAGGCGGCGAAATGAATGAGACAATAAAAAATCGTTCAAAGTCTTCTCTTTTCCTAATGGAAATTATTATAGTGTTGTTGTTTTTTACACTCTCCGCTGCAATCTGTATGAAAGTTTTTGCGGTAGCAAAGGTTAAGACAGATGTCAGCAGGAATTTGTCAAATGCAACATTCGCCGCCGAAAGTTTGGCCGAGGTTTATAAGGAAGCCGGTTCGGTGACTGGTGAGCCAATGAAAAAGGTGTATGACAAAGCGACATGCCACGAAGATGTTTTCACAATATATTATGATAAGGAATGGAATCTTGTAGAAAAATATGAAGGAGATTTTAAAGCTATTGTTAAAGAGGATTCATCTAGTAGTAGTGTAAATAAAGCAATAATATCAGTGTTTAATTCCAGTGGAGAGCTTTTGTTTGAAATGGTGACAGCCACTGTACCTGAGGTTAAACCAAAGGAGGTGGCAGAGTAATGAAACAAGCAGAAAGAAAATCTTCCGGAATTAATGTAGGTAGTGCATCTGTTATTATGCTTTTCTCAGTTCTCTGCCTTACAATCTTTTCAGTTTTAACATTCCTTACGGCAAATAATGAATATAAACTTGCAAATAAGTCTGCGGAAGCTGTTAAAGCCTATTATGCTGCAGATACTATTGCAACGGAAACTTATGGTGCTTTGAAAGAAACTTCAGTTTCAAATCCATCAATCGCGGCAGTAAAAACGGCAGCTAAAGAAATGGGTGTAAACGCAATCGATGAAGGAGCTGTTACAATTTTTAATTATAAAGTTGACGTTGATGGGAATCAGGAACTTAGGGTTGAACTTAAATATGATGGCAAGGATTTTACTGTAACTCAGTGGAAGCTTGTCAATACGGCAGAGTGGAATGCCGAAAATAGTATTAAGCTTTGGGACGGTGAATTTTAATGGAATTATTGAAATTACTTAAAGGAGCTGTTGAGCAGCAGGCATCTGACATCTTTGTACTTGCGAGTTTACCTTTGTCTTATAAATTGAACGGAATTATAGTGCCACAGGAAGAGGAAAAAGTTACACCTTTAATTTCCAGGTCTATAATTGAAGAAATATATGAGACTGCAGGTAGAAGTATGGATAGGCTTGTAAATACAGGTGACGATGACTTTTCGCTCGCGATTTCAGGGCTTTCTCGTTTTAGAGTAAGTACTTATAAACAGAGGGGTTCATATGCAGCAGTTATTCGTCTTGTATCCTTTGAAATACCTGATTATAAAAAGTTGAAAATTCCGGAATCAGTGATGTCAGTTGCCGATAAGACAAAGGGACTTGTACTTGTTACAGGACCTGCAGGTGGCGGCAAATCTACAACACTTGCGTGCATAATAGACAGAATTAATGCGTCAAGGAATGGTCATATTATTACTTTGGAAGAACCTTTAGAGTTTCTTCATAAAAATAAAAAAAGTGTCGTATCTCAACGTGAAATTGAGACGGACACAGAGAACTATGTAACGGCACTTAGAGCTTGTCTTCGTCAATCTCCGGATGTAATTCTTGTTGGTGAAATGAGAGATTATGAGACAATAAAAACAGCAATGACAGCAGCTGAAACAGGACATCTTGTTATTTCAACTCTTCATACTGTCGGTGCTGCTAATACAATTGATCGTATAATTGATGTATTTCCACCTAATCAGCAACAACAGATTAGAATTCAGCTTGCACAACTTCTTCAATCTGTAATTTCACAGCAATTGATTCCTACAATTTCCGGTGAACTTGTTCCTGCTTTTGAAGTAATGAACCTTAATAGTGCTATTAGAAATATGATTCGTGAATCAAAAGTTCATCAAATGGATTCGATTATTGGCACCTCTGTTGCAGAGGGAATGTTTTCGATGGATTCAAGTATTTATGACCTTTTTGATAAGGGAATCATTTCAGATATGAATGCTCTTAAGTTTGCATTAAATGCTGATATGATGAGAAAGAAAATAGATGCAAAAAAGGGAAAAAAGGGAAAACAATAAGAGAAAAAGAAAATAAGAAAAAAAGAAAAGGATATAAAAGCGACCCTGTAAAGCAAAAAACCTTTACAGGGTCAAAAATTATCTATTTTCATGTCTATTCTGTTCTTTTCTCTTATCTATTGTTATTTACGAAATTATTGAGACTGTTATTTATGAGAGCTTTTTTATACCGAAAATTATAAGTGGGTAATCTTCCGCATAATCTGCATATTTGATGATGTTAAGCTCAAATGTAATAGCTCGATTATCTCTAAATATGTAAACGATTCTGTCTTTACCACTGTCAAAATGTTTCTTTAGATAGTCGTAATCCATAAGTTTAAAGAAATCTCTTTTAAAATCATCAATGATAAAGTTCTCATAGAGATGTGTCATCATTTCTTTATGGTCTTTAAAGCGTCTTGCGTAAATGTCATATTCTTCTCCAGGTTCAGAGAGCACGAGACGACTCATCTCATTTGAAAGATCAATTACGTATACTAAAATGAAATCTGATATGAGTTGATTTAAAACAGTTTGATTAAAGAGCTCAGTTCTTTTTTTCTCACGATTTTTTACCTTTAAATCTGAATTTAATGCATTATAGGTAAAAAGAATTTCGTCCGGATAGTTTCCACAAGGTGTGAGACGAAGAACAAACCAGTGATACTCATTGTCTTTTTTATCAAGACATAATGCTTCAAATGAAATACCTCTATTTTCTTTTGCTGCTGCCATTAAGTTTTCCTTAGAGGTTTCATCAAGAAAGCGTTGCTTAAATAAAGGATGAATTACTGTATCTGCAATGATCTCAAGTGCTTCATCCACAGTATAGAGCACTTCCCAGACAGGTTGACCTTCTCTGTTAAAAAGCACAGCGCATTTATTTTCAGTTAAATCTAGTAAGAATGAAACTGAAAAAGTGTTAAGTAAATGCTTTGAAAACTTTTTAGACATTTCTTCGTAATTAGATAGTGTTTCAGTCATAATAACCCTCCCACCCTAATTTTGGAGCTGAGAATGGGATTTGAACCCACGACCTACTGATTACGAATCAGTTGCGCTACCAGCTACGCTATCCCAGCATATCCTATACTTAATATTATAGAAAAACTATGTTTCGTTTGCAATAGTTTTAGGGTTGAATTTGGTTTATTACTGTGATAACATAACAAGGTAATTAGTTTATAATTCATTTTGTAATAGTGAGGTATATCATGAAAAGATTTTTATCCTTAGTGCTTGTCTTCCTAATGATTTTTGCACTTTCAGCTTGTAATAACGACGACCCTACACTTGACGGTGGACCAAAAACTATAAACGGTGGACAACCTTCGGTTTCACTTTCTCAGTTTTCAGGAAAGCTCATTGAGCCGACAATGAAATTAATTGCTTCTGGCAATTATATGTATCAAACAACGATTGATGGTGTTTCAGCAACATATGCAACAACAGATAATGGTCAAAATATGTTGTTTACAATGCCTACAAAGGAAGGAACAATATCTTACATAAAAATGGGATCAGCTGAATATATTGCTTTCCCTACGCAAAAGCTTTATGGTGATTTGACAGATGCTATAAAGCAAAAATACGATCTTACAAATATTGGAAATTTAGCAAGCTCACTTGATTTAAGGATTTTTCTTAACACAACTTTTGCTGAAGAAGGTACAATAACTTATGAAAATGTTTTATATAAGTACGAAGATTACTTTAGTCCGACAACTCAAGTGACCTCACGTTTTCTTTTTGAAAGTGAGACCGGTACACTTAGGTATTTTGGAGCAATTGATGCTAGCGGAAATCTCAGAGCACTTCCGGCTGTTCTTGCTGTATATGAGGCGACTTCTGATGTGTTCAATGTAGTTTCAACTTATAAACGTGTAAGTGAGCAGGAATTACTCAGTGCTAAAGTGGATCCTTCATCTGTTTCTACACAGTAAAATGAAAATTTAAGGCACCTCAATTTGAGGTGCCTTTTTTAAAAGGGGTGTTTTTATGGTGGTACTCATCACAGGTGCTTCTTCCGGAATTGGCGCAGCTTGTGCACTTGAGTTTGCAAAACATGGTTACAGTGTGGCTGTGAATTATAATAAAAATGATGCAGGAGCTTTAGAAGTTGTGAATGCTATTAATGATGCCGGTGGAGTTGCTAAATCTTTTCATGCTGACATAAGAGATACAAATATTGCTGCAGAACTCGTTTACAATGTAAGGGTAGAGCTTGGTGAAATTGATGTGCTGGTAAATAATGCCGGTGTATATGTTGGAGGTCTTGTTCAAGAGATAACAGACGAAGAATATGACTACGTAATGGATACAAATGTGAGAGGCACATTTTCGGTAACAAGAGCAGTTTTGCCTAGTATGATTGCAAAAAAACAGGGAGCAATTATAAATATTTCATCTATGTGGGGTGAAGTGGGAGCATCATATGAGACCCTTTATAGCATGTCTAAAGCTGCAATTATAGGTTTTACAAAGGCTTTAGCAAAAGAGGTCGGTCCATCAAATATTAGAGTGAATTGTGTGTCTCCGGGTGTTATTGATACATCTATGAATGTTGATTTTTCAGCGAAAGATATAGATGCTCTTTGTGATGAAACTCCTCTTCATAGAATAGGAACTCCTACTGAGATAGCAAAAGCAGTTTATTTTCTGGCTTCTCATAGGTCGTCATTTATAACCGGTCAAAACTTAGGTGTCAATGGAGGCTTTACAATATGAAACTGAAGATAAAATATTTTTCTAATAAAATTGAGAAGCTGCGTTTTATCGATGATGTCTCAGATTGGATTGATTTACGTTCCGCTGAAGATATAAAAATGAAGAAGGGTGAATGGCGATTAATCCCTTTGGGTATTGCCATTGAACTTCCAAAAGGATATGAAGCTCATATAGTACCTCGTTCATCCACATACATGAATTTTGGTCTTATTCAAACAAATTCGATGGGCATAATAGATACATCTTATTGTGGCAATGATGATCAATGGTACTGGCCTGCATATGCATTAAGAGATACCGAGATTCTAACGAATGATAGAATTTGTCAATTTAGAATAATGGAGAATCAACCGAAAATAGAATTTATTGAAGTTGAAGAACTTGATGGTTGTAGCCGTGGTGGTTTTGGTTCTACCGGTATTGAATAAGTTTAGCTGACATTAAACGAAATAGGGCAGGTTGAATAAAACGATGTAAATTAAATAAAACAATGTAAATTAAATAAAAGTTGCATTGTATATGTTAGATATGATACAATCTTCCCATCAATTGAAAAGTCTTGATAGAGGTGCGACTATGATGAGTACCATAACACAACTGGAACGCAGGTGTTATGTGGAAAGGTAGAGCCGCCGAAGCGCAGGGGATGTTCTAAACCTGTAGCTGGGTCGTTATAAAATATATAACGGACTGTCACTTTTAAGTGGAGAGCTGTCATCACTATAATTTTATGTTATGGTCGTGATATCTGTCACGACCTTTTCATTTGGGAAAAAATAACGGAGGATAATAAAAATGGAAAACAAAAAGAAAATTTCTGTAACCGGTATTATTGCAATAGTTTTTGTAATTATTTACATTATTGTTTGTGCATTTACCGGTAGCATTATGGATGCCAGTGGAACACTTTGGGCACTTCTCCCACCTGTAATTGCAATTGGACTTGCTCTTGTTACAAAAGAAGTGTATTCATCTCTCTTTATTGGTGTTGTAGTAGGTGGATTTCTTTCTTCTGGATTTAATCCAATAAGCGCGGCAAACAATATTACGGTAGAGGGAATTTCAGCAGCAGTAGCAGATAATGCCGGAATTTTTGCGTTTCTCGTAATTCTTGGTATGATTGTTGCGCTTTTAAATAAGTCCGGTGGTTCAGCGGCTTTTGGTCGTTGGGCACAAAAACGTATTAAGACTCGTGTTGGTGCAATTCTTGCTACCTTTGCTCTTGGTGTACTTATTTTTGTTGACGATTATTTCAACTGTCTTACAGTAGGTTCTGTTATGCGTCCTGTATGTGACACCCATAAGGTTTCAAGGGCTAAACTCGCATATATTATTGATTCAACAGCTGCTCCTATATGTATGATTGCTCCAATATCATCTTGGGCTGCTGCCGTTTCAGGTTATGCTGAAGACGGGCAGGGACTTCAACTCTTTATTTCTGCTATTCCATATAACTATTATTCACTTCTCACACTTTTGTTTATCGTTATGATTACCATTATGGGCTTTGATTATGGCTCAATGGCTCTTCATGAGATGAATGCTAAAGAAAAAGGCGACATTTTCACAACAGGTGTATTTGAAGGTGAACAGGAAATGGTTACGAATGAAAAGGGTAAGGTAATTGATCTTGTTCTTCCAATCGTTATTCTCATCGTTGTGAGTATTTTTGCCTTAGTGTATGTTGGTCAATGTATGGTTGGTGATGATTGGGTATTTACACCGGCTGAAAGAATGACAGATATGGGATTTGTTGAAGCCTTTTCAAATACAGATGCTACAATTGCTCTTCCTTGGGCTGCAATTATAACTCTTGCATTTACAGTAATTTATATGCTTGCTCGTAGATTAATGACATTCAAAGAAACAATGGAATGTATTCCACAGGGCTTTATGGCAATGGTTCCGGCAATTCTTATCTTGACCCTTGCTACATCGCTCAAAAACATGACAGGTCTTCTTGGCGCTGCTGATTTCGTAGGTGGTTTAGTTGAGGGATCCGCCGCAAGTTTTCAGGCAATCCTTCCGGCAATTCTTTTCGTTATTGCTTGTTTATTGTCATTTTCTACCGGTACATCTTGGGGAACATTTGGTATCCTTATTCCAATTGTGTCAGCAATTTTCCCGGTAGGCACAGTAATTGGTACAATTTCAATTTCTGCTTGTCTTGCAGGTGCTGTTTATGGCGACCATTGTTCACCAATTTCGGATACAACAATTATGTCTTCTGCCGGAGCACAGTGTAATCATTTAAATCACGTGGGAACGCAATTCCCATATGCTACTACAGTTGCTGCTGTATCATTTGTATCTTTTATCATTGCAGGTTTTGTGCAAAATGTTTTAATCAGCCTTGTAATTGCGGTTGCTTTAATGGTTATAACTATTTTTGTTATCAAGGCAATTGTAACAAAAAAGGATTCTATAGCTCCAAAAGCTCCAAAAGCTCCAAAAGCTTCAAAAACTTCAAAAACTAAGAAAGCATAAAGACTTTTAAAATTAAAGCTCCAAAACATTTCGTTTTGGAGCTTATTTTTTTGTCGTCTTATTTTTTACTTTCTTGTTTTTTACATTTCTTTTTTTTGTTTATTCTTTATTTTTTATGTTTGTTTTTTGCTTATTCTTTATTTTTATTCATACTGTTGGGTGAGCTATTTTCACTTATTTTGTACCTCTAAAATAAAGTCCGCGTGTAAATTCTCCGGTTGGAGGCAGTTCATTTTCATAAGCATTGAGAATTTGCTTTACTTTTTCTTTTGATTCTTTTGTAAAATAAAGAAGTTGAAAATCGGTATTATCAAATTTTTGCAGGTGATCAGCAAGGTAAATAGGGCGAGAATTTAGCACCTCAGCTACACCGTTATTACAGACGACCGGAAAACGGATTTTCTTTCTATCTGTGAGGTAGGCGTCTTGTTTGCATGTTTTACAGGATTTGCCGTTTTTTACAGGACAGTTTCGTGTAAGCATAAGAGGAGTGCGACCATATACTAACACGCCTCGTGGTATATTCGCTCTAAGGGCATTAATTTGTTTAGCTTCCAGTTCAGTTGAAACAATAACTGAAGAAAGAGATAAAGAAGTGCACTCATATAAAGAAAAAGAATTTGTGATATTAAGTGTTGGTCCACCGACAATTTTAAGGTCATGCTTTCTTGCTAAAGCAATGCCGTCAAGTGTTCCCACAAAAGCAAAAGCAGCTCCATTTTTAATGGCATCTTTTAACAGTTTATCATTTTTACCTTGAAAACCGTAGAGACCTCTTGGAATTTCAATACCAAATGGTATCTCTAGTTTTCTAAGATATGAAAACTTATCTTCAGGTGTTTTAAGAGGAACTATGATAGATTTAATTTTATGACGAATGCTTTTTTCAACTATTTCATCAAAATCATCCGGAATTTGATTAACTGTAAGAAAACGAAGCATAAAATTTTGATTGTTAACTGGTTCAGGTTTAAGCTTCCAAGCAGCAGCATGAGGAATAATATTTTCCGGATAGTGTTCTTTAATCCCGGAAAATTCTTTTGCGAAACCTTCGGTAAGCTTCATTTCAAGAGCCTCAATAACACCGCGTCTAATATTGTTAATTTCGGACATTGGGATATTTATGCCTTTATCAATATCTATATCAGTCATCATTACTTTGAAAGGTGTGCCACCTGTTTTATGAAGTTGTTTTCTAATATCTGCAACTTCTGTGGTATGAGTTTTTGCTTTTTGAACTTTGTAATCGGATGTAACAAAGACACGTATTTTTCCATTGGAAGCGGAAGCCAAAAGAGGTTTTCCAATGTTTCCGGTGAGACTGATTGTAATAGGAATTTCTTGTTTTTCTTTGTTGTATAGGCGAGATAAATTACGGAGAACAGGAGTTCCGACAATAACATCATCTTTGCTTCGAATTCCAAACATTGATTTGCCGAGTTTACCGGTTAAATAGCCGTCAGTGAAGCCAGAACGTGAAAATACTGCTTTAAGTTCTTTCTTTAGCGATTCATCCTCTTTACCAATTAAAGCATTTTTACAAGCCGTTACGGCGGCTGCAACATATTCCGGACGTTTCATCCTGCCTTCAATTTTAAAAGACGTTATTCCAAGGTCAGAGAGTTTTTTAATATGGTCAATTAACGAAAGATCTTTTAAAGATAAATCGTGTCCGGTTCCACCGGAAACAAAAAATGGTAGGCGACAAGGTTGGGCACAAAGTCCGCGATTTCCGCTTCTTCCACCGAGCATGCCGGATAGATAACATTGACCGGAGACAGACATACAAAGAGCACCGTGAACGAACATTTCAAGTTCAATCTCAGTGTTCTCCTTAATTTCTTTAATTTCTTCAAATGAAAGCTCCCTTGGAAGTATAGCACGGGAGAAACCGAGTTTCTCAAGTTCTTTAAATCCTGCTACAGTTGAAACTGCCATCTGGGTAGAAGCATGCATTGGCATATTCGGTGCAACTTCTCTTACGAGTTTTGCAATACCAAGGTCTTGAATGATAAATGCGTCTGCACCGAAGGCACAGCCGCATTTAATTAATTCTAGTACAGATGGAATTTCTGAGTCAAAAATTAAGGTATTTAAAGTAATATAAACCTTAACACCTCTGACGTGGCAATATAAAATGGCATCTCTAAGTTCTTTTACTCCAAAGTTTTCAGCATTTCGTCTTGCGTTGAAATCATTTACACCAAGATATACTGCATCAGCGCCTACTCTTACTGCAGCAATAAGGGATTCCATACTACCTGCAGGAGCTAATATTTCAGTCTTACTCTGCATTATATTTCCTTTTTAATTAGAATGAAGTCATTTTTGAGCCACTGCGTGCCATTTCAAGTTCCTTGTTAAGACGTTCTACATCGCGTCTTGAAACTTCTGCTTCCATTTTATAGCGAGCAGAATCTTCAAGATATTCTTTTATTTGGCTACGGAGGTTGTCAGCTGTGTCAGAAGCTTTTTTTGCAACATCAGCATAGTCAAGTGATGCTAAAATAGCAGCTTGAGTCATTGAGAGACGAGGATTTTCATTAAGAATTTTTGTAAGCGTCTCATCAAGTGCATTGCCGAGGTCTGATACATACTTTGGATCATTATCTGTCACAATGTAGTATTCGTTTCCACAGATGGTAAGTTTTACTTTATTCTTTTCCATAGTTATACCTCACCTAATAATTATTAAACACACTGCAAATTATACCATAATAATAGTATTAAATAAAGACTTAATTTGACTTTGCAGGTTTATTCAATTGGTTTTTGAAGTTTGATAATTTGACTTTGAAATTTGTTCAATTTATAATTGTTACATTGAAATTTGGAGGCAAAAATATGTTCAAAAAAATCGGTATTATTCTTGCAGATGATATGGAATTTAAAGCATTTTATAATTATGCTAAAAATTATGATGTTGAGGAAATAGAAAGAAAAGGACAGAAGTTTCTCAAAATTGATGATGGAAAACATGAAATATATGCTGTTGAATCCGGTGTAGGCAAGGTAAATGCAGCAATCAGTGCTATTGAATTAATTTTAAATTTTGATGTAGAAGCAATATTAAATGCAGGTTATTCAGGCGCGGTTTCAGGTCTTTCTAAGGGCGATGTAGTTGCCGGTACAAGATATGTAGAATGTGATTTTGATTTTACAGCTCTTGATTATAATCTTGGTGAAAAACCTGACGGTAAGCTTTTTACTTACCCAAACAAGGAGCTTTTAGATGTGGCTTTAACTTTAGAAGGAATGAAAAGTGGCAACTTAGGCTGTGGCGATGTATTTCTTGCTGATACGGAAAGAAAAAACTTTTTTAAAAAGACCTTTGAAATAAATGCTTTTGATATGGAATCCGGAGCATTAGGTGTGGCATGTGAAAAATACGGTGTTCCGTTTCTTTCAATTAGAAAAATTTCTGATAATGCAGATGACACCGCAAAGGAAGAATATAGAGAAGAAAATAATCTTTGCAAAGAAGATCTTGCAAAAATTCTTTTAGAGATAGTGGCTAAATTGCAGTAAATTGAAGAATTATAGCTACAACAAAAAACAGTTTATAATTTGGTACAAACGAAAAAACGATCGAAAAAGATCTTACAAAAAAATAAGCAACTCCCCGTACAGATTGTACGGGGAGTTATTTCTTTCTATTTTTTCTTGCTGTCAATATCTATCTTCCCTATGTTGCTTTTTATAAATCCAAATATTTTCTAAGATTACGAAACTTTCAGGAGGTAAAAGTACAAGATTATCAATAATTTTTGCATCTCCAAGGAGTTTAGTAGGTTTTTGAACATATTCCGGAAGGCAGTAGTTTATTGTGTCTAAGCTACGGTTTGCAATGAGAATGATTGAATGACGGGAATTGCCGTCTTTTTCACGTGCATAGGCAATACAACCATCAGCACCGGAAATTGGAACAAATGGAGCATCTTTAAATATCAGACGGTTATTTTGTCTTATTTTGCCGAGATTTTCAAAGAATCCAAGCAAATCCATATCAAGGTCTCCCCATGGGAAAGCTTTTCTATTGAAAGGATCTTTTCCACCTTCCATTCCTATTTCATCTCCGTAGTAGATAGAAGGAAAACCGGGGAGAGTATATTGAATGGCTGCTGCTATTTTAAGGCGTTTTTTTGCATGTTCCCGAGCAGTTTCACTGAGGGTTAGAGTTGATTGCCATTCGCGATTCTTTGCAGCTCCTTCGCAGTCTTCGCCGGATAGACGAGTGAGAATGCGAACTGTATCGTGTGTTCCAAGTGGATTCATAAGGGTATCAACAATTTCTTTTGGATAATTCTCAGTAATTGTGAGAATTTTATCCATAAAAAATTCTGCGTCATCATTGACAATGAAGTCAATAATTGCATTTTTAAATGGATAGTTTGTAACACTATCAAGTTCATCACCGAGTAAATATTGGCGACGAATTCCGTAAGCAGTTTTGTTTGATGCATCTTCCCATACCTCGCCGATAAGAAGAGCATCAGGTTTAACTTGTTTAATACGAGCTCGAATAAGTTTAATAAATTCATCTGGAAGTTCGTCAGCGACGTCAAGTCTCCATCCATCTGCTCCGAGGCGTAGCCATTTTGCAAGGATTCCATCTTCTCCGCAAATAAATTCTATGTAGGATTCTTCCATTTCATTCACTTCCGGAAGGTCTTCAATACCCCACCAAGAAATAAATTTATCTGGCCATCTTTCAAATTTATACCAAGGGTAATATTCTGAATCGGCGCTATTATAAGCCCCAACGGAATCGTATCTATTCTTTTTATTGAAATATATACTGTCGTCTCCGGTATGTGAGAACACACCGTCAAGGATAATTTTTATGCCCATTTTATGAGCTGCCATACAAAGTTCGATAAAATCATTTTCAGTACCAAGGAATGAATCGATTTTTGTATAGTCAGCGGTATTATATCTGTGATTTGAATGTGCTTCAAAAATAGGGTTGAGATATATGATGTCGACACCTAGTTCTTTGACATATGGAAGTTTCTCCTCAATTCCTTTAAGGTCTCCTCCTTGGTAGTCGTTGTTCCAGACTTCAAATTCCAAGTCTTCTTCAAAGGCAGGCATTTCACCCCAAGGACGCATTTTTCTATCAAAAAGCATCAGTTTTTTAGAACCGGAATTATAGAATCTGTCTGGGAAGATTTGATACATAATTCCGCCCTTCCAATCGTCAGGGATTGTTTGTGCATCATCATATACGGTTAGTTGCCATTTGTTTTCAGGGATGTTGATATAACCGGTTGAGTAATTTCCTTTATAAACCTGCCAAGTTATAGAGGAAGCCTGATATTCAAAGCAATACCAATACAGTCCCGGTTCTTTTGCAAGATATTTTACTTCCCAGAACTGACATTCATCTTTATATTCATTTGTAGGTGTGAGGTCATATTTATTTACTATGAGAGAATCGTTATCATTGCAAATCAAAAGACGGGCGCTCGTAATTGCCACGCCGAGTTCTTTGTTCGGCAAAAGAAGACGAAATGTTATTTCATCTCCGGCTTTTACGGCACCATATATGCTTTTGTATTCAATATTTCTTGAATTAAAAATCATATATGCCCTTCCTTCGTTTTATTTATTGTTTTATTGTTTGCCCCGTTTTTAATGTTTATTTGCTCACTTTTAAAAATTTTTTTAATCTTTTGTTATTTATTGCTCACTTGCCCTCTTTTTAATGTTTTTGTCTGTTTTAAAATTGCCTTTAATGTTTTTAAAATTGCCTTTAATAGTTTATTGTTTACTGTTTACTTGCCTTCTTTTTAATATTTTTGTCTGTTTTTTAAATTGTCTTTAATCGTTTATTGTTTACTACGTACTTGCCTTTTTGATATATATGATTACTTACCGTTTTGCTTATTATTCAACCGGATTAATGTACCAAATATTTTTTGCATAGTCATTAATTGCTCTATCTGCTGCAAAAATACCGGCAGAAGCAGTGTTAATAAGAGACATTTTTTGCCATCTGCGTCTGTCATTATATGCTGCATAGAGTTCATGCCTTACTCTTTTGTAATCTGAAAAATCTGCAAGAACCATATAAGGGTCAAACTCAATAATTTTTGTAATTTCAGGGAAATATACACCGTTTACGCCACGATTAATAAATTCAACAATTTTTTTGAGTTCATCATTGCTATTATAGTACGTTAATGGGTTGTAATGCTTTTTTAAATCTTCAACTTCCGGTGCCTTCATACCGAAAATAAAGATATTTTCATCGCCAACTGCTTCATGGATTTCGACATTCGCACCGTCTAAGGTGCCAAGTGTAATGGCGCCGTTTATCATAAGCTTCATATTGCCTGTGCCTGATGCTTCTGTGCCGGCGAGAGAAATTTGTTCGCTAATATCGGCAGCAGGCATTAATTTTTCAGCTATAGAAACATTGTAATCTTCAATATAGGCAATCTTTATTTTACCGTCGATACTTCGGTCATTGTTAATGACTTCAGCAAGATTACAAATAAGTGAAATAATTTTTTTCGCAAGGAAATATCCCGGCGCCGCTTTGGCACCAAAAATATAGGTGCGAGGAGTGAAATCCATTGAAGGATTTTCTTTAAGTGCTAAATATTCACTGATAATTTCAAAGGCATTGAGATGCTGTCTTTTATATTCGTGAAGTCTTTTAACTTGAACATCAAAAATTGAATTAGGATCAATTTCTATGCCTTGTTTGTGCTTTAAATATTTAGCAAAAGCTTGTTTGTTATGAAATTTAATTTCATTAATTTTGGAAAGAACATCATCGTTATCAACAAATTCATGAAGTTTTGAAAGCTCCATTCCGTTTGTAATAAATCCATCGCCTATGAGTGATGAAATAAATGCTGTAAGTTCAGGGTTAGATTGGCAGAGCCAACGTCTGTGCGCAATGCCATTCGTTACATTTGTAAATTTCTCAGGAACGATATTGTAAAAATCTTGGAATACGATTTCTTTTAAAATTTCACTATGGAGTGCTGAAACACCATTTATCGTGTGGCATGCTATAACGCAAAGATTTGCCATACGAACGATACCGTTTGAGATAATAGCCATTTCTTCAACTTTTTTTGCGTTATGAGTTTTTTCCCAGACGAAGGAACGACAACGATCGTCAATTTCTTTGATAATGAGATATATTCTAGGAAGAAGAGTTACCAAAATGTCTTCCGGCCAACATTCCAGGGCTTCCCTCATAACGGTATGGTTAGTATATGCAAAAGTTTTTTGAACTATTTTCCATGCGGTATCCCATTTATATCCGCAATCATCAAGAAGAATGCGCATGAGTTCAGGGATTGCCAGAGTTGGATGTGT
Organism: Oscillospiraceae bacterium; assembly: GCA_012520505.1. GTDB lineage: Bacteria > Bacillota > Clostridia > Oscillospirales > Acutalibacteraceae > UBA1227. The sequence continues at coordinate 61,434 of JAAYOC010000030.1, forward strand.
ATCATTAATATGTATTGCCATTTTTTCCGGAATTGTAGTTAAATCTCCAAAAAGACGAAGATGGCGACGAACAATATCTTTCATTGTTGCGGATACAAGGAAATATTGTTGACGAAGACGAAGACTTTTGCCTTCAGGGTGGTTGTCAGCCGGATAGAGCACTTTACAAATTGTTTCAGCCATTGCTTGTTGTTCAATTGCACGTATATAATCGCCCTGATTGAAAAGACTTAGATCAAAATCCGGAGCAGATGCTTTCCAAAGACGAAGCCTTGAAAAAGCTTGCCCATCTTTCCCGGGGATGTACATATCATATGGTGTTGCAATAACGTATGTAGCATTAGAAACATGAGTTGTGAAATAACCGTCTTGCCATGAACTTTCGATTTCGCCGCCAAATTGAATTTGGAGTCTTTTGTCGGATTTCTCAATAAGCCATACATCGCCACCGGGGAGCCAAGAGTCAGGCAATTCTATTTGATTACCATCTACTATCTTTTGTTTGAAAATACCATATTCATATAAAATGGAATAGCCCATTGAGGTGTAACCGGATGATGCGAGTGCGTCAAGGTAACAAGCCGCAAGTCTGCCAAGACCACCGTTTCCAAGACCGGCATCCGGTTCAAATTCGAATAAAGTTTCAAGATTAATATCAAAATCGGATAATCCTTCGCGAACTATATCTGTAAGACCTAAGTTGTAGAGATTGTTTTTAAGGGACCGTCCAAGTAGAAATTCCATACAGAGATAATAAACTGCTTTTACATTGCTTTGGCGAACTTTTTCATTAAATTCAATTACGCCTTTGGTTAAATTATCTCTAACAATAGTTGCAACAGCATTGTATAGTTGTTCGTCATGTGCTTCTTCTATTGTTATACCATAGAGAAGCGAGAGTTTAGTTATTAGCAGTTCTTTAAATTGTTCTTTGGAAGTTAAATAGTGCATTGTTTTTCACCTGTTTGTTCATATTATTATTCAATTATATTATAACCTTATTGAGTTGCTATCACAATTGATTTTATGCTAAAAAAAGGCGGCATAGAATTGTTCATTCTACACCCATAGTACTTTTTACGGTTAGTTATAGTATTTATAGTATTAAAAATTTAACTAATCAGCTTTGTGAATATTTCTAAAAACCTTTGTATTATAGTTATATACAATCATGTCAACTGATTAAACTATTCCAAAAAATAAGTTCTAAAAAAAGTTTTTTAAAAAATTGTTGACAATGTCTTTGCTGCGTGATATATTAGTCGAGCGCTTTGTTAAAGCGCAGTTTTAATGTACCTTAAAAATTAAACAACGACAAACTTTAAAAGGACCCTGAAATTTCTTTTGAAAAGAAGTTTCGTACAGTAGATTCTGGGTAACAGAATTTATAAAAGACAAGATAACTTGTCAGCAAAAAGTAATGAGCTAAAGAGCTTATCAAAAAGGTTAATGGTTTAGTTTTTAAAAGACTGAACTTTTAATACAATTTTGTGAGAGTTTGATCCTGGCTCAGGATGAACGCTGGCGGCGTGCTTAACACATGCAAGTCGAACGGAGAACATACGTCCGAAATGAGCATAGCTTGCTATAGGAATTTCATTGTATGTTGTTAGTGGCGGACGAGTGAGTAACGCGTGAGCAACCTACCTTTCAGAGGGGAATAACGATTGGAAACAGTCGCTAATACCGCATAACGTATAAAAGTCGCATGGCTTAAATACCAAAGATTTATCGCTGAGAGATGGGCTCGCGTCCGATTAGATAGTTGGTGAGGTAACGGCCCACCAAGTCGACGATCGGTAGCCGGACTGAGAGGTTGAACGGCCACATTGGGACTGAGACACGGCCCAGACTCCTACGGGAGGCAGCAGTGGGGGATATTGCACAATGGGCGAAAGCCTGATGCAGCGACGCCGCGTGA
>JAAYOC010000100.1 GCA_012520505.1 Oscillospiraceae bacterium
ACATTTAGGAACATACAAGACACCTTGGAATGCACCTTTTGAGGAGTATGGGGCTAACCAAAGGTTTGAGTTTAGATTTTATTTAGTCTCGCAAAATATTGCAAATAATACATCTGATGTACGAGTCGAACTGTATGCAGAACAATGGAGATGGACTTATCCAAACTTTGATGCAAGACACATTATGACAGGAACTATAGATGGAACGAATTATAACCGAGATGCAGCTATTGGAAATAACAGTAGTGTCGCTTCACAATTAATTTATGTAGGTGCTGGAACGAAAACCATTACTCACAATTCTAACGGTGCGAAAACAATTACTGTAAGCGGAGCAGGTAGAAGTACACCTGTTTTTACCAGAACATTATACACTGGTGCAAAATCAATAACGTTGCCAACAATACCAAGAACATCATCTGTTACTAATAATACGGCAAGCAATAATCGTATAGATTTTGGTAATAATGTAACTTTTACAATTGACAGAAAAAGCAGTAGTTTTACTCATAAATTAAGTTATGTGAGTGGCGGAACAACCCATACAATTGGAAGCGGTATAGGAACTAGCAGAACTTACTCATTTCCGACAAGCTTAATAAATAACTACACTAATACAACCAACCCTAATATTACCGTTAAGTGCGAAACGTACAGTGGAAGTACTAAAATAGGTGAAGTAAATACAACGGTATATTTACATGTTCCGAGTAGCTATGTACCTAGTTGTTCTTTAGCGATTGAAGATACTAACCCTATTACAAATGGTTGGGGAATATGGGTTAAGAGTAGGTCAATATTAAAAGGAACTGTAACAGCAAGTGGAGTTGCTGGGTCAAGCATATCAAGTAGAATATCAAATTTCGAGGGACAAACCTTTAACGGTAGTCCTTTTTCTAAGGTTGTTTCTGGGAGTGGAAATCTAACAGTTACTAGTGAAGCTACTGACAGCCGAGGCAGAAAGAAAAGTGATAGCAAACAGATCACTGTACTTGATTATAATAACCCTACTTTAGTAAGCGTAACAATACAAAGATGTAACTCTAACGGTGAGCATGATGAGTACGGAACTTATGGAAAATTTATAGTTGAGTACAATTTAACCTCGTTGAATAATAATAATAAAAAAGTATTAAGAGTTAAATTAGGTAGCACAACAAGAACGATAACTCTACCTAATTACTCTGGAACAATAACAGCGACTACAGCTCAATTATTTAGTGGTTTAAATATAAATACAACTTATAATTTTACCTTTGAAATTGAGGATAGTTTTGAAACAATCACTCAAAGCCACCCGTTACCGCCAAGTTATGTATTGATGTCAAAAAGAGCAGGTGGTAAAGGTATTACATTCGGACAAATCGCTGAAAAAGACGGTTTTAATGTTCATATGCCAGCTGAATTTAATGATGGTATGCGAATAAAAGGCGATGGCATTTATTTTAATGACCTATTAATGGTCGGTTGGGAATCAACCTCACCAATGGGTATGCAAGGTGAAACAGAAAAACTAAAAAAACTTGAAACAACAGAAGTGGTTGAAATAGAAGAAAGTGAGGAAAAAGAAGATGAAATACTTGACATCAATACTGAAGATGTTTAAATTCAAGCAAGCAAGCAAGCAAGCAAGGGAAGGGGGCAGTTATTTACTAATTGCTCCCTTAGAGGAGAGGGGGATAGGTATTTAGTATCTATTCCCAGATGTTTATGCTAAAAATAGGGCAAGCATTTAAAAACTTAATCAAAGACCTAATCAAAGAAGAAGTAAAAGTAAAAAGAATATCCCAAACTATCAACCCAGGAAGCTCTGCTATATTTACAGATTTGATTGGGGCAACAGAAGTAAGTTTATTATTTTTAGGAAGTCCTACTGATAATAGAGCGGTTATGGTTTACCCGCCTGAATTGATAAATAACTCTCGATTAAGACTTATAAGTGGTGATTATGAATTTATCGCTATAGTCAATAGAGTAAATGGCGAAGTGACTAACCATGCGAGTAGTACTGCTCCAATAACAGCAATTATTTATAGGTAACATAAACAAAAATAGATATTAATACCGTATTTATGTTAAAAATAGGAAACGAATTTGAAAATATCATAAAAAAGGAGTAAGAATGGAAGAACAAACAATAACAATCACACTAGAAGAATATAAGGAACTAAGAGCCATTTGCGAAGCTTTAAAAGAGTTGCAAGGCGACTATAAATACTTATATCATATATATAAAGAACAACTTAAAATATTAGAGCAGTACGAAGAGTATTTATATGGTGCCGAAAAAGAAGAAGAAATAAAAAAGAATCCGATAGGGTTTAAAACAAAATAGAAAGGAATAAAGATGGATGGTACAACAGGAATTGTTTTAACAGTTATTTTTGGGCTTGTTGCATTAATACTAGGGATTTTAAATTACGCAACAAAAAACAAAGAAAACGAAAACAAAAAAATCATAAAACAAACAGAACTAGAAGTAAAATTAGCAAACATCGAAAAAGAATTAATCGAAATAAAAGCACTGTTAGTAAGTGCTAACAACAAATACGAAACCCTTGAAAAAAGGGTTTTTGTTTTGGAAAAAAAGGGAGAAATAAAATGAAAAAGAAATTAAAGAAAATGTTAAAAAAAATATGGGGCAATCGTCCGTTTAGAACGTTTATACAAGGTTTTATTGGAGTAATATCAGGAGCAACTCTATTTGAATTAGCAGA
>JAAYOC010000105.1 GCA_012520505.1 Oscillospiraceae bacterium
TACCTCTGGTGTGAGGATGAGTTTTACTTCATCCTTTGCCTGTTTATTTGTCATTTCCGCAAGTGAGAAATTCTTTACAATCCTTCCGTCTGTAGCCATCACTTAACCTCCTGCCCGCAAGTAGGGCATATCGTAACAATAGGTCTGTCGGTTTCCTTCACGCACACTACACTTGCAACTGGTCTGCCATTTGCTCCTTCACGCTCTCCTGCCAGCAGTACATCTTTTTTCCTGTCATAAAACCCTGTTGAACCTCCTGCGTCTTGTATCAGAAGTAAGTCAACATCGTAGTTTTTTATCATATGTTGTACGAGTTCATGTTCTGTTGCCGTGGTGACCGATTGAACATGAAAGTACCTACCGTCTTTTAGTTGTCCGTTGGCGTTCCTTGCCCGTTTGCCAACAAGGGAAACAGACTTCGCCTTACCGTTCAGTATGCCTACCTTGTAGCCTGCACAGATATTATTAGCGTCTATTGTCAGCTTTTCGCTTGTCCCACCATAACCCACATCATAGCCTTTTGCCTTTAAGTAGGTTAATGTTCTGCCTTTAATGACTCCATACTGATCAGCCCCACTACCACTTATATTGAAGAAAGCAAGATTAAAAACATAGTCGGCTTTTTCTTTAACAGCCCATGCATTTAGGTTATAGAGGGGTTTCACACTGGCATTGTACGGAGTGCCTGCAAACCATACTTGGCTTTTATCGTAGATATGCACGATAAAATCAGACAAGCCCCACTTCTTCTGCGTGGCAGGACCGACGCTACCATCAGCAACTAAACCAGTAGCACGTTGTTTATTTTTAACCGCTGTTTCCGTGGCAGGCCCGAAGCTACCATCTACGATTATCCCTAATGTGTATTGCAGATATCTAACATCCTCACCGGACATTCCTTTTTTAAGAGTTCTCATATTACCCCCCTGGTTCGACAATTTCTCTGACTACATCTGCAGTCATAAGACGGTTAGTACCACTGGTTCCTACTGCTACAAACAGCCCATTACCGTAACAGGCAGATGACCACCAACCACTTGCTTCTACTGTTTTAGAAGTCCACGTAATACCATCTGGAGAAGTCATAACACGGTTAATACCATTGCCTGATACTATTACAAAGAGTCCATTACCGTAACAGACAGATGACCAAGGGGTTGTTACTACTGTTCTGGGAGTCCAAGTAATACCGTCTGGAGAGGTCATAACACGATCAGTACCATTTTGTGCTACTGCTACGAATAGCCCATTACCGTAACAGACCGAATTCCAAAAACTTGACCCTACTGTTCTAGGAGTCCAATTGATACCGTCTGGAGAAGTCATAACACGGTTAATACCATTGCTTGCTACTGCTACAAAGAGACCGTTACCATAACATACAGACTGCCACTCACTTTTTACTACTGTTCTAGGAGTCCATGTAATACCGTCTGTAGAAGTCATAACACGATTATCACCACTGCTTGCTACTGCTACAAATAGTCCATTACCGTAACAGACAGACTTCCAATAACTTGCTTCTACTGTTCTAGGAATCCATGTAATACCGTCTGTGGAAGTCATAACACGATTAGTACCGTTGAAAGCTACTGCTACGAAGAGTCCATTGCCGTAGCAAACAGAACTCCAACCACTTTCTTCTACTACCTGAGGAGTCCAATTGATACCGTCTGGAGAAGTCATAAGACGGTTAGTTCCATCGTATGCTACTGCTACGAAAAGTCCATTACCATAACAGACCTCCAGCCAAGGACTTTCTTCTACCACCCTACCAACAAAATCCTTCGTTCTAACTTCTGTATATATCTTTGGAACATCCACCTCTTCACGGGTAAAGTTCATAGTCATAACACGCTTAATACCATTGTTTGCTACTGCTACAAAGAGACCATTACCATAACATACAGACAACCAATAACTTGCTTCTACTGTTCTAGGAGTCCAATTGATACCGTCTGTGGAAGTCATAACACGGTTAGTACCACTGATTGCTACTGCTACAAACAGCCCATTACCATAACATACAGACAACCAATCACTTTCTTCTACTACCTGAGGAGTCCAATTGATACCGTCTGGAGAGGTCATAAGACGGTTAGCACCACTGTTTGCTACTGCTACAAAGAGTCCATTACCGTAGCATACAGACCTCCAAGTACTTGCTGGTACTGTTCTAGGAGTCCATGTAATACCATCTGGAGAAGTCATAACA
>JAAYOC010000031.1 GCA_012520505.1 Oscillospiraceae bacterium
CACTTTCAGAAATTTCATCCTGACGCTTAGTGCAATGCATCAGCAGTTCATCTCCACGTTCCTTAGAAATTCCAAGTGAAGTCAAAAGGTTAGAACCTGTATCCATAGCTACAGCTTCATCAAAATCCACCTCAAACGTAAATGTCTTTTTCATAGTATCTCCTTACTAAATACATTATACCACACAATTAAATTTTGTGCAATACTTTTTTGTTCATTTTACTAACATTTGATTTGAAATATTGTATAGCTTCCTCTTTTGAGTTGAATTCTCCATTCAACTGAGCATCAAACATTTCTTTAATAATTGTGCCAAACTTTTCAGAGGGTTTCATTCCAAGTTGAATCAAATCTTTTCCGGTAAACAATTTATCGGGTAATTGTTTTTCTTTTAATTTTTCAATGCGTTCTTTATACTCATTAAATACATCAAAGTTATTTGATCCACAAGCAATATCAGCTTCTATATGATATATCAAATCATCAAAAAAAGGTTTATCCATAAGTTTTCTTAATGTTGCATCACTCATCCCTGCTTGATGAAACTTCATGTGGTTAGAAACAATACCTACTACATATTCAATATCATCGTTTGAGAATTTATACTCTCGCATCCATTCTTTAACTATTTTTGTGGACTCCTTTTCATGACCATGAGAAATAATTCTCCCGTTTTCCATTTTTGAACAATAAGCCTTTCCCGTATCATGAAATAATCCTGCTATCTGACATAAGAAAGATCTGTTTTTCATATTGAGATGATTCCATACAAGAATTGTATGTACATAAGCATCTCCTTCGGGATGATAAAAGTGGTGCTGTTCGACCCCTTTAAGAGCTTCAACGTCAGGAAAGAAAATCGGGAAAAAATATGTGAATCCATTTTCAAAGATAAACTCATAAACAGAGCTAAAAGAACCTATTGCAAATATTTTTTTAAGCTCAAGAATTATACGCTCCTCTGATATCTTTTCTTTAACGATAGATAAACTGTTATTTACAATATCGAGTTCATCTTTGCAAACAAAATATCCTTTACACCTAAAACGCACATACCTCAACGCTCTAAGATAATCTTCTTCTAATCGTTCTTTTGCATTTCCTACGAATCTGAGAGTATGACTTTTTATATCAGCTATTCCATTTACAAAATCGTAGTGTTTTTTATTAACAGGATCATAAAAAACGGCATTGATTGTAAAGTCTCTACGTTTAGCATCTTCTTCCATTGAGCAAAACTCTACATTTGCGGGATGTCTGCCATCTGACTTCCCAATATCTTTGCGAAAAGTTGCGATTTCATATTCATAACCACCAGCTCTAACAAGCACCACACCAAAAGCCCTTCCAACTTTCTTTGTTTCAAAAATTGAAAGAGAGTGGCAAACTTGATTAGGGGTTGCGTTTGTGGCTATATCTATGTCATTAAATTTTACATTATTAAGCATATCACGAACACATCCACCAGCAAGAACGGCTTCAAAACCATTCATTTGAAGCATATAACAAATATATGATGCTTGAATATACTCATATAGTTTATCGGGATAAGCACTAAAATATTTAGTTATCATAAATCACCTCTTAATAAGTATCATAGAGCCGAAGTGCTCTACTAATAGCTTTATCTATGTAAAACACATGTTCTACATCATATTTGGTTCTATCTGGGGCGAATTTAGCAGGGATAAATCCATAAGATGTCCATATCGGAGAAGGATCGTATTGGACCCCATTTATTAGAGATATTGCATGTCCATTACCAAGCTGAATAGCAGTACTGTAACCCAGCTTATCTGCAAGAGAAGAAAAAAGGATCGCAAAATCTTCACAGTCCCCTGTCCCACGAGCTATAGTCTCTCTGGGAGCTTGCCAGAATTCACGCTCTCCATGAGCATCATAATCGGAAACATACCTCATCGAAGATACATACAAAAAGGCAGATTTCAGATCATACACTCCATGAGGCATATTATAACTATACTCTGCCCCGGATTCTTCTTCTACGGTACCATACTCCTCAATAAAATTGATTACGTCAGCACACGAAACAAACAAAAGCATCATCAAAATAATCATATATCTCATAATGTTCCTCCATTACTGATAGTATATCACATTATATATATTTATGCAACATAAATTTATATTTTTTCTATATTTTTTATTCTATCACTTCCTACATCATACTGCAAATTATGAGA
>JAAYOC010000032.1 GCA_012520505.1 Oscillospiraceae bacterium
GATTCTAGTTCAGTTTCTTCTTCCGGTTCAGACTTTACTTCTTCAGATTCAAGATCAGATTCTAGTTCAGTTTCTTCCTTTATTTCAGATTTTTCATCCAAAACTAAAGCTGTAACCTGTTCTTCTACAACTGCTAATTCCTGAACCTCTTTTATAACTTCCAGTTTACCGTCAACTTTTTTGCTATACGGAACGTGAGCATCAATATCAAAGTTCTCATCTTCCATGAGTTCTATAAATACATCGCCATCGATTTTTTCGTAACGCATAAGGAACTCAGCAAGTAAATGTAACTTATCGATATGAAGACGAAGGATTTCATCCGCTCTATCGTATGCATCAGTTATAAGTTTCTCAATTTCTCTGTCAATTACCGAAGCGGTTTCATCTGAGAAATTTCGAACTTGTCCGTAATCCCGTCCTATAAAGACCTCATTATTTTCACTACTATAAGAAATTGGTCCAAGCTTATCACTCATTCCATATTTTGTAATCATTGCACGAGCAATATTAGTTGCGCGTTCAATATCATTTGAAGCACCGGTTGAAATATCACCAAGAACAACTGCTTCCGCTACTCGACCACCAAGAAGTGTTACAAGCTGATCGAGCATTTGTCTCTTGGAAATATATGAGCTTTTATCCTCTTTTGGAAGAGACATAGTGTAACCACCAGACATTCCACGAGGAATAATTGAGATTTGATGTACAGGATCTATTGAATCAAGATAGAAGTTAGTTACTGCATGACCTGCTTCATGATAAGCTGTAAGCTTCTTCTCGTCATCGGTAACTTTCTTCGATTTCTTTTCTGTTCCTACAATCACCTTGATTGTAGCTTCTTCAATTTCAAGTTTTGTAATTGCTCTCTTACTACGTCTTGCAGCAAGAAGTGCTGCTTCATTAAGTAAGTTTTCAAGATCTGCTCCGGTAAAACCTGAAGTAGCTCTTGCTATTTCCGAAAGATCGACATCCGGACCAATCGGTTTATTTCTGGCATGAACCTTAAGAATAAGTTCACGACCTAAAACATCCGGATAATGTACTGTAACCTGTCTATCAAAACGACCCGGTCGAAGAAGTGCTGGGTCTAAAATGTCAGGTCTGTTAGTAGCCGCTATTATAATAACGCCTGTATTCTCACCAAAACCATCCATTTCAACGAGAAGCTGATTTAAGGTTTGTTCACGTTCATCGTGTCCGCCACCCATTCCGGCGCCTCTATGACGTCCTACAGCATCAATTTCATCTATAAATATGATTGATGGAATATTTTTCTTTGCAGTATCAAATAAATCACGTACACGAGAAGCACCGACACCTACATACATCTCAACAAAATCAGAACCCGAGATTGTAAGGAAAGTAGCATTTGCTTCACCGGCAACTGCTCGTGCAAGTAATGTTTTACCGGTACCAGGAGGACCTAAAAGAAGTACACCCTTTGGAATACGAGCACCAAGATCTGAAAATTTTTCAGGAGCACGAAGGAATTCAACAATTTCCCTTAATTCCTCTTTTTCTTCATCAAGACCTGCTACGTCATCAAAAGTAGTTTTTTTACCACTCTCACCCGTCTTTAAACGAACTTTTCCAAAAGCCATTGAACGTCTTGTATCATCAAGAACTGATGAGCTCATTCTTTTGATTGCCCACCAAAGCATAAGTCCTAAAACTAAACTCATACCAAACATTGGAAGCATTTGAATAAGCCAATAGTTAGATGTTCCGGCTTCATAGTTCATTTTTATAGGGTTATCCGTATGCTCCTTATTGTATTCGCGAACCGACTCATGAACATCTGAAACAAACAGTTCATTAGAAGGAACAGTATAAACTCTTTTTTCCTTTTCTCCTTTGAGAATATAAGTGAGCTTTCTGTTTGCAATATTTAATTCATATTCAACTATTTTTCCATCGTCAAAATATTGAATAATTTGGTAATACTCCTCATTGGTAACTTTTGGTTCTACTTTAAGTGAACTCCAAATGAAACCACAGAGCAAAGCAATCATAAGAAGTGATATTAATGAAGAAAGTACTCTGTTTTTATCCGGCTTACCGCCTATATTTTTATTACTACCACTATCCAAGAAAGGTCCCTCCCTTCGAAAAAATTTCCTTTATTTTGATTCGTCTGTGTAAACTAATGGTTTTAATACACCTACGAAAGGCAAATTTCTGTATCGTTCATTATAGTCAAGACCATAACCTACTACAAACTCATCTGGAACACGAGCACCAACATAGTCAGCCTCAACGTTTGCAAGTCTGCAATCCACTTTATCAAGAAGTGTGCATATCTTAATTGATTTTGGTCTTCTCATCTTAAGAATTTCAATCAAACTTGCAAGGGTTCTTCCGGTATCAAGAATATCTTCTACAATGAGAACATCGTACCCTTCAAGAGATATATCAAGGTCCTTGATAATCTTAACAATTCCGGAACTTTCCATTGAGTCGCCATAGCTTGAAACAACCATAAAGTCCATTGAGCATGGCAAATCAATTGCACGCATAAGGTCGGCTACAAACACTACCGAACCTTTTAGAACACTTATAAGAAGAAGGTTTTTGTCCTTATAATCCTTCGTAATTTCATCACCAAGTTTTTTTACAAGTTCAGCTATCTGTTCTTCAGTTAAAAGAACTTCTCTGATATCTTTACTCATATTTTCAGAAAACATACACATCTATTCCTCTCAATTAATTTCGAGTTTTAACACTTGTTTAGTACCGGATTTAACCTCAAATCCTTCTGCTGAACCAAATCCTTCAATCCAAATAATTTCACCGTTCATTTCCAAAAGCACGAGCTTTGCTCTATCGGCAACCGGAATTTTGGCCTCATTGAATAAATTCTTCAGCGATTTAGTTAAATTTCTAAAGGCAGGTCTAAATTTATCCCCGTCCCTTTTGTTCCTTAAAGTAAGGTTACTATTTATCTTATCATAATTAAGTGAATTTTTAAACAATGCTTTTCCAAATTCCTCATTAATTTCAAGACTAGCAGTAATTGTTCCGAATGGATATTTAAATTCCTTTACCGGAACTTTAAATTCCAGTGAAAAAGGTCTTATTTCTTCTGCCTTTTCAGCAAAAATTAATTTCCCGTTTTCCACCCTAACGATAAGGCCGGATGGCACCTGAATTTGGTTTGATAGATTAACCGTTTCATCTAATATTTCCGCTGACTTCAACGAATCGTATGCATAAACAAATTCCATTAATTTTTCAATATGCACTTTTTCAGGAAAAACATCACATTTATCAAAGATTATTTTCACGAGAGCTCTTGATAATACTACAGGGTCTTCTGCAGCAAGAATCTTAACGTCAAAATAATCTGGTTTTTTTGCCTTTTCTATAAGCTTCTCAGCTAAAGATTCAAGAAAAGAAGAATCATCTCTCAAAGATGATATACAACGTGAAATATTCTCTATTGCACCTTCATTAATATCTGTAAATAACGGAAGAATTTCGTTTCTAATCTTATTTCTTGTATATTCGTTTGAAAGATTTGTTGAATCAACAACAAATGGAATATTGAGAGATAAAATCTCATCTCTCAAACAGTCAATCAAAGGGCGAACGACAAGCAAATCAGAAGTTAGGTTCCTAACCGGTGGAATACCAGAGAGCCCTTTGAGTGTTGCGCCACGCGCAAGGTTATAAAGCATTGTTTCAACGGCGTCGTTTGCATTGTGAGCAGTAGCCACAACAGGGCTGTCGACGCCTTTTGCAATGCTTTCAAAAAAGTCGTAGCGAAGCTTTCTGCCGGCCATCTCGACAGAGATGCCCATAGCATTCGCTAAACCCGGCGCATCTGCGTGCAAGACTTTTAGTTCTATGCCGATTTTTTCGCAGTAATCACGACAAAAGTCCTCGTCGCGTTGCGCCTCTTCGCCCCGCACACCATGGTTTATGTGTGCGGCGATAAGGCGGATTCCATGTATATCTTTAAGAGAGTTTAAAATTGTAAGAAGCGCCATTGAATCCGCCCCACCGGAAAGACCTATGATAACGGTCTTTCCGGGTTGGAGCATATTATAACGTTCTATGGTCTTTTTTACTTTTTCATAAATCAATCGAATGGAGCCTCTCTATCTTTTTCAATTTGAGAAAACAGCATGATATCTTTAATCCAATTAAGTTCGAATTTATCTGTAGGACCGTGTCTATTCTTTGCTATGATTACTGAGATTTCATTTAATGGACTGGAATAATCCTTAACATTCTCTCCTTCATCTTCCCTTTCTTTATGAAGGAAAATTACAATATCTGCATCCTGTTCAATAGAACCGGATTCTCTAAGGTTTGAAAGTTGAGGTTTTCTTGAACCTGAAACGCCTTCAGCTTCACGATTAAGCTGTGCTAATACAATTACCGGAATATTTAAATCCTTAGCCATAAGTTTTAAACTTCTTGTAATCTCAGCAACTTCTTGAGCACGAGAATCAATGCGAACACCCGATTTCATCAACTGTAAGTAGTCTACAAATACACAATCAACGTCCTTAAGGCGACGAATTTTTGCCTTCATCTCATTGACAGTAATATTTGAAGTATCATCAAGGTAAATATGTGTATCTTTAAAAGACTCTGTAGCAACAGCAAGATTACGCCAATCTTCATCTGACAAATTGCCTGATCGTACTTTTAAACCACTTACTCGTCCTTGAATACCAACAAGGCGCTGTGCAAGCTGTCCTTTACTCATTTCAAGTGAAAAGAATAAAACCTTCTTTTTTGCCTTATAAGCGGCATTAAGTGCAATATTTAAAGCAAAAGATGTTTTACCTACTGCAGGACGAGCACCAATAATCACAAGGTCAGTTTTATTAAGGCCTGAAATACACTTATCAAGATCAGAAAAGCCTGTTGGAATGCCTATGTATCTTTCTCTAATTTCGGGGTCATCTGAATTAAGAGCTGATAATCTATCGTACACATCATTATTGATTACATCCAAAAGATTAGAGGGTTCATTTGAGCTTCTACCCTGACGAATGTTATAAATTCTCTGTTCTGCACTATCAAGAAGCACTTCTACTTCCATATCACTCGTAGTGGCATCTTCAAGAATTTCATTAGTAACCGTGATAATTGAACGAAGTGTATACTTCTCCTTTACCACACGAACATAACCTTCTATATTCTCAACAGAAGGAACTGCGTGTGATAGCTGTGCTAAATAGTTTCTACCTTCGAAATTATCAAAAACATTATCAGCTTTTAACTTTTCTAGCACAATAAGTGGATCTATTGTCTGTCCAAGCGTGTCAAGAGAAACCATTGCGTTATAAATTGCTTTGTGTTGCGGTGCATAAAAATAGTCTGCCGTTACACCTTTACTCATAACGACACTAAGGCAACTTGGATCCTTTAGAATGGAACCAAGAACTGCCTGTTCTGCTTCATAACTATAAGAAATATTGACTCTTTCAAAATCTGTAGCAGCCATGTTATCCTCCTACTCTTCGGACACTTTAACCTTTATATCTACCTTTACATCTTCAAAAAGTTTAATTGATGCATTATAAGTGCCAAAAGCTTTAATATCATCTACCGTGATTTTTCTTCTATCTACGTCTATGCCATAATCGTCTTTTATTTTTTGAGCAATTTCTTTTGCTGTAACTGAACCAAAAAGCTTACCGCTTGCACCGGCTTTTGCAGTAACGTTTATAATCTTATCGTTTAATTTATCTGCCGCTACCTGTGCCTGGGACTTTTCAGTCTCATATTTATGTTTCTTAGCTGCTTGTGCGTTCTTAAGTTCAGTTATATTTTGTGCATCTGCTTCTACCGCCAAGTTTTTTGGTATAAGGAAGTTCCTTGCATATCCATCAGTTGCATTTACAAGTTCACCCTTCTTACCAAGTCCTTTAACGTCCTCTTTTAAAATTACCTTCATTTTTGATACCTCTTCCAGTTGTTAGATACTTCAAAACGTTTTTGATTAATTTGCCTCTTCTAAATAACTATTGATGGCATTCTCAAGTTTAATAACCGCATCGCCCATTGTCATATTACTAAGCTGGGTTGCCGCCATAGTAAGATGTCCACCACCACCTAGTTTTTCCATAATAATTTGAACATTTACATCGCCCAGGGAACGAGCCGATATATTTATTTGTCCATTTTCTTCAAATAAAACATATGATGACTTAACACCTGTAACATTTAAAAGCTCGTTGGCAACCTGACTTGCAACAATACGAAGTTCAGGCGAATGTTTTGTTGCAACAGCTACCGCACATTCTTTATATACCACGGCAGTACTGATAATTTCGTTCTTAAGTTTATAATTTTCTTCATCGTTTGCAAAAAGTTGCTTCGCAGCAACAGTATCTGCACCAAGTTCCTTTAAATGCGCAGCAGCTTCAAAAGTTCTGGCACCGGTTGAAACGACAAAGTTTCTGGTATCAAGCATTATCCCTGATAAAAGAGCTTCAGCAATCATTGGGTGTACATCAACTTTCACAGGCATATACTGAATCATTTCAGTAACCATTTCAGAAGTAGAAGATGCATTTGGTTCATCATAAAATAAAATTGCATTGTTAATGTAGTTTGCTGTACGCCTATGGTGGTCTATAACAATAACTTTCTCAAATGCCGGGAAAATTTCCGGATAATCAAGCGATTCCACCCTATGCGTATCTACTACAACTAAAAGACTCTTAGCAGTTATAAAATCATATGCTTTTTCACTATCAATAAATGCTGATTTAAGTGGGGTTTCAAGAAGTTGTTCAATCAAATTTTTGGCCATGCTTTTTTCCTTATCTACGATAACGTAGCAATCCTTACCAAAAGCCTTAACGATTGAATATACACCCATTGCAGAACCAACACTGTCAAGATCAGAAAAACAATGACCCATAACAAAAACTGCATCAGAAGCTGTTACATGGTCAGCAAAAGCTGAAGCAATTACTCTAGGTTTAATTTTTGTTCTGGAAGTAGTACCAGAAACGGTTCCACCATAAAATTCAAGATGTCCGTTTGTATTAACTGTTGCCTGATAGCCACCACGGCTTTGGGACATAGCCAGAGCTTCCTTTGAAAACTCGTCACACTGAGTAATTGAACCACCACGACCAATGCCAATTGACAACGTTATTTCTATAGGTTTATTCCCATATTTATAATCTTTAATTTTTTTAAGAATTTCAAACTTTGAATCTACAATACTTTCAAAACTTTTCTCATCTATTACCATTAAGTACTTACCGCTGCCAATACGCCTAAATACATTTGGAAATGTTGAAGCCCAAGATTCAAGAATATGTTCAAGTTCACCGGAAATTACTTCACATTCACTATTCTTATAATTTCGATATACCTCTTCTAAATTATCTATTTTCATTTGAACAACAACAGGTCTTGTGTTCTTATACTCTTCAGCAATAATTTTCAGTTCCGTGTTATCAATAAAGAAAAGGCAATAATCTGTATTTATAGGTTCACCAAAAACAGTATAGTACCTATCAATATACTTAATGTTTACGCCCCGTTCTGTCGTACAAATAGCAGACAGAGAAACATCACCGACAAATTCAGAAATCTTTCTCTTGTCAGATGTTTTTTTAGTTATAACTTCATTCTCAAAAAAGGAGTTATACCAAATTATTTCGCCTTTTTCAGTACATATTAATGTTGGCATTGGAAAAGATTCTACTATACCTAACTGCTCAAAATACTTTGCTGCGCGTTTTATTGTTGTTCTAATTTGCTTATCATAAACTAAGAACATTATCAGCGCAATAATTCCCAATACTAAAAATATGCATGTTTGGACAATTCCTAAAGTTGCATCAAAAGTAAACATAATCAACGTAGAAATTGTTGCTACAAATACACACAAAACAATATATACTGACTTCACTTTATACCTCCATAATCACCGGCAAAATCATAGGACTTCTCTTTGTCCTATCAAACACTAAATGTGAAATTTCATCACGCACACGTGCTTTAATTGTTGCCCAATCACGGATTTCTTCATCAAGGCAACCTTCAATCGCATGTAAAGCAGCTTCCTGCATATCTTCCATAATTTCTTCAGCTTCTCTTACATAAACAAATCCACGAGTTACAATATCCGGTCCGGAAATAATATCTCCGCTAATCTTATCCATTGTTACGACAACTGTAATTATACCGTCTGTTGCAAGTTTATTTCTATCTCTAAGTACGATTGAACCTACATCGCCAACGCCTATACCATCAACAAAAATCCTACCTGCCGGGATATTTCCGGCACTCCTGAAGATTTTATCTGATACTTCAATAGTTTCTCCAATATCCGGAATATAGATGTTTGAAGGATCCATTCCCATCTGTTCGGCAAGCTTTGCATGTTTTACAAGATGCTTTTGCTCACCATGAACCGGAATAAAATATTTCGGCTTAATAAGACCAAACATAAGTTTAAGCTCTTCTTGGCAGGCGTGTCCGGAAACATGAACTTCATACATGCGTTCATAAATTACTTCCGCACCAAGTTTCATCAATTCATTAATAACTTTTGTAACGCTTTTCTCATTTCCCGGAATTGGTGTTGCAGAAATAATCACACAGTCTCTTGAAGTAATATTAACTTTTCTATGTTCTGAAAATGCCATTCTTGAAAGAGCTGACATAGGTTCTCCCTGGCTTCCGGTTGTTACAAGCAACAATTGATCAGGTGTATAATCATTTATTCTATCCAGTGGAATAATAACCCCATCAGGGACATCCAGGTAACCAAGCTGTTGACCTACAGCTACAACGTTCTCTAAACTTCGACCGGATAATGCAACTTTCCTATTTTGAGATACGGCAACATTAATAATTTGCTGTACTCTATGTATGTTAGACGCAAAAGTCGCAACAATAATTCGCCTATTATCGGCCATTTTAAACAATGTTTCAAAAGATTGACCAACTGTTTTTTCACTCTGTGAGTAACCGGCTTTTTCCGCATTAGTAGAGTCGGAAAGATAACAAAGCACACCCTCTTTACCAAGTTCGGCAAAACGTGCAAGGTCAATAAGCTGGCCATCAATTGGCGTTGTATCAATCTTAAAATCACCTGTTTGAACAATGAGCCCGACTTCACATCTAATTGCAAGAGCTACAGCATCCGGGATTGAATGGTTTACGTGTATTGTTTCAATCTCAAATTTACCTAGTTTTATTTTATCTCCAGCATCAATTACTTTAAGCTTACAAGAATCCAAAATTCGATGTTCGCGAAGCTTACCTTCAATTAGTCCGATGGTAAGTTTTGTTCCGTAAACAGGAATTTTAACAATTTTCAGCAGATAAGCTAATCCTCCGATATGGTCCTCATGACCATGAGTTATTACTATTCCCTTTATTTTATCTGCATTTCTTTCGACATATGTAAAATCCGGAATCACCAAATCTACACCAAGCATTTCCGAATCCGGAAACGCAAGTCCACAATCGACAATAATCATATCTCCATCATACTCATAAAGAGTCATATTCTTGCCGATTTCATTTAATCCGCCAAGGAAAGATATTTTAATAGGCGATTTGAACGTATTGTACTTCTTGTTCGATACGTTCTTCTTAGTTGCTAAGTTTCCGGAAACCTTCTTTGGTTTCTTAGCAACCGCCTTCTTTCCGGAGGCTTTAGTATTCTGTTGCATATTTTACTCCTTTCAGTAAATTCACGTATAAAAAGACATGAAGTCTAATATCCAAAACAACACATATAGTTTATAATATAATTATTAACAAGTCAACTAGACAGAAAGTTATAAATCGCCCTTGTAGACTACAAACAGCAATGATAAAATGCTTATGTAAACAAAATAGATTGAATTAAATTGCAAATAAAATTTTAGGAGAAAAAAATGAGAAACAAACTCACACATGTTGACATATTTACAGATGGAGCCTGTTCCGGAAATCCGGGGCCCGGAGGTTGGGGCACCATTCTTCGCTGTGGCGATGTAGAAAAAGAACTTAGTGGTGGCGAACCGGAAACCACAAACAACCGTATGGAACTTCTTGCCGTAATCAATGGTTTAAAAGCTTTAAAACGCCCATGTCATGTAACAATCTATACAGATTCTCAATATGTTGAATCTGCTATTACGAATGGATGGGCTGAAGGTTGGAGAGAAAACAATTGGCGTAAAGCTGATAAATCGCCTGCACTAAATCCGGATCTTTGGGAAGAACTTCTAAATGAGCTTGATAAACATGAATATGAAATTGTTTGGGTAAAAGGTCATGCCGGTCACCCGGAAAATGAGCGTTGCGACAAACTAGCAGTAGCAGAATCTAAAAAATTTCAATAAAATTCCAGTAAAAACAAAAATAAGTACGAAACAACAAAAAAGAGGGACTAATTCCCTCTTTTTTTTCTTTGACTTTCACTTTTGAATGATTTCTTAATAGTATGTGTTCTATCAAAATATATGTTCCATCAACTTTCACATTTCCCACTTAACTGCCAGTTTTTAAATTTAATTTTTTAAATTCTAAGCGTCTTATCTTCACCTATACCGCACATTCCATCAAGAATATACTTATTTCCATCTTCATCCATGACAAAACCTCTAATCTCGCCAAAAGTGATATGATAATCTTCATAAATAAATCCAAGATTCAATTTCATATGGTGTCTGTCCCCTATTTCAAAATAAACATCCACCATTCCATGCTCATCAATTATATGCCAAAGATTTTCTTCTTCATGAACAAATTTAACCGGTGTAAGTCTTGAAGAAGCTCCTTCAAACCAAATTAGATTCTCATTATAATCATCCTGGTTAATTGACTGATTTCTTGTTAAATTAAATCCGAAAAATTGTTTCTTTCCATTCACTGTGTTTGTGCCCATTGTAGTTACCCAATCATAGTGCGATTTATATGGATAATAACCCCTATGGTCATCAATAATTGCAGTAGTATATTTCTTAGCTTTATATTTTTTACCATTAAATTTTACGTATCCGTCAACTTTAAAAAGATCCTTTTGACTATAAAGAGGTTTATTCTTTCCAAAAGGAATCATAACTATTGATGGCTGTGAAACTCTTGTAAGTTTCACGTCGTACTTAAATATACAACCTGGTTTTAATGTTCTACCACTTACAAAAGCTTTCCCGTTACCAAAATCATTTACAAACTTCACCTTGTTTAAAAATGACTTTGACTCTGTTATCGCTCCATCTAAAAGATTTTTCGATATAATTGCTTGTGAAGGCAACATAAATGCCTGACAAGCATGACATTTCTTTTCCTTTTTATCATATATGATAGTAAGGCTTGTACCGAAAGTCCCCATGTTACAAACCGCTGTAAGAAAAAGAATATCATCAAAATTCATTTCAAGTGCTTCCCAACTTGTGTAACGAAGTTTGTTAGTAAAGTCCGGAAGAATTGACTGCTTATGAATATCAAGAAAATTCATATTTGGAAATTCAGTTTTAAAGGTGCCAAATATTGCCTTTCCATTCTCATCTATGCAGTCATTTGGTGTCGGGATTGGAATTCTCTTATCCGATAACACTTTTTTAAATTTCATAAGCTCCTCCTTTTTGAAAAACAACTCTAAATTAAACATACGATTCCTTATTCGGTCAAACAACCGACTGCTAACATTATAAACCCTACATATACTGAAATCAACACATTTAAAATGAATTTTGACAGAAATAAATAAAAATTTAAAAATAAAATTTTAGCCAGAATTCAAACAAAAATTTAAGCAAATCTTTAAGCAAATCTTTAAGCAAATCTTTAAGCAAAAAAAGAAACCTCGAACGAGGTTTCTTTCAGTTTATCTGTTTAATTGAACTGGCAACTTAAAGGGAACTTCTTAGTAAGTTCAGCTACTATTGCCTTAGCTTTCTCTACACCGGCTTCTCCTTCTTTAATTACAATAGCTATTGCCTTAGCGATTTCCTTCATTTCAGCCACACCCATACCTCTTGTAGTTACAGCCGGTGTTCCGAATCTTACTCCACTTGTAACAAATGCGGATTGCGGGTCATTTGGAATAGCATTCTTATTACACGTAATATTTGCCAGTCCAAGAAGGTTTTCAATTTCTTTTCCGGTTCTATTGAAATTAGTAAGGTCAACCAGCATGAGATGATTATCGGTACCACCGGATACTATTTTTATTCCCTGCTCCATTAAACCTTCACATAATGCCTTTGCATTTTCTGCAACTTTTTTTTGATATTCTTTAAAAGAATCAGAAAGTGCCTCTTTATAACAAACTGCTTTTGCTGCAATTACATGCATTAAAGGACCACCTTGTGTGCCCGGGAAAATTGCCTTATTAAAGTTATATTTCTCATTAATCTCATTACTGCTCATAATCATACCGCCTCTTGGACCTCTTAAAGTCTTATGAGTTGTAGTGGTAACAACATGAGCATGTGGAAATGGTGATGGATGTACACCGGCAACTACAAGTCCTGCAATATGAGCAATATCGGCCATTAATATTGCTCCAACTTCATCTGCTATCTCTCTAAACTTTTTAAAATCAATAATTCTAGCATAAGCTGAGGCACCGGAAATTATCATTTTTGGTTTACTTTCATGTGCAAGTCTTCTAACTTCGTCATAATCGATAAAGCCTTCATCATTTACACCATAGGATACTACTTTAAAATATTTACCGGACATATTTGCAGGACTTCCATGTGTCAAATGACCACCATGCGCTAAATTCATTCCAAGTATGGTATCACCTGGTTCAAGTATTGCAAATTGCACAGCCATATTAGCTTGTGCTCCTGAATGTGGTTGAACGTTAACATACTCACAACCAAAAAGCTTTTTAGCTCTTTCAATAGCAATATCTTCTACTACGTCTACGCATTCGCATCCACCATAATAACGCTTACCTGAATAACCTTCCGCGTATTTATTTGTAAGAACGGAACCCATAGCCGCCATTACAGCTTTACTCACCCAGTTTTCAGATGCTATTAGTTCTATATGCTCATTTTGACGTTTCATTTCGCAGTCTATAGCCTCTGCTATATCCGGATCTACTTTAACAATATCCTCAAAAGAATACATATTTGTCCTCCTTGACCGATTTAAAAGAAACCTCGACGTCGAGGTTTCTTTAATTGAAAATCAATGTTTATTTAAATATCTCAATTAATCATTGAAGCGATTTCATCAGCAAAGTTTTCTTCCTTCTTCTCGATGCCTTCGCCCTTTATATAACATGTGAAATCAGTAATCTTGATATCTCCGCCGAGTCTTTTAGCAACATCAGCTATGTAACCTTTTACACTGCCCTTAAAAAGATCTGAACGTACAAATTCTTGTTCCATGAGACAAACTTCCTTATAAAATTTGCTCATCTTACCTTCAGCAATTTTCTTAATAACTGCATCTGGTTTGCTGGACATATCCGGATCATTCTTCATCTGAGCAATCTGAATCTCATATTCATGTTCTACTGCTTCTTCTGAAATATCAGCAATGTCAAGATACTGTGGTTTCATAGCTACAATCTGCATTGCAATATTTTTACCCATTTCTGCGAGTTCTTCTTTTTCAGCAATATCTTCAGCTACGTCTGCTGAAACTATAACACCTACTGAACCACCAGCATGAATATATGTAAATGTTGTACCTTCAACTCTTTCAAAACGACGAATCTTCATGTTTTCACCAATTGAAAGAATAATGTCTTGAAGATTTTCCTGAACTGTTCTTTCGGATTCAAAAAGATTAACATCAAGAAGGTCCTCAACATCACCAGGGTTTTTATCAACGATTGTTTTAGCAACATCAAGCACAAAAGCTTGGAATTTTTCATTCTTACCAACAAAATCTGTTTCTGAATTAACTTCTACAAGTACGCCAACTTTCTTTGCATCATCTGTATATGCAAGAACTACGCCTTCAGCAGCTGTTCTACCAGCCTTCTTTGTTGCTGCAGCAAGACCTCTTTCACGAAGATAGTCAATTGCTTTATCCATATCGCCATCAGCTTCTACAAGTGCCTTTTTGCACTCCATCATTCCTACGCCTGTCTTCTCACGAAGAGCTTTAACGTCTAGAGCTGTAAATGCCATTTATTTCTCCTCCAAAAATTATTGAAATTGATATTATTCTGTATCTTTTTAGTTGATTATTCTTAAGCTTCTACAACTTCCTCGGTTGCTTCTTCAGTTGCTTCTTCAGCTTCTTTAGCTGCTTTCTTAGTTGCTTTCTTAGCAGGAGCTTCTTCAGCTACTTCTTCAACTTTATCAGCTGCTTTCTTAGTTGCCTTCTTAGCAGGAGCTTCTTCAGCTACTTCTTCAGCTTTATCAGTTGCTTTCTTAGTTGCCTTCTTAGCAGGAGCTTCTTCGACTACTTCTTCAGCTTTCTCAGCAGCTTTTTTAGTTTCCTTCTTAGCAGGAGCTTCTTCAACTACTTCTTCAGCTTTCTCAGCAACTTTTTTAGTTGCCTTCTTAGCAGGAGCTTCTTCA
>JAAYOC010000048.1 GCA_012520505.1 Oscillospiraceae bacterium
AAGATAGAAAAATTAAAAAAGGGGACTGCGACCATATATCCCGCAACCATTCCACAAGCGGTGGTCGACCCGACAAGCGGGAAAAGCGCAAGAGCGGAACTTGATGAGAAAGCCAATCACGGCTATGATTCCGCACCGAAGACTCTAAAGGAGGTTGATGAAGCAAAGGTAGACAAGACGAGCATTGTCGGAGAAACTGGGCAAGGAGAGACATCAGTCATGCACCAGAAAGCCGTAACGGATGAACTTGGTACAAAAGCGTCACACGGGTACGAATCAAGCCCTAAAACATTGAAACAAGTCGATGACGAGGTATCTCAATTAGCGGGCGAAGTGAGACTTTTGGATGCTGTTCAATCCGCAAAAATAAAAGACATCGAAAACGTTCTTTCGACTGCAAATCTGAATCAATCTGCACAATTAAGCGTGTCTGGTCGCAAGACTATTTCTCTCCCGAAAAACGCAGCAAATGGTGGGATGAGCGTGAAGTTAGAAGGGCTGACTGCTGAGAATTTGGTTGTCAATGGGGATTTTCGGAATGGAATGACGGGTTGGACACCAGTTAGTACTAACCGAGATATATTTACATTACAACAAAATGGCTTAAAAATAACTTGCGGACTTTCAGATGTTACGGTAGACCTTGCAACTTATATGACTGTTAGTGATTTTATTGCAGGAAATAAGTACTATATTGCATTCTTTATAGATGAATATCTACAAGTATTAGGAGGGGCAAGCTTTACACTGAGACATACTGCATCAGGCTTATTCAGAGATTTTGCAAATATTCCGCTAAAAAAAGGATTAATTTCGGTAATTGCAACCTCGGCACATACAAGTACAGGAGCAAAGTATTTAACCCTACAGGGTGCTGGTTCGAGTATCTCTCCAGATGATTTTTATGTTATAAAACACAGCATAGTACTCAACCTCACCGAAACTTTCGGAGCAGGCAACGAGCCAACAAAAGAACAATGCAACCTTATCTTCTCCGACTACTTCGAGGGGGTGAAATCTTTCGAGCCGACAGGCAGGGTGCGGAGTGTGGGAAAGAATTTGTTTAGCTACGATAGAGATATATTCACAACTAAGGGGTATATAAGGTTAAGCGATGGGACATTTACACCCACCCCAATTTATGAGTGTACAAATTTTATTAAAATTATGGGTGGAGGAATATATAGTTGGACTCATAGTTCAAGTGGCGGCATTAGAGGACATTGCTGGTATGATAAGGATAAAAAATATATAGGAGGAGCACAGGGAACAACATTTAATATTCCTTCAAATGCAACGTATGTAAGATTAAATTCAACTGGAGAAACTATTTCTAAAGATGCAATTTTGTCGAGAAACCAAAATCCTGATTCATTTGAACCATACAAAGAAACTAACCTCTACCTGACCGCTCCCGAATTGCGTAGTAACGGAGATGTCAAAGACGAAATCAGGAAAGGTGCGAATGGGTATGAGTTGGTGAAAAGGATAAGCGAAGATGACGGCACTGTTTTAGATAATCCAGTCATCACACCCATCAGCTATGGAGGCATCCTTAACAGCGCAGAGAATGGAACGGTGTATCACGAGCCTATTATTGCAGATGCAGGAGTGTACGACACGAAGATGGACATCCTGTTAACCGATTACCCGATTGCATCAATAGAGGAAATAATCAAGCACGAAAATGGTGTTGATACATATCTCAATGTAGCGAGTGCGGTAATTGCAAGTGATGGATTGAGTTTCACGCATCCTGATTTGGCAAGCGGTGATTTGGTACTGTTTACTTACGCTTTCGACAAGGAAAGCACTAACGGTAATATCACAGCAACGTTTTACGACAGTAACGTAGTAAAAATCGACACTGTAACGGGAAAGGCTTACAAGATTGAAGATGTGGTAACAA
>JAAYOC010000051.1 GCA_012520505.1 Oscillospiraceae bacterium
ATTACAAAATTAAAAATACCGTTAAATGAACGTATACGCAAGTTATTATAATACTTAATAGACAATTTTAACACCTGTATTAAAAGTATCTTTTATTATTTTAGGGATATTATTGGATATAATTTCACCACGTGTAAAGTAAAAATCACCGTCTAACTCAGGTTTAATTTCACGTACATAATTTTTACATAAAAACCCATAATTATTATAAAAATCAATGTTTTTAATTTCATCACAACAAACACTTAAAACAAAATTATGTGCATTTATTAAAAAATGGTTTTCATTTATTATTGTAATTTTTTGCAGTTTCTTATCATCCAACATACCCAAAAATTTATTTTTATTTGTAACTGCTTGCGCTAAATGGATACCACTACTAGCAATATCACCCATGGCGCTAACAGGTTCAACAAATGATTTTATAATACTTAACCCAGCACCAACCCCAGCACCTGCAATATTGATATTATTTGATATTTTTTCTAATCTTATACTATTTGCGTTTTCAATTTCGTATTGATATCCCGCATTATAATACACATTATACTCAAAAAGATTTGTTATATCTTGTATACCGTCAAGATAATCACACTGCATTTGGCAAATTATACCGTCAGCATTTACAGCAGTATAAAAACTTATATCTTGATTTGTACCATTATTAAGACGTATATAATATAATTTTTTGGAATTACCTAAAACAATATATCTAGAATAATATTTATCACCTATTTTATTTATTTCTTTACTTGGAACAAAATCATTTCTAATGGTATTAGTTGCTGTATCTTTTTCATAAATATAAAACTTTAATTTACTAGTTTGTACATCAAAAATATAGTAGTCATATGTAGTACCGTCAATACTATATTCATTGTTTACTGTACCATAATCAATATATGTTTGTTCACCATATAAAAATTGCGCTAATAATGGTGGTAACACATAACATTTATGTGGTGTAACGTCATAATATGTATAATTACCATTTGTACCCGTTCTCAACTTTGTAATTTTCATTAATTTATTTATAATAGCATTAGCATTACCACCACTATAAGTATCATAAACACCAACACCAATAAAACGTTGTGTAGATTTATAAAGTACATATATAAAACTAGTGGGATTTGCTTTACCACTGCCAACTGCTGACACTTCATGAACCTTATCAATTAACCAATAGTCATATCTCCCACTTGATAAAATATTAATTTTTTCATTATAATTTACTATATTAGACTCAACATACGCATTGTTATAGTCCACATTTTCTAACATATAATTTTTATGTGATAAAATATCATTCTTTGCTATATGTCCGTATGTTTGATTAATAGTTAAATAATCACGATTATACCCATTAGTGCGCCAATAATCACGTACAAACGTTAATGATACACTTGTACCGTTTAATGTTGTTTTTGTAAAGTCTACATTATAGTAAAGTAAAATGTTTTTTTGTGTGTTTGAAAATACACAATATATAATATCATCAAAATATGTTAAAT
>JAAYOC010000033.1 GCA_012520505.1 Oscillospiraceae bacterium
AATCTGGTAAAAGAAAATATTTTCTTTTACCAGATTTTCTTTTAAAAGCTCACGGATTGTTTTTGGGACACAAAACAGTCTTTTATTTAGGCTATAATAGGTTCTATTTACGATAAAAAAGCACTACTCCTTAGTAAATCACATATTCAATTTGAGTATTCGCTTTAAATTCACAACGAAAATAGCCATCGCTCCTTGCATTTGCATATTTTTAATGCCATAGGAAGAGGCTCTGCCATATCCGTGTACATTTTTCAGTTCACTATTCTTAGCTTCAACTTTATATCTGTGTTTTGACTTCTCTCTAAAGTAATCTGATTCCTGAAAAGTCATTTGATCTCTGTGCTCATCAGATTTAATGGTTACAGCATAAGTTTTAGACTTTGCCCCAGGCTTATAACAACCATCTTTAAGAGCACAAGTTTTACATTTTTCAATATCAAAAAGGTATGTATAAGTTTGATTTTTACCACTGTTCTTTTTCCCTTGACGTGCTTTTCTAATAGCTAAGTGACCAGCTGGGCATACGAACATTCCTGCATCCTTATTGTAGTCAAACTTATCTTCTTGCTTCCTATGACCTTGAGTAATCCCTGGATTCAATTTGGCAACAACTTTTATACCTTGTTCATTTGCTAATTTTAAATTTTCCTTTCCTGAATATGCGGTATCACCAATAATTGTGTTGACTTGAATTCCATTTTGCTTGCTTATCTTTAATAATTCTGGAAGCTGGGGACCATCTCCCTTTTCTGCTGAGGTGATGGTTGCTGCCGTAATAATTCGTTCTTCTGTTATGGCTATATGAGTTTTGAATCCAAAGAATGAGGAGTCAGAACTTTTATGACCTGTCCGTGCATCAGTATCTTTAGATAACGTATAATGATCTTTTGTGTCTTCAATTGCTTCTTTTAATAGATTGAGCTTCTCCTTAACCTTGGGCAATGAGCTCAATGCAAGATCTGATCCTATTTCCTTTTCAAGCTTATCACAATAATCAAGTTCACTTGATAAATCATTGTTTTCATTCTTTGGGGGTAAACTTCCTTGCTTTACTTGATTTACGGAATAAACGACCTTACGAACTTGTTTAGCTCGTTCTTTAAGAACATCTATTGGTGAGATTGGATTGGAGCGGGAAAGTGTATGGGTAGCGTCTACAATAATGGACTTAGATTGAATAATACCTTTTTCAATAGCTATGGAAACAGTCTTGCTTATCAATAAATTGAGTAGGTCTATATCTTTTAAACGAAGCTTCCTAAATTTAGTAAGCGAGCTGGGATTGATAACTTCATCCTCTGGAGTCATTTCTAGAAAGTATTTAAAGGACATATCATAACCAGAGCGCTCTACTACATCGACATCAGAGATATTATAGATAGTTTTGAGTAGTAAGTATTTGAACATACGGATGGGACTTTCCGCATTTCTACCATTATTATGGCAATACTTTTCGACTAGCTCATCATAAACAAAAGTAAAATCGATTAGCTCATTTATTTTACGAAGTAAATTGTCTTTAGGAATTACTAAATCGTACAAATCTGAATATGAGCTTAGCTGAAGTTTTTGTTGTTGTACTAACATATAAGTGCTTGAATATTACACTTAAAGATACAAAAAAACAGCAGATAAC
>JAAYOC010000060.1 GCA_012520505.1 Oscillospiraceae bacterium
GCAGCACTATCTGGCACACTCGCTGTTAAAGAAAGTAATAGCTATAAAGTAGAATTTTTTAACTTACTGCCCGGTGAAACCCGAGAACTAACTATTACACACCCAGATCTGTACTTAAGAAAAGAATTACTCTTAGAAGCAACTAGAACTAATGGCGTTGGCCCAGCGCTTACTCGTCCTATTGTAGCACCTGATGTCCCAGCAGACCTAAGTAGTTTACCTAGACTTAAAACACCTATGCCAGAAATTCGCTCAACACCTTATACAGACGTTTGGACGGGCGAGAAAACACTTATAATAGCCGCTTTAAATACTAATCCAAGTCTACCTGTGCGGTACTATGGTACTATATCTGTTTATCTTTTTGGTGATTTGGCCTACACTTATGAATACGACGTAGAGATTCCAGCCGGGGATTTTAGCTTTCGCCGTTTATATGATATCCCGCAGCTCTTTCCAAGCCAAGGCGCAATAGCAAAGTTTGATTTAACTGCTGAGTGCACAGTCTACGCAGGTTACGCAGGAATTCCTACGGAACTAATAAAAGAACCTGTAACACGCAACTATACAACAGACTTTGTTATACAGAGAGTTGTATATCCAGACCCAGCTCCCCCTACAGCATCACAAGAAAATGCATATCTAACATTCCAAAGTAATTCTCCATTTACCTTAGAGGTTGCTAACAGTACTAAGAACTGGAATGGAACTCTGTACTATTCAACAGATTTAGAAACTTGGAGTGTATGGGATGGAGCTGCTCCTTTAAGTAGTAGCGTTGACAATAAGCTCTACCTAAGCGGAGCTAGAAACACAAGAATCACTGGTAATAACCAAAATTATAGGTGGGTTCTCACAGGTTCAAATATTGAATGCACGGGAAATATAGTAAATCTTTTAGACTGGGAAACAGTAGCGTCTGGGAACCATCCTTCTATGGCATCCTCTTGCTATGCGCATCTGTTCCGTGATTGTGCAGCTCTAGTATCAGCTCCAGCTCTCCCTGCGACAACTTTAGCAAGTGCTTGTTATCTGTCTATGTTCCGTGGTTGTGCAGCTCTAGCTTCACCTCCAGCTCTCCCTGCGACAACTTTGGCAGATAGTTGTTATCATAGTATGTTCCGTGGTTGTGCAGCTCTAGCTTCAGCTCCAGCTCTCCCTGCGACAACTTTAGCAGAGTATTGTTATATTAGTATGTTCCGTGATTGTACAGCTTTAGCTTCAGCCCCAGCTCTCCCTGCGACAACTTTAGCAGATAGTTGTTATCATAGTATGTTCTATGGATGCATAGCTCTAGCTTCACCTCCAGCGCTCCCTGCGATAACTTTAGCAGATTACTGTTATTATGAGATGTTCAAAGGATGCGCATCTCTAAAAATTTCTTCTATGCCAACCGGAGTTTATCAATATGCATGGAGGATTCCAACAAGCGGCGCAGGAGTAACAGCCACAGGTTGGAACATGAATATGCTCTCAGGAATCGGTGAAACTCCTACGTCTGACCCTTCTATAGACACAACATACTACGTAGAAAATCCCCCTATAGTATAACTCTTTACAGCCACGCCTAGGCCCAGACTCAGAATAACACGAGGTGATTAAATGAATAAATTAACAATAAATAGTAACTTTAAGTTTGACGTAATGAAAAACCTTCTAGCACCTGATAAATATGATTTTTATATTGTGTTTTCTAGTGACTATATTAGAGATAAACAAGTAACAGCAAGTCCTAGAGATACTTTAAACTCAATTTTTAATAAAAGCACCCCAGAAATTAAACTTATATATATTAAGAAGATTGAAGACACTGAGATCTTTGGGGCAATCCGTAAAGACAAAAGTCCAGAGCCTACAAACAACTATACTAGCACAACTGATTTCCCTAGTGATTACTATTATGTAGGACGCAATAATATTAATACCGAAACAGTAGAACTTACACATATATATTTTAGAACTAGTATTCAGGCTTCAGAGTCACAAACGTTTAATATTGTAACGCTTATCTATTGTGATCATTCTACAGATAGGGATCTTTCAGAAGACTACACTGCTAGTACAGCTCTAGTATCAGCTCCAGCTCTCCCTGCAACAACTTTAGCAGATTATTGTTATTATGAGATGTTCAAAGGATGCACGGCTCTAAAAATTTCTTCTACTCCAACCGAGACTTATCAATATGCTTGGCGAATACC
>JAAYOC010000107.1 GCA_012520505.1 Oscillospiraceae bacterium
AACAGGAGTTGGCCACCTAAACGCATGCATTTATAGCTCTTTCGCTATTAGCAACAATCTCTAATTCATTAAGCTCATAGTGTACATCTACAACGGCTTTTTCATTAAAGTTAACCAAATCAATATATGTATCTAGGCTTGCTTCAAATTAGCCAGTTGCAGATCATCTGAGTTGCTTAGTAACTTTGCATAGTTGCTCAAAAACTATAATCTCACAGTTCTCCTAAAAAATCATCAAGTAAATTTAGGTTTTTGAGACTTAAGATCAACCAGGGCAGTAGGTCTAAGCTAGCACTCTCAGGTCAAATCCACATAAGGTAATCTATCTAGTTATAATGGCCCTTTCTAAGAAGATGAACCGGTTTTCTTTTGGTATCTTTTTCGGATTGCTAATCGCCATTAAAACACCTCCGAAACTTCTTCCATCAATGTACTAACAGGAAGACCATTAGGACACCGACTTTCACATGCACCACACTTAACACAATTCTGGGCTCTAAATCTATCATCATTTTTAGATCTACTCAAATAAAGTTTCCTAGCTGAATCCATTTTTAATACAGAGAAATAGTTACGTAATTTCAATACTTCCGGTATCCAAATGCCCTGCGGACAAGGTAAGCAATATTTACAAGTGGTGCAAATGTACTGAGAACTACCTAACAAACTAAAGAGTACCTCTTTTACAGATTTTGCCTGAAGCTCTGTCCATGTAGGCTTATTAATCACTCTAACATTTTCATTAACTTCATCCTTCGATGTCATGCCACTTAATGCAGATACCCCTGGGAAAGAGGTACAATACCTCAGAGCCATGTCATAAGCACTTTCGACACCTAATTCATCTAATTCGGAAGACAATACAGAACTGGAACTGGCAAGTAAACCGCCAGCAAGTGGATTCATAGCTAACACAGGAATACTCTTCTCATAAGCATGTTTAATAGCTGGTATCCGAGAATTATCTAAGATATTAAAAGGAATCGTAATAACATCGAACAACTCTGAATTTATCCAGCGGATTATTTCTTCGGAACCCGCATGTCCCGTTATCCCTAAACTTATGAATAAACCATCGTCTTTAGCCTTCAATGCACCTTCAACCCAACCACCAGGTTTTAATGCCTCATCAAAAGTTTCAGGCGTATGCACAGCCCATAAATGATAACAATCTAGATAGTCTGTTTGCAGACGAGTTAATGATTGGTCAATCTGTTTATATACTTGATCAGCGGTTGTTATTGAATATCCTTTAGCAGGATTATATCCACTTTCTTGACCCCAACCACCTACAGCTGATTTAGCTGACAAAATAATCTGTTTCCTATAACCTTTAATCCCTTCGCCAACCCATGTTTCACAATTTTCCTCTTCTGATCGATATAAATATGCTGGGGAGGTATCTAAATATACTACACCGCTTTCAACACCAGCTGAAATAGTTTCAATTGCAGATTCAACAGAAGGAAACCGCATACAACCTAAGGACAAATTGGTTAACGATTTACCGTTTATGTAATATCCCGTAGGGTTCATTATGATCACCTTCGTCATCAATATTTCTTCGACAAATATTTTGCTCTACTACATTGTGACTATAAGCTTATTAACTCTATTGTCGTAAATTATTCAACTTTTTTAATTAAAATCCCTTTTCAATAAGACGGAATGCCGGTCATATTGAATAAAATGCCGATTTTTTTACTAATGACCTATATATTGTACGAACTGCCGAAATATCACAAGAATACGTTAATTAAAGTCTAAAAACAACAAATATTTCAAAATCACTCATTACTTGAGGCTC
>JAAYOC010000089.1 GCA_012520505.1 Oscillospiraceae bacterium
ATTATTTAATTTTGGTAGTGTTTGTTCTACTCCACAATAATTACAGGTTGCTGTTGTTTGGTTTTCTGATACTTCTAATGTTCCAGCACAAACCTTACACTTATATATAGCCATAGTTATCACCTTTAATAATTAGTTTTATTTATAGGCTTTAACTATCCTATTTCTTTGTTTAATTAATTTGTTAATATCCTTTATTTTTGTTAATTTGGTTTCATCTTTTAAGTTCTCTAAAGATTTTATTTCACTTAAAATTTCTAATTCGATTTTTTCTATTTCATCATTACTCATTGGATCACTATATCTTATCAAGTCTTTTAACTCATTTAAACTGGATAAAATAAGTTCATCCTTTGTATCATCAATTAAATTTTCCACTAAAATTTGAATTTCTCTTATATAGATTACTTTTTGTCTAACTTTTTCATCAATTCTTTCGATTTCTTCCCTACCAGCAGTTAGGGCAATCAAGCCTATGATACTAAATACAAGGATAATGGCATTAACTACAATTGCATATCTATAGTTAAATGCTGGAACTGCCATTTGCGTAATTCCTAAAATTAATTGAAGCATTACATAGCTTCTTAAAACATATATTAAAGGAACTCCATAAAATCTACTTTTTAAATCTTTTTTATCAAATATTATGTAGAGTACAATACTACTAATTACTATTGAAATTGTGATGGATACATATCCAGTCCAAAATCCTCCACTTTTAGGAAACGGAATTACAAATGCAATTAAATTAAATAATCCTAATAATAGTGCTATTACAACAAAGTATAATGTTTTGTTTTTATTTATTTTCATTTCTGTATTCTCCTTATATTATTTTCGCTAAAAGTTCTTGTTTTAATTTTTCAAACTCATCGTCTGATATAAGACCAGATTCTTTCATTATTTGTAATTTTGCCACTTGTTGTCTAAATGCTTCTAATGGGTCAACCGTTGTTTGTTGCGATGTTTGAGTACCTCCAGTAGCATCTCCTAGAGCATCAGTTGTAATACCGGCAACTTTACCACCAACTCCTACTCCCACTCCTGCTGCAAGACCTAATCCTATTCCAGTACTTGCCATTGTTCCTACACCTTCATTTTCAGCGACTTTTTCAGCTACATCGAATCCTCTTTCATCTTGATATGTATAACCTTCTAATCTTCTCTTAGCTGCTTGTGCTTCAGCATCAATAACTTTTCTTTGAGCTGCTGTTGTTTCATCAATCAATCCAACTTCTTGTCTTAATTTCGCCTCAGCCACTTCGCCATATTGTCTATAAAATAAATCTTTAAACTTTTCAAATGTACGATCCCCATCTGGTCTAGCAACATTTGTTATAAAAAACCTTTCAAGAGATAAACCATAATCTAAAAATGGAGGTTTAAGTTCATCAAACATAATATTTGACAAAACATCAATTTGACTATCTACATTAAAAATACTAACATCACCTTTTGACATAGTTTTAGAAAGTAAAGGTTTTAATGATGTCATCAAAAATGCTCTCAATTTTCTGGTCAGCCCATCTTGCCCTAGATATTTTTCAGTCCCAACTAATTTTACAATCAGTTTTCTAGAATCTTCAACTCTCATTGACATTTCTCCAGATGCACCAATTGATAATGGGATATTGTAAGTAGGATCTATATATGAAACCATACTATCCGTACCCCATTTAATTGCCATTTGTTCTACCTTGTTAATAAAATAAATTGAACATGTATAAGGGGTTTCATCACCTGTTGGTTTATTAAGAGCTTTCCTAAGTAGAGGTATATTTTGTGTTTCTAATGTATGCCTTCCAGGACCAAAAAGATCCAAAGCTTGACCGTTTAAGAAAAACAAAGCTTCCTGTGATTCATGAACAATTAACTGTGAACCTGTATTAAAATTTTCGACAGGAGACTTCCATACAAACGTATCGTTATTTCCTTCATATTTAATAATACTAAATACTTTACTCATAATTTTTTCCTCCATATTATTGTTTTTGTTTTTATGTAAATTTAAAACCTTGTGACTTTATAATAAAATTATAGCATTGTTTAACTCATTTCTCAATGTTATTTCGATATTACTACTAAATAGGTACTATTTAGCAAACGAATAGTAAACCACTATACAAGTTAGTTATACACACGGACATGCACATACATTATCGGCTTGGTAATAAACCATTAATTTGACAAATAAAAAAGGTGCTCATCACATTGGATGATTGCACCATTTTATTGATATTTTTATTTTATTTTAAGAAATCTATTGTGGACACTAAGTGTGGTAATTTTGAAATATAGTCTTGAATACTTAAACCAACAATATCTAAATCATATTGATGCTTTGTGTAACCAATCATATAAACAGAATTTTTAGATAACACAGGTAGAGTAATTGGTAATCCAAGTACTGGAAACTATTTTGATTATATTTTAAAAATCACAGATCCTAACGGAAACTTTAAAGAACAAACTTTTAGAACAACAATCGCATAGTTAAAAATAATTAAAACGGTTTTTAGTGTATCACTTTAAACCTTTTTTAAACTAATTAAGGAGGAAAAATTATGAAAAAACTTTTAAGTTTATTAGGTGTTTTACTTTTTAGCATACTGTTAGTTGCTTGTGGTGATAAAACACATAAAGTTACTTTTGATGTTAATGGTGGCGTTTCAACTATTCAAGATTTAAGATTACACGATGTTGAGGTTTATTTTGAAAATGAAAGAATATCAAGTATGGATCCTTCTTTTGATATGATTCTTACAGTTTTAACTTCTTTATCTGAAGAAGAGTCTAAGAGCAACAGCTCTAATGTTAAGTGGACTTATAAAAAGAAAATGAAAGAAGGATTGAGTACTACTCCTAGACTATTTGGTTATCATATTAAAAACGGAGAATTTATCATCAATGAAAAACAAGCTCCAATTATTAGATTAATATTTAAATTGTTTCTCGAAGATTATAAGATAAACGAAATAATCAATGAACTAGAAAAAAGGAATTATAAAACTAGTAGTGGCAATAAAAGATTTTCTCCTACTGTTATTAGAACAATTCTTAGAAATGAAAAATACATGGGTGATATGAAACTACAAAAAACAACTGTTAAATCCATAGGAGCTAGAAACTCAGTAATAAATACAACTAAACCCATTTACTATGTAAGTAATAACCACAAAGGAATAATTGATAAAAAAGACTTTCATAAAGTTCAATCAATGATTCAAGATAGAAATAAATTGTATAAACCAAAATCTAACAAAAAAATTAACGAACACAAATACTCAAATTTTGTTTACTCACTCCCAGGGGATAAATTTTATAAATCAAAAATTAATCACCGAGGGAAACCTTACCAAGTTATGTTATTGGAATTATTAGACAATAAAAAGAATAGGGTTTTAGATATTGAAAACATTTACTACAGACAAATAGATATTCTTATTGAAGAAGCTTTAAAATCAATTACAAAAAATATAAGTTATTTCAAAAATATGGTTACTTCTCACTTTGAGTAAGAAAGAATCTCACATTACATTACAAATGAGAAACATTGAAGAGTTAATTATTGAAACTAAACAAAAAGAAAAAGCCATCACTTCTTCTAGCATTATTGAATCTACTAAAAAAGAAATGATGACCAAACTTGAAAATGAGATTGACAATCTTAATATTCAATTAGTGGAACTAAACCATAAGCATATAATGGCGTTTAATTACGAAGGTGGACTTAGATTGTTTATGAAACAATTAAAGGATATTAATGATTATGAAGCTAAAGATATATTCTTAAGTGTTGTAGCAACTGATAGAGAAAATCTAAATATAATATTAAAGTTATCTAATCAATCAGATCTAGATATAGATTACGATACAATACTAAAATCAAATCCAATTTATACAGGTTCATATGAATTTATACAAACAAGACTAAGCTTAAATATAAATTGGAAATTATTTTTAACTTAAACACGAATAGCCTTTCAAATGTAATCTCGAATACCCTTTTAAATGAAATGATATAAAATGTAAATTATCTCGAATACCCTTTTAAATGAAATGATATAAAATGTAAAATATTTCGAATACCCTTTTAAATATAAAAATAAAACGACATACCAATTGCTGGTAAAAGTCGTTTTTTTCTTTATATTACTATTTATATACTTTTCAGGTTTTTGTTGATTTATAACTTTAACAAGTTAAATGGCTTTGTAACGCTTAAAACTCCGTTACATGTAAATAAAAAATGCCACAGATAACCGTAGCATTTTGTTAACTTCTTGATGTGTTAGTGCGAGCAAAATGCTACAAATCAAAGACCAATTCGAGTGTAATGCACCCGAAACTGCTTAACTGAAAGTAAAATGCACCCTACTTTTTCTAAGTGTGACTAAAATGCAACACTTTTTTAATAAAATTTTATAATGTGACTAAGACTTTCGAAACGTCTTGACAGAAAGATTTATTTTTATTTTAATAAAATATACCGGTGGAAAGTTTGAATTACTTAGCTAAGACTTTTTATTTATTTCATGAACAATATATTTAAAAGCATAGTAAGGTGCACAAATAATAAAAATTGGTATTTGAATATAATA
>JAAYOC010000090.1 GCA_012520505.1 Oscillospiraceae bacterium
TCCCAAAAAAACAATCGTTTGAAAATTATAACGACCAATATATCAAAGAAGTACAATATAAAATTAACCGAAGGCCCAGAGAAAAACTAGGTTTCCTTTCTCCAAAAGAAGTTTTTTTCGCTTCTTTGGAGAAAAAAGTTGCATTGGTAAGTTGAATCTACGCACCCGCCATATCCGCCAATGTGCTGTTATAGTCTGGTTTTAATTATTTAACTTTCCTAATTTTGCGGTTGTTTTTACAGTTGTTTTTTTCATTAAAAAACCAATACCCAGAATTGGTTTAGAAACCTGAACTTCATACTGCGGATAGAAAATTACGTCATAACCAGGGTTGTTATTCATTAACTCATAAAGAGCATAATTTGACGTTTTATCGCTCAGCACGTTTCCGATAACAGGCAAACTTGCTAAACTAATTCTTGCTGCGCCGCCATCTTTATTAATAGTACCTGTTTTTTTCATAAACAAACGACTCCAATCAATTCCGACTATTATTGTGCTTCGAGCTTCAGCAGTAAATTGTTCCGATAAAGTAAAATCATTTTTCGTTAATTCAACTCTAACATTTGGTTCACGCATCATTTTGTTTACAGTTGTACAACTAGAAAACAAAACGGAAGCCAAAATTATTGCTCCAAAAATTGTCATTACTTTTTTCATTTTTTTTGAATTATGTTTCCCTACTCATAAGGTTTTTCGGTTTCACCCCGTTTTTTTTGTGGGTTCTGGTCTCCACAGGTTATAGTTTTTTATCTTTTCATAGCGATTTGTTTCGTTAACTTTTTGCATTAATCTCACTTAAACTTACCATGACGGTCAAGTATAAAAGCCGTTTGAATGGCTTTTATACAATGTTGTAACCTGTTTATTTTATTGACCTATTTATCACTTAAGAATTCGGTAACCGCATTTTTAATTTTCTCGCTTTCACAAACAGATACTCCATGTCCGCAATCACTTTGTAACATCACTAATTCAGCGTTTAACTCCTTTGATAGCTCGATTGCCGAAATTGGATTAACAAGATGATCCTGTGCTGCCAAAATAATTAACATATCAGCTTTTATTATATTTTTAATATTCTCTTGAGCACAGCCGGAACTCTTATAGATATCGTGCGGTATCATTGCTTTTATGCCCGCCAGAAAGTCCTCCGGCTTTATTCGCGTGGAATATTGTTGTTCGAGATAAATATCGAGACTGTCAGGATTTTGGGTTTTCGCGAATAGTGTTGGTGTATTCACGTTCATTTGAAAAATGTTGATAGCCTGTTTATAGGCAAAATCGAGTTTTCGCGGATCTTGTTCCGCTTCAGTTAACAGGTCGGCCATTGTCCGCCAAACAAGTATATCGTATGATGATTGTTTTGGAGTACCGACGATTGGAATGGCTTTGTCCATAAAATCAGGATAGGCCACAACCCATTCAAAAGTTTGCATACCGCCCATCGAAATTCCCATAATCGCGTAAACATGTTTTATATTGAGGTGATTTACTAACAATAAATATTGGGAATTGACCATATCCCTGATTGATATTATAGGGAAATCTTCTCTGTTTGAAGGGGATGATGAGACTCCATTGGTCAGGGCATCGACAAAAACAATAAACAGACCAGAAGTATCGATCAGGCTGTTTGTTAAACCAGAATTAACAATTTGCTCACTGGTCCCGGCAAACCAGGTAGGCCATAAAACCACATTACTTCTTTCTGCGTTCAATTTGCCCATTGTTCTGTAACCTACTACACAATCTTTGATAATGTTCCCATTGGACGTTTTGAAATCTCCTATATTAACCAATTGCGGCCCGGATTGAGCATTGCCCATATGTGTCCAGGAGAAAAGGGCTATTAATAAAGAAATTGATTTTAAGTTCATGTCTGATATTTAAATTGGTTGTGGGCGATGAGGAA
>JAAYOC010000082.1 GCA_012520505.1 Oscillospiraceae bacterium
GGATGCAGCTGCTGCAAAAGCAGCCTCAAGACAAGCCGAAATGGATGCCAATAGGGCGAAGGACGAAGCTAATTTAGCAGCGAAAAAAGCAGCTGCAGAAGCCGAAAAGAATAAAGATTACTCGGTTAAACAAGAAGCCCTGTTAAGTTGGGATGATTTGAATTTTGAAGACCCCGACTTTAACCTTGGTAATATAGTTTTAGATGGTGGTAAACTTGATAGCGTAGGCAAGATTAAAGATGAGGTAAGCATCACAGATGAAGATATCAAGCTTCTCAAAGATGTAGCAGCAACAGAATTTGTTAATAAATACACAACCCTAAGACCTGAAATGACCGTAGAGTTTGGAGATGTGAGAGAAACTGCAGATGTAAACAAGATACTTGCGGTTATTGAGGATATGGTTGAAGAAGCATATGCAAGTGTATTGGTAGGGGAGGGAGCATAATGGCAATTAGGTTTTTCTTTGAGTTTAATAATCAAATAGTGCAACTTCCGGTGAATCCTGAGGAAATAGTGTTAAAATCTTCTGGCTCTAATAAGGTTGAGGAGATTATAAAAATAGGAGAAATAAATTTGCTGAGAGAAAAGAAGTTGGCTGAATGTACGATTGAGGGGTTCTTACCGGCAGCTCCTAATGCTCCTTACATAGTAACTTCTGGACGATTTGAGCCTCCAGAATTTTATTTAGAGTTCTTTGAGAAAATAAGAGCAAGCAAAACTCCATGTAGATTTATTATTAGCGATACCGATGTGAATATGTTGGCATCTATTGAGGACTTAGAATATGGATTAAAAGCAGGTGATCCTGACACTCACTATGTCATGTCCTTAAAAGAGTTTAGACCATTCTCAGCTAAAACGGTGGTTATCAAATTACCAACTATTCCCACCGATCCTCCTAAAATAGAAAAACCCGCTCCGGAAAGACCAAAGACCGGATTCGCA
Organism: Oscillospiraceae bacterium; assembly: GCA_012520505.1. Taxonomy (GTDB): domain Bacteria; phylum Bacillota; class Clostridia; order Oscillospirales; family Acutalibacteraceae; genus UBA1227. The sequence continues at coordinate 949 of JAAYOC010000082.1, forward strand.
ATCGGAGATAATGTAATAGTAAATGGCAAGTATTGGTACAGCTCATATGGGGATTCACCCTTTGGAACCTTTAGTAATTTTACCGGGAAGATAAGTCATATTGTAGCAGACAAGAGTCGGAAATATCGATATCATATCACAACTCCAAGTGGAGGATATAGGGGATGGGTGGCGGAGAGTCAGATTAAACATAAGTAGGGGGTGAGTGGATGCAAATAGAATTAATCGTACAAGATAGCAAAAGTGGAAATGCTTGGGATATGAGCGAATTAGTCAATAGCGGGATAAGCTGGGAAACCAACATAGCGGAACGGCCCGGTAAATTGACTTTCGAATATATCGACCAGGAAAATATCTCAATAAATGAAGGCTCACCCGTTTCTTTTAAGATCGATGGTCAAGGCATTTTCTTTGGATATGTATTTAAGAAGAAACAGTCGAAGAGTGGAAAGATTCAAATAACTGCTTATGACCAAATGAGATACCTCAAGAATAAAGACACTTACGTTTTCTCAGGGCTCACTGCATCAGAGATATTCTTAAGAATCACATCAGACTTTAAGCTCAAAGCGGAAGTGGTCAATGCAAGTACCTATGTGGTAGCACCAAGAGTACATGATAATAAAACCCTATTTGAGGTAATTCAATATGGAATTGATGAGACTTTAATCAATACCGGAAGTTGGTATATGCTACGAGATAACTTTGGCAAGCTACAATTTATCAATGTCAATACTCTCAAGACAGATTTATTCATCGGAGATGAGAGCCTATTGGTTGATTATGATTATAGTAGTTCTATTGATGATGATAGCTATAATCAAATTAAATTAATCAAGGAAAATCAGGAAACGCAAAAGCGTGAGGTTTATATAGTAAAAGATAGTTCAACCATTAA
>JAAYOC010000046.1 GCA_012520505.1 Oscillospiraceae bacterium
CGGTCAACATCCACAATGAGGTCGGCGTCGCTATCCTCCAGACAGTCAATGCCGATCATGCCGAACTGCTTGGCGCGCCCACACCCGAGGTCTACGCGATAGGCCATTGCAGCGCCTCCAGAAGCGTATCCGTTACCCGCTCGATGGAGCGCATAGAGCGTGCCGCTTCCCGCCCACGCATACCGAGGTCGCGACGCAGGTCAGCATCGGAAATCATGCGCTCAATAGCCGCCGCCCAGTCGTCTGCGGTGTAACAGCGCAATCCCGTTTTCTCGTGACGCACCAGTGCGTCATAGCAGCGAATGTCCTCCGTCACCACGGGCAGGCCCATTGCCATCATCGACGCGGGCTTGTTGTCAGACTTGCTCCAACACCATTCCGTTTGCTCCAGCGGAATCAGGCTGCAATCACAAGAGGCCATGAGCCGCGCAACGGCGTCATACCGCCACGGGTGAAAGTCCACGCGCCCTGGGAGGAGTTCCTTCGCCACGTTGATGTTCAATTCGCCGCGACAGGCGCGCTCAGGCGCGGCAACAACCCAGTGCAGGCGATGCGCGAACTCAGGCAATACCCACCTGATCGGCGACAACTCGAACCAGCGCAGGTTATCCGTGCCGCCCATCCACGCGACACGAAGCACGTCCGTATCGTCGCGATATGCACACTGCTCGCGGGAGTAGATCGGGTCAAGCGCCTCCGGCCAGGTGAAGACATGTTCGTGGTGCTCTGATAGCTTGGACGTGAGCCATTCCGAACAGGTGAGCACGCCGTCGAACTTGCGTAGCGGGTGGTCGTCGAAGCCCATGTGTCGGCGGTGGGGGCCGTAGAGATCATCGTTCATGTCCAGCCACACCGCCGCACTCCCTGCCGTGTCGCGCAGCGTCTCCAGCCACTCAGGGCTTATGCTGCGCTGGACAATGACCACATCGCATGGCTCCGCGTGATCCCACACGGCTGCATTGACACCGCGCCGCTGCAACTCGCCAATGACGTGGAAGCCCCTCTGTCGCGCGGTGGCGCAGTTGCGGTCATTCTGCCAGAGGTGGAACCTGATGCGCATATCTCTCCACGATCCTCTCCACGTCGCCCACGAACCGCGCCCATGCGTGTTCGCGCATCGTGCGCAGGCCTTCGAGTGCGATCTGCTCGCGCTCCCGGTCGTCGTCGAATAGGCGACTGACTGCCGCTACTATCGCGCGGGTATCGCGGTGCGGTATGAGCAGGCAGTTCTCGCCATCGCGCCCGTAGTCAATGCCAGTGGGCGTCGTCACGACGGCGGTGCCGCACGCCATCGCCTCGCGCACAGTGCAGGGCGAACCTTCGATCAGCGACGGCAACACGAAGACGGATGCCTGTGAATACAGGCCCGCAACCTCGTGTGGGTTCCACGTCTGATGATGGTCCACGCGACAGTCGAACGCAGGAGGTGGGTAGCCGAGCCAATCTATGATGAGCTCGGGGTATCGCTTCGCGAGTTCGTGCAGCGCCGGGATGAGGTAATCATGCCCGTCATACCAGACGCGCACCCCCTTCGTCACCACGAGGATGCGCTTTCCAGGGGTGCGGTTGATCGGGAAGTCGGCCTTCGGGCAGAAGATGTGTTGGTCAACGCCAAGGCTCACCTGCCCGACGATATTCATGCCATACTTCGCCGCGAACCCGCGCATGTGGTCCGCGATGATGATGTCGTGGAAGCCGTCAAGCTCGAATGCCGCCCGCCACTGCTTGTAGTTCGTGCGCCCCACAACCCACTCCGGCTCATCACTCTGCACCAGGCCGAAGCGCGCGCCGCAGTTGAGTTGGCGCGCTATCGGGCGGGTGGCGACGAACGTGCTCAACACCGCGTCA
>JAAYOC010000034.1 GCA_012520505.1 Oscillospiraceae bacterium
ACTTAAATTATTTAAAGGTGGTTTTTCAACGGGGCATGGTTTTTTAAGAGAACCACAATCTATTCAAAGTTATGCAGCATTGGCAGCTATTGCCATACAGTCAAATCAGAACGATCAGCATGGCGGGCAAAGTATACCTAACTTTGACTATAGCATGGCAGAGGGAGTAAAAAAAACCTTTGTACGAGTATATAAAGATAAATTAAAAGAAATATTAGAAGACAAACTAAATACAGAGACTGAAAAAGAGTTTGTTGATAATGTAATTACAAAAATCATGAATTCAATAGGATTACTGATTAGGATGAATGATAATGTTGAAGAATATGATTCAGCTATTATAGAGGAAGTTACTAAAGAAAAAAAACTCGAATATCGTGAAACAAAAAACATTGTCAGTAAAGCAAGAAAGAGGGCTATTGAGCTCACTAATAAAGAAACATATCAGGCCATGGAGGGTTTTGTGCATAATCTTAATACTATGCATAGCAGAGCGGGAGCACAGACTCCATTTTCTTCGATAAATTATGGAACGGATACGTCTGCAGAAGGAAGAATGGTTATCAAAAATATATTGCTTGCAACAGATGCTGGATTAGGACATGGCGAGACTTGTATATTTCCAATTCATATATTTAAGGTAAAAGAAGGAATTAATTATAATGATGGAGACCCTAATTATGATTTATTCCATCTTAGCTGTAAAGTAAGTGCTAAGAGAATGTATCCAAATTATACATTTTTAGACGCTCCTTTTAATCTTAAATACTATAAAGAAGGTCATCCTGAGTCAGAAGTAGCAACAATGGGTTGTCGTACAAGGGTAATGGGGAATGTATATGATCCAGAACGTGAAATAGCATATTCAAGAGGAAATTTGTCATTTACATCGATTAATCTTCCACGTCTGGCAATCGAAAGTAATAAGGATGAAAAATTATTTTACAAGAAACTGGATAAAATGCTAGAACTTGTTGCAAATCAATTATTAGATCGATTTGAGATTCAGGGAAAAAAGAAAGTTTATAACTATCCCTTTTTAATGGGACAAGGACTATGGCTTGATTCAGATAAATTAAAACCAGGAGATGAAGTACGCGAAGTACTTAAACATGGTACGTTATCAATTGGATTTATAGGTCTGGCGGAGACATTAACAGCATTATATGGTCATCATCATGGTGAGGATAACGAAATGCAAGAAAAGGGCTTGAAAATCATACAGCATATGAGAGATTTTGCAGATAAAAAATCTACCGAAACACATATGAATTTCACCCTTCTTGGAACACCGGCAGAAGGTTTATCTGGACGTTTTATTAAAATGGATAGAAAAAAATATGGAATTATTGCAGGTGTTACAGATAGAGAATATTATACAAACAGTTTTCACGTACCTGTATGGTATCAAATTTCTGTTTTTGAAAAAATGAAAAAAGAAGGCCCTTATCACGCATTGACAAACGCAGGACATATAAGCTATATCGAATTGGATGGAGACACTACAAAAAATATCGAAGCTTTTGAAACCGTAATTAGATGCATGCATGATTCTGGTATTGGATATGGAGCGGTTAATCATCCGGTAGATAGAGATCCAGTATGTGGATACGTAGGTGTCATTAATGATGTATGTCCAAGATGTGGACGACGTGAAGGGGAAGCAATTGCACCAGATAAACTAGAGATGTTGAATAAAAATTATCCGGAAGTAATAAGGTTTTATGGACATAATTAGAAAATACTCACAGATACTGTTATATGATAAGGAGAAGCTAATGAATAATCAGGAAGAAATTACAATGGGAGAAAATGTTGGATTCGAAAGAATTCGAAGAATTACAGGATATCTTGTTGGTACAATGGATAAATGGAATGATGCTAAAAAATCAGAAGAAAAAGATCGTGTAAAACACGGTCTTGGTAATAAAAATGCTTAGGTTGTCAGGTTTAATTGAAGAGAGTATAGTAGATGGTCCAGGTATAAGAACCACAATTTTTTCGCAAGGTTGTCCGCATAAATGTATTGGTTGTCATAATCCTGAAACTTGGTCTTTTGAAGGTGGTACATTAATCGAAGAAGAAAAAATAATAGAAATCATTAAAGTAAATCCTTTGATAAGAGGTGTTACCTTTTCGGGAGGAGAACCATTTAGTCAGGCGAAACCTTTTAGCTTATTGGCTCAAAACCTTAAAAGAGAAGGGTATGAAATTGCTAGTTATACGGGATACACAATCGAACAGCTGTTAAGTGGTACAAATGAACAAAAGGAATTATTGGAAAATTTAGATATTTTAATAGATGGACCATTTGTTTTAGGGTTAAAAACAATGAACAAGATTTTTCGAGGAAGTTCAAATCAAAGAATTATAGATGTTCAAGAGAGTCTTATAAAAGGAAAAGTTGTTGAGATCAGGGAACCTCGTTGGACTGGGGAATATTAACTAAAAATACGAAAGGAAGGAATAAATTATGAACTGGATATATGAAGAAGGCAGAATATATTGTGAAGATGAAAATAAAAAGTTGATGGCAGAAGCAATCTTAATAGTTAAAACTAATGGAGAGCTTGACATAGAACATGTTTTTGTGGATTCCTCACT
>JAAYOC010000035.1 GCA_012520505.1 Oscillospiraceae bacterium
ACATCCATCTTATTTACAGCTCCTTCCTAAAAATTCCAAATCCAAGTCTTTGAATAAAGTTCCACGATCCAATGCTTTAAATTCGTTGTCATACAGGTTCTCAAATCGCTGCCATGGCACGTAACACGGGTCTTCGACACTTTGTCAATAGCACAGCTTTTATATAACTCTGTATTTAAGCCTTGTTGGGCTTATTTTTTTGTCAAATTTTTGTTAGATATTTGTTGTACGGGGTTGTATTATATGATATAATAAGTTATGAAGCTTAATTATGATAAAAAATCAAAAGACCCTAGCTACTTTGTACAAAAAGGTTATCGTAATGGAAATAAAACGACAACAAAGAATATTGTAAGGATAGGTAAGCATTCTGAACTATTGAAGATTACAGATGATCCACTTGCTTATGCCAGAGAACAGGTTGCTAAGTATAATGATGAAGAAAAAAACGGCAAGGTAACTTTGGAGGTTAAGATTGATTTTGCTGAAAAAATAAAACTCAGCAAAGACCTTGTTTCTTCTAGTACAAACTTGAACATAGGCTATCTATTTTTGCAACACCTTTATCATGACTTGGAAATTGGGTCCTTCTTTAAAAATACTACAAAGAATTCTAAGATTACTTATGACCCAAATACTGTCAATCGTTTTCTTACATTTGCACGAATTCTTTACCCTGATTCCAAGTTAGGAACACACCAACATCTTGACCACTATTATGAAAAACCTTCATTTAACTATGTTCATATACTTCGCACTATGGATTTGCTAGAAGCTCATTACGACGAATATATTTCTTATCTTTTTGAGAAAAGTAAGAATATAGTGAAACGTGATACATCTGTCTGCTATTATGACTGCTCAAATTATTATTTTGAAATTGAATCTCCAGATGATGATTATGTTGATGAGATTACTGGTGAAATTATTAAAGGTTTTCGTAAATACGGCATTTCCAAGCAGCACCAGCCAGCTCCACTTATTCAGATGGGACTTTTTATAGATTCCGACGGAATACCGCTTTCCATGTGTCTTACTTCAGGTTCCGATAATGAGCAGACAACAGCCCTTCCTTCAGAAAAAAAACTTACTGAAATGTTTAAAGGAAAGAAATTTATATACTGTGCCGATGCAGGTCTCGGCTCTCTAAACATCAGAAAATTTAATTCTATGGGGGGTAGGGCATTTATCGTTACGCAATCAATCAAGAAACTATCAGGCACCTTAAAAGAAGCTGTGTTTAATGATACAGATTACAGACTACTATCCTCAGACAGCGAAGTATCTGTAGCTTTTATGAAAGACTTTGACAAGAATGACCTTGCAAACAGAATTATGTATAACGATAAAATATATAAGATTGTAAATGCCGACAAAACCACGGATCTTGGCCTTTATGAAGAAAAAATCCTTAAAAATGGCAAGACAAAGAAAGTAAAAGCAAAAGCCGTTGTTAAACAGAAAATAATCATTACTTTTTCAAGAAAAATGATGGAATACCAAAGATTTATAAGAAACCGTCAGATAGAAAGAGCTAAAGTTCTGCTGAAAAACATAGATCCCGAAACATACAAAAAAGGACCTAATGATGTCACTCGTTTTATCAAAAGAACCTCTTCTAAAACAGGCGGTAAAACTATTGATAATTATGTTCTTAATCAAGCTATCATTGATGAAGAAGAAAAATATGATGGTTATTACGCAATAGCAACTAATCTTGATGATTCTGCTAAAGATATTATTGCAATCAGTTCCCAGCGATACAAGATTGAGGACTGCTTCAGGGTTATGAAAACAAACTTTTCAGCCCGTCCAGTATTCCATCAGAACAAAGAAAGAATTATTGCACACTTTATGATATGCTACACTTCCCTTCTGATATACAGGCTTCTTGAAAAGAAGCTTGACTTAAATCAAACACACTTTACAGTCGAAAATATTGTAGAAACTCTGCAAAACATGGAAGTGGCCAATATCGAAGATATGTGTTATATGTCAACCTACACATGCTCGCAAGTTTCTACCGCCTTAAATACTGTATTTGATTTAGAATTAAACAAAAAATATTATCAACCAAAAGAACTTAATAAAAAAGTCAAAAAAATTTTAGGATAGAGTTTCCATACAACAATCTCAAATCTACGAAAGAGGTCACAAACAGCCATTTCAAGCCGTTTGTAACCTCTTTGTAATTCATCAACTGTCGAAGATGGGATAATACTGAATTATTTATTTGTCAACCATAAATTTATTTTAGTTTCACCATATTTACTTTACATTAACTTTGAAAGCCCTGAAAAATATATTAATATAGTTTCAGGGCTGAATCAGGTATAGGTAA
>JAAYOC010000047.1 GCA_012520505.1 Oscillospiraceae bacterium
TCCACGTCGAAAGTTTATTGAAGATAATGCAGTCTTTGTTGAAAATTTGGATATTTAATCCAAGTGTGTTTTAGTATTGAATTTAAAAACACAATATAAAAGTCATAAAATATTTGCGAGGAGTAAATAAGTAATGTCTGAGTTAAACGACAGCCGTATTAAAAATGCGAATTTGTCAGAACAAATGAAAACGTCATTCTTGTCATATGCCATGTCTGTTATTGTGGCACGTGCACTGCCAGATGTGCGCGATGGCATGAAGCCGGTACATCGACGAATTCTGTATTCAATGATTGAACAGGGAAACACACCAGATAAGCCACACAAAAAGTCGGCTCGTATTGTTGGGGATGTAATGGGTAAATATCACCCCCACGGAGATTCTGCAATTTATGAGTCAATGGTCCGGATGGCACAACCTTTTTCATACCGACACATGTTAATTGACGGTCACGGAAACTTTGGTTCTGTCGATGGCGACGGTGCTGCTGCTATGCGGTATACGGAAGCTCGTTTGAGTAAAGTCGCCATGGAAATGGTTCGTGATTTAAACAAAGATACAGTTAATTTTATTCCCAACTATGATGGTGAGGAACGCGAACCGGAAGTATTACCAGCACGTTTTCCAAATTTGTTGGTTAACGGGGCCACCGGAATTGCTGTTGGAATGACAACGAACATTCCAACGCATAACCTTGCTGAAGTGATTTCTGCGCTTCATATTTTGATGAATAATCCAGAGGCTACCACAGCCGACCTGATGGAAGCATTACCTGGACCCGATTTTCCCACTGGTGGTATTGTTATGGGAAAGTCAGGTATTCGTCGTGCATATGAAACTGGACGTGGCACTGTAACTGTACGTGCAAAAGTAGATATTGAGCAACTTAAATCAGGTAAAGAGCAGATTGTTGTAACTGAGCTACCTTACGCCGTTAACAAGGCGCGTTTAATTGAGCGTATATCTGAATTAGCACGTGATAAAAAGATAGAAGGCATCACAGGAATTCGCGATGAATCCGATCGTGAAGGCTTACGAATTTCTATTGATGTTCGTCGCGATGCTTCGGCAAGTGTCATTTTAAATAATCTATATAAGCAAACATTATTGCAGACTAGTTTTAGCTTTAATATGTTGGCGATTGATCACGGTGCGCCTAAGACAATGAGTTTGAAAGAGATACTTGTTGCTTATCTGGCACATCAACGTGAAGTTATCCGTCGTCGTACAGTATTTGAATTACAAAAGGCACAAGCACGCGCACACATTTTAGAAGGTTTACGCATTGCGCTTGATCATATAGACGAAATTATCACAATTATCCGTTCGTCAAAGACCTCTGAGGAGGCTAAAACTCGTTTAATTAATGGTTATGCTTTATCTGATAAACAAGCACAAGCTATCTTGGACATGCGTTTGGTTCGTTTGACTGGCTTGGAACGTGACAAGATTGAAGAAGAATATCAAAAACTTGTTGCTCTGATTGCTGATTTGAAAGATATTTTGGCGCATGAAGAACGTGTTGATGAAATTATTTATAATGAGCTACTAGAAATCCAAACAAAGTTTGGTGACAAGCGTCGCACAGAATTGCAGGTTGGTGACGTCCTAAGTATTGAAGATGAAGATTTGATTGAAGAA